>JAEYVF010000121.1 GCA_023432005.1 Actinomycetes bacterium
GCGATGCTCACGAGCATCGCGACGAGCAGCACGACGTTGATGATGAGGCCCGGGAGGAAGTTGTCCGACGCGCGGCCGCTCAGGAGCGCGAGGCCCGCGGAGACACCGACGCCGAGGGCGCCGACGACCGCCGTCATGACGGGCTGGCGCATGACGAGGCGCGCCGCGATGAAGACGACCGCGAGGGCGAGCGGCGCGAGCACCGACGGCGCGAGCTGCTGGGTCACCGTGTAGACCACGAGGAAGAGCAGCGGCGGGAGGATCGACTCCACGAGGCCGCGGACGCCGCCCACCGCTCCGAGCAGCGCGCGCGCGCTCGGCGCCTCCCCAGGCTTCACGTGACCGAGGCCCGACCGGCGCGCCGCGACGGCCATGGCCTCCGAGAAGGTCGGCGCGGCGGTGGCGTCGGCGGGGCGCGGCTCGTCGGGCTCGGGCGCGCCGGGCTCCCCCGGCACGTCGGACGACGACATCAGGCCTGGCCGCCCGGCTGCACGTTCGCCGGGACCGTGAGCGGGATGAGATCGCGCGGGGGCATGGGGGTCTCACCGCGCACGACGACGATGCTGCGGAACAGATCCTCGACCTGCGCAGCGGCCTCCGGGTCGACGGCCGCCTTGCCGCTGATCACGCCACGCAGGAACCATCGCGGGCCGTCGACGCCCACGAAGCGCGCGATCCGCACGCCGGGGGCGTTGCCCGCGGGCGCCGGGATCTCCGCGCGCAGCTCGGGGCCGAACGGGCCGTCCACGGTCTGCGTCGTTCCGCCCTGCCGGGCGATCTGCTCGACGATCTGCTCGCGGATCTCGTGCCAGAGACCGCTCGAGCGCGGCGCCGCGAAGGGCTGCACCTGCAGCGTGGACTCGGCGTAGTCGAGGGCGACCGCGACGACGCGCTTGCTGCCCTCCTCGATCTCGAGGCGCAGCGCGAGCTCCGGCCGCGGCAGGATCTTCACGCCGCCGAGGTCGACGTACGGGCGCACGGCGTTCGCCTCGGCGACGTCGAGCGGGCCGTTCTCCGCGCGGTCCGCAGGCGCGGACTTGGGCTGGTCGGCGGGGGCGTCGTCGACGGGCACGTCGCTCATGGGGTTCCTCCTCGGGTCGAGTACCCGGTCGAGCCGAAGCCGCCCTCCCCGCGGTCGGAGCCGGGCAGGCGCTCGACCGGGATGAAGCGGGCCCGGCTCACGGGCATGACGATGAGCTGCGCGATGCGGTCGCCCGCCGCGACGGCGTAGCTCTCCCGGGCATCGGTGTTCAGCAGGGTGACACGGATCTCGCCGCGGTAGCCCGCGTCGACGGTGCCCGGGCTGTTGACGATCGTGATGCCGTGCTTCGCCGCGAGGCCGCTGCGCGGCACGACGAACGCGACGTAGCCGTCCGGGAGGGCGATGGCGGCTCCCGTGCCCACGACCGCGCGCTCGCCCGGCGCGAGCACGAGGTCCACTGCGGAGACGAGGTCGGCACCCGCGTCCCCGGGATGCGCGTACTCGGGAAGGGGGTCGCCGCGGAACAGCACCTCGACGGACTCGGTCACCCCACGACGATAGTCCATGGTCGAATAGGCGTGATGACCTACCGTGAACGTCTCTGGCCCGCCCCGTGGATCTACCTCGCGACCGCTCTCGTGATCCCGGCGTCGCTTCTCGTCTTCCTGCCGATCAACGCCGTCGCGGGCGTCGTCGTCGCGATCGTCCTGTACGGCGGCATCGTCGGTCTGCTGTTGTTCACCACGCCGACCGTCGAGGTCGGCGAGGGCGCACTGCGGGCGGGGCGCGCACGACTGCCGCTCGCGGTGGTCGGCGAGGTCGCCGCCGCGCGGGGAGCGGATGCCGTGCGCGAGCGCGGCACGGGGCTCCACGCGGACGCCTGGCTGCTCATCCGCGGCTGGATCCCGGATGTCGTGCGGGTCGAGCTCGTCGACCCCGCGGATCCGACGCCCTACTGGCTCATCTCGAGCCGACGTGCGGAGGAGCTCGCCGAGGCGATCCGCTCAGCTCGCCCTTAGGCGGCGCACTCGGCGCAGATCGGGCCGAGGTCGGTCTTGTGGTCGAACTGCGACTGGTGCTTCACGAGGAAGCAGCTCACGCACGTGAACTCGTCCTCCTGCGGCGGGAGCACGACGACGTCGAGATCGATGTCGGACAGGTCCTGCCCGGCGAGCTCGAAGCCCGGGTTGTCGGCGTCGTCGACGTCCACCACACCCGACAGCTTGTCGGGGACACGCTCCTGGAGGGCCTGGATCGACTCGGTGTCGTCGTCGGTCTTCCGAGGGGCGTCGTAATCGGTAGCCATTCCCATCCATTTCCATCGGCGCGTTGCGGGTGAAGCGGCGTCAGTCTGCATCATCGGATGCCGAAGCGCAAACCCTCCCAGCCCGCTTTCAGACACGCCGGGAACCGCTGGTAGTGCAACTCGCGGCACGCCCGCGTTATTCCCGGGATGCGGGCACCGCGCGTGGCATCCTGGCGTCGAATCCTGACGCCTGGAGGTCGGTTCAGCATGCAAGAACTCAAGGTCATCGGAGTCGAGAACGGCTCGCTCCTGGTCGCCTCGGATGACGGGGAGCAGTACCGCGTCGAGGTCGACGAGACCGTGCAGTCGCGCCTGCGCGCATCCATGCCCGACCCCGGGCCCGCCCGCCGCCTCGCGCCGCGCGAGATCCAGGCGCAGATCCGCGCCGGGATGACCGCGGAGGACGTCGCACGCGTCACGGGCGCCTCGCTCGAGTACATCCGCCGCTTCGAGGGCCCCGTGATCGCCGAGCGCGAATACGTCATCGAGTCGGCGCTCAACGTGCCCGTGCACATGGCCGTCGAGACCGACCCGCTCGCCTCGGGCGCGACCTTCGGGTCCGTCATCCGGGAGCGGCTCGCGGATGCCGGCGCGACGGGCGAGCGCTGGGCGAGCTGGAAGGAGCAGGGCGGCGGCTGGATCGTCAAGCTCACCTTCGAAGCGGCTCAGATCGAGCGCGACGCCCGCTGGGGGTTCGACCCCAAGAAGCAGTCGCTGCAGCCGCTCAACCAGGAGGCGGTGCAGCTGTCGCAGCAGGGCGAGCTCCCGCCGAGCCTCATCCCCCGCCTCCGCGCCGTGCCGCTCGACGAGCGCGATGACGCACGGTTCGACTCCGGCGCGTTCGCCGTCGAGACGGATGGCGAGGACACCGTCGTGACGCCCGTCGAGTTCACGCAGCTGGAGTTCGGCGCCCGCCCGGGCCCCGCGGAGGAGCCGAGCACGACCCACCACACCGCCGACCTGCTCGAGGCGCTCCGTCGCCGCCGGGGCGAGCGCGAGCCGCTCGACCTCGAGGACGGCGACCAGGGGCTCGCCGCGCATCCGTCGACGGGAGTCGTCAAGCTCGTCGACGTGCCCCTCGAGGGCGTGCCCGACGAGCCCGTGCCCGCCGCGTTCACCTCGACCCCGTCCTCGGCCCCCACGGCGAAGGCCTCCGGCTCGTCCGGGGCCACGGGGCCGCTCGGCAAGCGCCGCGGTCGCGCGTCGATGCCGAGCTGGGACGAGATCGTCTTCGGCGCCCGCGGCGACGAGGACTGAGTCAGGCGAAGCCGCCGAAGCGCAGCAAGGGCACGGCCGTCTCGGCCGGTGTGAGGGAGCCGTGCTGCCCCACCATGCCGCGCGCCCTGTCGTCCGGATCGGTGTAGTAGGCGTGATCGGCGCGCGCGGCCACGAGCACCTCGCCGATACGCGGCAGCACCTCGGGGTCCACCTCGCCGAACCACCCGGCCGCGAGTGCCTCCGCGCGCGTGCCCACCCAGGCACGACGCCCCTCGGAGGCGCGCCACGCCTCCGCGACGGCGTCGGCGTCGACGCCGGGCTCGAGGTGCAGCTGCAGGCAGCGCGGCTCGCCCGCGACGTGGCGCACGCCCTCGAGCAGGACACCGCTCGCGATCCGCTGGGCGTGCGGGGGCACGTCGACCATGCCGTGGTCGGCCGTCACGACCATGCCATGACGTGGGCCGAGCGAGCCCGTGACGAGCGCGAGCTCCGCGTCGAGCGCCTCGAGCGCAGACACCCACTCGCGCGACGCGACGCCGTTCGCGTGGCCGGCCATGTCGAGGTCGGGCACGTAGTAGTAGACGAGCCCGGGGCCGGGCGCGGCGAGCACGCTGCGCAGGCGGGCCGCCCGCTCCTCCGCATCCCCCGCACCGGCGAACTCGGCTCCGCGCAGCACGGCCGAGGTGAAGGGCGAGTCGCGGTAACGCGGATGCGTGATCGCGACGCTCCGCACGCCCGCGGATGCCGCGGTCTCGAAGAGCGTCGGGCTGCGCTGCCACGTCGCGGGGTCGAGGCCCTCCCATCCGCTCAACTGGTTGACGACGCTGTCGTGGGCCGGGTCGTAGACGCGGTAGCCGACGAGGCCATGGCGCCCCGCGGGCTGGCCCGTCGTGAGGGTCGCGAGGGCGGCCACCGTCGTCGTCGGGAAGCCCGCCCCGATCGCCGGGTCGTGCGGAAGGCGCTTCGCGAGCGTGCGCGCATGCCCGGAATGAGCTTCGAGCTGCGCGTGGCCGAGGCCGTCGACGACGACGACCACCGCCTTCTCGACCGGCGCGAGCTCCATCCGTCCGCGTGCGCCCGCGAGGGCGTCGAGGCAATTCGGCACGACATCCGCGAGGCTCAGCCTGTGCGTTGTCGCCGCCGGTAGCATGGCGACGATCTTATGACTCCACCCGAGAAGACCTCCGTGACCCCTGCCGGCGGCGAGCGAATCGAAGACGTCGACGTCTCGACCGAGATGCAGGGCTCGTTCCTGGAGTACGCGTACTCCGTCATCTACTCGCGCGCGCTCCCCGACGCCCGCGACGGGCTCAAGCCCGTGCAGCGCCGCATCCTCTTCCAGATGAACGAGATGGGCCTGCGGCCGGATCGCGGGCACGTGAAGTCCGCGCGCGTGGTGGGCGACGTCATGGGCCGCCTGCACCCGCACGGCGACACCGCGATCTACGACGCGCTCGTGCGCCTCGCGCAGGACTTCACGATGCGCGTGCCGCTCGTCGACGGGCACGGCAACTTCGGCTCGCTCGACGACGGCCCCGCTGCCCCCCGCTATACCGAGGCGCGCATGCAGGCCGCGGCGCTCGCACTCGTCGAGTCGCTCGACGAGGACGTCGTCGACTTCGTGCCGAACTACGACAACCAGCTCACGCAGCCCGCCGTGCTGCCCGCCGCGTTCCCCAACCTGCTCGTCAACGGCGCGAGCGGCATCGCGGTCGGCATGGCGACCAACATGGCTCCGCACAACCTCATCGAGGTGGCGGGCGCCGCCCGGCACCTGCTCGAGAACCCCGACGCGACGCTCGAGGACCTCATGGCGTACGTGCCGGGCCCCGACCTCCCCACGGGCGGCACGATCGTCGGTCTCGACGGCATCCGCGACGCCTACGCGACCGGACGCGGCTCCTTCAAGACGCGCGCGAAGGTCTCGATCGAGCAGATCTCGGCGCGCCGCACGGGACTCGTCGTGACGGAGCTCCCCTACCTCGTCGGGCCCGAGAAGGTCATCGAGAAGATCAAGGACGGGGTGGGCTCCAAGAAGATCACGGGGATCGCCGACGTCACCGATCTCACCGACCGCAAGAACGGCCTGCGCCTCGTCATCGGGATCAAGACCGGGTTCTCGCCGGAGGCCGTGCTCGACCAGCTCTACCGCCTCACCCCGCTCGAGGACGGATTCGCGATCAACAACGTCGCGCTCGTCGACGGGCGTCCGCAGACACTCGGACTGCGAGAGCTGCTGCGCGTCTACCTCGACCATCGCATCCAGGTCGTCACGCGCCGCTCGCAGTACCGGCTCGCGCGTCGCCAGGAGCGGCTCCACCTCGTCGAGGGGCTGCTCATCGCGATCCTCGATATCGACGAGGTCATCCAGGTCGTCCGCGGGAGCGACGACACCGCGCAGGCGCGCGCCCGCCTCATCGACGTCTTCGACCTGTCGACGCTGCAGGCCGACTACATCCTCGAGCTCCAGCTGCGCCGCCTGACGAAGTTCAGCCGCATCGAGCTCGAGACCGAGCGCGACAAGCTCCGCGCCGAGATCGCCGAGCTCGAGGGCCTCCTCTCCGACCCGGCGCGCATCCGCACCCAGGTGGGCGTCGAGCTCGACGAGGTCGCCGAGCGCTTCGGTACCCCGCGGCGCACCCTCCTCACCGAGGCGGGTGCACAGGTCAAGGCGACCGCCGCATCCCGCAAGGCCGGCGCCGTATCGCTCGAGATCCCGGATGCGCCCACCCTCGTCATGCTGTCGACGACGGGCCGCGCGGTCCGCGTCGACCTCGCGGAGGGCGTCGAGGGGCCGACGGCGCC
This sequence comes from Actinomycetes bacterium, assembly GCA_023432005.1. Classification (GTDB taxonomy): domain Bacteria; phylum Actinomycetota; class Actinomycetes; order Actinomycetales; family Microbacteriaceae; genus Homoserinibacter. The sequence goes on from JAEYVF010000121.1 coordinate 6,312, forward strand.
GACGCGCCGCTCGAAGCACGATGCGATCCTGTCGAGCGTGCGCGGGACGACCCGCGGCGAGCTCGGCGCCGTCACCTCGAGCGGCCGCCTCATCCGCTTCACGCCCGTCGACCTCCCGTCGGTGCCGGCGAACTCCGTGCAGCTCGCCGCCGGCGCCCGCATCAACGACTACCTCGGGATCGACAAGAGGGAACGCGTGCTCGGCCTCGTGTCGCTCGATTCCGAGGATCCCATCGCGCTCGGCACGCGCCAGGGTGTCGTGAAGCGCGTCGCGCCGGGCGGCTACCCCAGCCGTCCCGACTTCGAGGTCATCTCGCTCAAGCCCGGCGACGAGGTCGTGGGCGTCGCCCACGCGGCCGATGGCGCCGAGCTCGTGTTCGTCGCCTCCGACGCGCAGCTGCTGCACTTCCCCGCCTCGCAGGTGCGGCCCCAGGGCACGGCCGCGGGCGGCATGGCCGGCATCAACCTCTCGGCGAAGGCCACGGCGATCTTCTTCGGCGCCGTCGACCCCGCGGATGCCGTCGTGGTCACGATCTCGACGCCGACCGAGACGCTTCCCGGCACCGACCCGGGGCGCGGCAAGGTGTCCCTGTTCGCCGAGTTCCCCGGCAAGGGGCGCGCGACGGGCGGCGTGCGGTCGCACAGCTTCCTCAAGGGCGAGAGCGCCCTCGCGCTCGCCTGGGTGGGGCCGGCGCCCGCGCTCGCCGTCGCGTCCGACGGAGCCCCGCGCATCCTGCCGGAGGCGGGCGCGAAGCGCGACGCGTCGGGAAACCCGCTCGAGGCGGTCGTGGGTTCGATCGGGCGCTCGCTCTAGCCCTACACGTCGACGCGCAGGCGGTCGAGTCCCTGACCCGCGATGATGAAGTCCTTGCGGGGCGCCACGTCGTTGCCCATGAGCAGCTCGAACACCCGGTTGGCCGCATCCGCGTCCTCGATGCGCACCCGGCGCAGGGTGCGGTGCGCCCGGCTCATCGTGGTCTCGGCGAGCTGGTCGGCGTCCATCTCCCCCAGACCCTTGTAGCGCTGGATCGGATCCTGGTAGCGCTTGCCCTGCTTCTTGATGGCCGCGAGCACGGACTGCAGCTCCTGCTCCGAGTACGTGTAGATGATGTCGTTGGGCTTCGACCCGGGGTTCATGACGACCACGCGATGCAACGGCGGCACCGCCGCGAACACGCGCCCCTCCTCGATCATGGGGCGCATGTAGCGGAAGAAGAGAGTGAGCAGCAGCGTGCGGATGTGGGCGCCGTCGACGTCGGCGTCGCTCATGATGATGACCTTGCCGTAGCGCGCGGCCTCGATGTCGAAGCTCCGGCCGGATCCGGCGCCGATCACCTGGATGATCGAGGCGCACTCGGCGTTGCCGAGCATGTCGGCGACGGATGCCTTCTGCACGTTGAGGATCTTGCCGCGGATGGGCAGCAGCGCCTGGTGCTCGGAGTCGCGCGCGAGCTTCGCGGTCCCGAGGGCCGAGTCGCCCTCGACGATGAACAGCTCGGTGTCGGCGACGTCGTTCGAGCGGCAGTCGACGAGCTTGGCGGGCAGCGACGAGCTCTCGAGCGCGTTCTTCCGGCGCTGGGTCTCCTTGTGCGCCCGCGCGGAGATGCGCGACTTCATCTCGGCGACGACCTTGTCGAGCACGAGCGCGGACTGGGTCTTGTCGTCGCGCTTGGTGCTCGCGTAGCGCGCCTGCAGGCCCTTCATGACGGCGTTCGACACGATCGCGCGGACGGCGGGAGTGCCGAGCACCTCCTTCGTCTGCCCCTCGAACTGAGGCTCGGGCAGGCGCACCGTGAGCACAGCCGTGAGGCCCGCGAGCACATCGTCCTTCTCGAGCTTGTCGCTGCCCGCCTTGAGGCGTCGAGCGTTCTTCTCGACCTCGGCCCTCATGAACTTGAGCAGGCCCTGCTCGAAGCCCGCCTGGTGCGTGCCGCCCTTGGGAGTCGCGATGATGTTGACGAAGCTCTTGAACACCGTGTCGTAGCCGGTGCCCCAGCGCAGGGCGACGTCGACGTGGCACTCGCGCTGCAGCTCGGTGGGCACCATGTGGCCGTTCTCCTGCAGCACCGGCACCGTCTCGGAGTAGCCCCCGGTGCCCTGGATGCGCCACACGTCGGTGAGGGGCGCGTCGCTCGCGAGGTGCTCGACGAACTCGCTGATGCCGCCCTCGAAGCGGAAGGTCTGCACCGTCGGCTCCTCCGCGCGCTCGTCGCGGATCTCGAGGCCGAGCCCGGGCACGAGGAAGGCCGTCTGGCGCGCGCGCGCGAGCAGTTCCTCCGTCTGGAATCCGGCACCCTTCGTGAAGATCTGGCGGTCGGCCCAGTAACGGATGCGGGTGCCCGTGACGCCCTTCGCGACCTTGCCGACGACCCGCAGCTCGCTGCCCGAGACGAAGGGCGTGAACGGAGCATCGGGAGTCGGCTCGCCGGCGTCGGCGAAGACGCCCGGCTCGCCGCGGTGGAACGACATCGCCCAGGTCTTGCCGTCGCGGTCGACCTCGACGTCGAGGCGCTCCGAGAGCGCGTTGACGACCGATGCGCCGACGCCGTGCAGCCCGCCGGATGCGGCGTACGAGCCGGAGCCGAACTTGCCGCCCGCGTGGAGCTTCGTGAAGACGACCTCGACACCCGAGAGGCCCGTCTTGGGCTCGATGTCGACGGGGATGCCGCGGGCCTGGTCGCGCACCTCGACCGAGTCGTCGGGGTGCAGGATGACGTCGATCTGCGAGCCGTGTCCGGCGAGCGCCTCGTCGACCGAGTTGTCGATGATCTCCCAGAGGCAGTGCATGAGACCGCGCGAGTCGGTCGAGCCGATGTACATGCCGGGGCGCTTGCGCACCGCCTCGAGACCCTCGAGGACGGAGAGATGACGGGCGGAGTAGTCGGTCACCGCACGAGCCTAACCGCGCCCGACGACGCCGCACCGGAGGCTCACGGCGGTCCCGCTGCTCAGCCCCCGAACTGCTGCACCCAGTAGATCGTGCCGGATGCGCCGGTCGCCGAGCACGCCCCCATCGATGTGAAGGCGCCGTTCAGGATGTTCGCTCGGTGTCCCGTCGAGTTCATCCATCCGTTCACCACCGCCGAGGCGCTTCCGTAGCCGGAGGCGACGTTCTCGCCCCACGTGCGGAACCCGCCGGGGAAGCCGCTGTGCGAGAGCCCGTTGTCGCTCGCCGCGAGCTGAGCGGCCCACGAGCACGAGTAGGACGCGAGGGTGCCGCTCCATCCGAGCGCCCCGACGCCGTACGCGGCGCGCTGTGAGTTCGTCGCCGACAGCACGGCGTTGCTCGCGCCGCCACCGCCTCCGCCGCGTGCCCGCTTCGCGGCTGCGGCGGCAGCCGCAGCGGCGGCGGCCTGCTCGGCCGCGATG
>JAEYVF010000167.1 GCA_023432005.1 Actinomycetes bacterium
GCACTGCTCCGGGCCGCGGGATGCGACGCCCCGTGAAGCCGTCGGTCGCGATCTCGGGGGCTCGGCGTAGGCTCCCCCGCATGGCTTGCGGCATCGTCCCCCCGTACCTGCTCAGACAGATCGCGGCAGCAGATGCCGAGCGGTTCCCCGCGGCGACCGCCGCGGCCCGGCGCACGCTGCGCATGGACGCGCCCCGCAGGTCGGCCCGGCTCACGCTGAGCATCGAGGGCGACGCCCTCGTCGCCGTGCTCTCGGCGGCGCCCGACCGCGAGATCTCCGACGCGGGCGGGCGCCAGAGCCTCCCCGGTCGCGTCGTGCGGCGCGAGGGCGACGACCCGACGGGCGACGCCGCGGCCGACGAGGCCTACGACGGTCTGGGGGCCACGTTCGACCTGTTCTCCGAGGTCTACAGCCGCGACTCGATCGACGGGGGCGGCCTGCCGCTGCGGGCCACGGTGCACTACGGCCGCCTCTACGACAACGCGTTCTGGGACGGCGAGCGCATGGTCTTCGGCGACGGCGACGGCGAGGTGTTCGGACGCTTCACCCGCTCCCTCTCGGTGATCGGGCACGAGCTCACACACGGTGTCACCCAGTACACCTCCGGCCTCGTCTACCGCGGCCAGTCGGGCGCCCTCAACGAGTCGGTATCCGACGTCTTCGGCGTGCTCGTCGAGCAGTACGCCGCATCCCAGACGGCCGCCGAGGCGAGCTGGCTCGTCGGCGAGGGACTCTTCACCGACGAGGTGCATGGAACGGCCCTGCGGTCGATGCGCGACCCGGGAACCGCGTACGACGACGACGTGCTCGGCCGCGACCCGCAACCCGCCCACATGGACGACTACGTCGACACCACCGAGGACGACGGCGGCGTGCACCTGAACTCCGGAATCCCGAATCGCGCGTTCGTGCTCGCCGCGGAGGCCATCGGGGGCTTCGCCTGGGAGCGCGCGGGCCTCATCTGGTACGACACGCTCACGAGCGGGCTCGCGCCGGACGTCGACTTCGCGGGCTTCGCCGCCGCCACGACGCGAGCGGCGGCGGCGCGTTACGGTGGGACATCGGCGGAAGCCGACGCCGTGCGCGCCGGCTGGGAACGCGTGGGAGTGACGAGCGATGGCGGACGAGCCTGACACCAACGGTGCAGCGGCCCCGGATGCCCGGGCCGCGGCAGGCGCGGAGCCCGCTGTCGACATCCGCGTGACCCGCACGGCCGGCGTCGCGGGCATCCGACGCGGCTGGTGCATCGAGTCACCCGAGCCCGGGGCCTGGGAGCCGCTCGTCGAGGCGTGCCCGTGGGATGACGTGCCGGATGCCGAGCTCACCGACGCCGAGCGCGCGGGTGCCGACCACTTCGAGTGGATCATCGAGGTGCTCGCCCCTCAGCCGCCGCGCAGCGCGGCGCTCCCCGACGGGGAGGTCGACGGTCCGTGGCGTGAGCTCGTGGAGCGCGTGCGGGTCGAGGGTCAGGCCGTTCGGCCGGCGCGTCCGCGGCCTCCGCGCGGAGCCGACCGTGACTGACGCCGGCGCGCGCATCGACGCGTGGCTGTGGGCGGTGCGCGTGACGAAGTCGCGGTCCGCAGCGACGGCGCTGTGCAAGGCGGGGCACGTCAAGGTCGGCGGCGAGACGGCCAAGCCCTCGCAGCTCGTGCGCCCCGGAACCGAGGTGCGCGTCGTGACCCCGCACGGCGCGCGCATCCTCGTCGTGCGCCAGCTGCTCGTGAAGCGGGTGAGCGCACCGCTCGCGGCCGCCGCCTTCGACGACCTGACGCCCGCTCCTCCTCCGCGCGAGGAGCGCACCGTGTTCGCGCAACGGGAGCGCGGCGCGGGACGCCCCACGAAGCGCGACCGCCGCGAGATCGAGCGCCTCCGGGGGCACTGATGCCCGCCACGCCCGCCGCCCCCGCCGCGCCCTCCGCTGACGACCGCGTCTTCGCGGACCGCACGGAGGCGGGTCGTCTGCTGGGCGAGCGGATGCGGCAGGAGACGGCGGAGGCGCATGGCGAGCCCGATCTCGTGCTCGGCCTCCCGCGCGGCGGCGTGCCCGTGGCATCCGAGGTCGCCGCGGCGCTCAGTGCGCCGCTCGACGTGCTCGTGGTGCGGAAGCTCGGCGCGCCCGGCAACCCGGAGTACGCGATCGGCGCGATCGGGCCGTCCGGGACGACGGTGCTGCGCACGGATGGCGGTGGAGGCGGAGTGCGCGGCGACGAGCTCCGTCGCATCCGGGACCGCGAGCTGGCCGAGCTGGAGCGCCGGGAGAGGCGCTACCGCGCGGGCCGTGCGCCGCTCGAGCTCGACGGGCTGCGGGTCGCACTCGTCGACGACGGGATCGCGACGGGCGCCACGATGCTCGTGGCCGTGCAGGCGGCGCGGGCGCTGGGGGCGACGGAGGTCGTCGTGGGCGTGCCGGTCGCCGCACCCGACGCGCGGGATGCGGTCGCGGGCGAGGCCGACCGCGTCATCGCGCTGGAGACCCCCGCGGAGTTCTGGGCGGTCGGCCGGTGGTTCCGCGACTTCCGCCAGACGGGCGACGCGGAGGTGCTCAGGCTTCTGCGGGACGCTGCGCCGGGAGGGCCGCCTCGATCGCGGCGATGACCTCGGGCGCGTCGGGCTGCGTCGACGGGCGGAAGCGCGTGACATCGCCGCTCGGCGAGATGACGAACTTCTCGAAGTTCCAGGTGACGCGCCCCGCCTTGCCCTCGGCATCCGGGACCTGGTGGAGCTTCGCGTAGAGGGGGTGCTTGCGTGGGCCGTTCACCCGCGTCTTCTCCATGAGCGGGAAGCTGATGCCGTAGGTCGTGGAGCAGAACTCCTTGATCTCCTCGGCTGAGCCCGGCTCCTGGCCGAGGAACTGGTTGCACGGGATGCCGACGACCGTGAGGCCGCGCTCGCCGTACTCCTTCTGGAGCTGCTCGAGCTTCTCGTACTGCGGTGTGAGCCCGCAGCGCGAGGCGACGTTGACGACCATCACGGCCCTGTCGCCGAAGTCGGCGAGGGTCGTGCTTTCGCCGTCGATCGTCGTCAAGGGGATGTCTCGAATGCCCACCACCCCAGCCTACGATCGCGAACCGGCCTACGCTTGACGCATGGGGATCGAGCTGGCGCACGAGCCTGACGCGCACCGCTACACGCTGCGGAAGGACGGCGCGATCGTGAGCGCCCTCGAGTACCGGGATCAGGGGCCGAGCGTCGTGTTCCATCACACCGTGACGGTGCCGCACCAGCGGGGTCACGGCTACGCCGCGCAGCTCGTCGAGTTCGCCGTCGACGACGTCGAGCGCTCGGGGCGCCGCATCACGCCGACCTGCTGGTACGTCGCCGACTGGTTCGACGCTCACCCCGAGCGCGCAGGCGTCCGCGCGCACTGAGGCGACGCATCCGGGTCAGGGCTCTCAGCGGGGCACGAGGCGGAAGACGCGCAGCACGCGCCCCGAGGCGCGCTCGTAGCCGCGGTAGCCGGGCCAATTCGCCTCGAGCACCCGCCAGACCTGCTCACGCTCCTCATCGCCGACGAGCTCGGCCCGCACGCCACGTCGCTCGCCGCGGAAGTCGATCTCGGCATCCGGATGCGCGAGCAGGTTCCAGGTCCACGCCGGGTGCTCGGGGCGCGCGAAGTTGGAGCCCGTGACGTAGATCGTGCCGTCGTCGAGCGGGCAGCACATGAGGTGCGTCTCCCGCGGCTGGCCCGACCTCGCTCCCACCGTGTGGAGCGTGAGCGAGGGCACGATCACCCCGCTGAGCGGTCCGCGGCGCCCTCCCGTGATGCGCGCCGCGAACCGCTCGAGCGGAGGCATCATCCGGGGCCCGAACCGGCGGAAGAACCGCGTGCGGCTGACCCACGCGACGGCGGCGCGGACGGGGCGGATGGCTGCCACCGTCCCACCCTACGCACGGCTCCGGCGGGTCGGCACAGCCCGGTTGGTGCTCCCCTCGTTTTGGGGTGGGCTCGAATTCGAGCGGTGACGTGGCTGTAACACGCCCGAGACAATCGGCTCCTTGACTGGGTGCACCAGCTCATCACCGCACCGTTGCGGGCACAACGGAAGGCGACGACATGATCGACGACATCCTCGGGGAGTGGGATCTCATCCTCGGCGAGAACGGCCGCGGCGAGTGGGACGGCCGCATCGTGTTCCGCCTCGCGGAGGGCCGCATCGTGGTGGCGGACGCGGACCCGGATGCGAGCGGACGGCCGAGCCGCGTGGAGCTCGCCGGCGACACGGTGCGTTTCGAGATGCTCTCGGCGGGGTCCTCGCGCGGGAACGTGCACCACACCTTCGAGCTGACACTGACCCCCGATGGCATCCTGCGGGGCACGCGACGGCGCGGACTGCTCACCCGCACGCCCCTCGTGGGTCGACGCGTCGTCGCTGCGACGGACGCGCCGGCACCGGAGGCGGCCGGCAGCGGCACGGCCGCGGCATCCCTGCTCCCGGAGTCGGACGCGCTCGCGGAGATCAGGGCC
>JAEYVF010000014.1 GCA_023432005.1 Actinomycetes bacterium
GCCGTCGACCGCGTGCTCGCGACCGCCGTCGCGGCATCCGGCCCGTGGGCCGGGCGCGGCGCCGCCGAGCGCGCCGCCATCCTGCACCGCGCGGGCGAGCTGCTCGAGGCCCGCCGCGGCGAACTCGTCGAGATCATGGCCGCGGAGGCGGGCAAGACCATCGACCAATCGGACCCCGAGGTATCGGAGGCCGTCGACTTCGCGCACTACTACGCCGAGCAGGCGCTCGGCCTCGAGCACCTCGACGGCGCGCGCTTCGTGCCGCGGAAGGTCACGCTCGTCGTGCCGCCCTGGAACTTCCCGCTCGCGATCCCGGGCGGCTCGGCGCTCGCCGCGCTCGCATCCGGATCGGCCGTCGTCTTCAAGCCCGCCCGGCGCACGGCGCGCACGGCCGCGGTGCTCGCCGAGGCGCTGTGGGACGCCGGGGTGCCGCGCGAGGTGCTGCAGTTCGTCGTGCTCGGCGATGCCGCGCTCGGCGAGACGCTCATCGCCGACGAGCGCGTCGACCAGGTGATCCTCACGGGCGGCTACGAGACCGCCGAGCTGTTCCGCTCGTTCCGGCCGGACCTCACCCTCCTCGCCGAGACGAGCGGCAAGAACGCGGTCATCGTGACGCCCTCCGCGGACCTCGACCTCGCCGTGCGCGACGTCGCGTACTCGGCCTTCGGGCACGCGGGGCAGAAGTGCTCGGCGGCGTCGCTCGTGATCCTCGTCGGCTCGGTCGCGCGCTCGCGGCGCTTCCACGAGCAGCTGCTCGACGCGGTGCGCTCGATGCCCGTCGGCGAGGCGTGGGATCCGGCGAGCCGCATGGGCCCGCTCATCGCGCCCGCGGAGGGCAAGCTGCTCGACGCGCTCACGCGGCTCGCGCCGGGGGAGAGCTGGCTGCTCGAGCCGCGCCGGCTCGACGACGACGGCCGCGTGTGGAGCCCCGGCATCAAGACCGGTGTCGCGCCGGGCTCGGAGTTCCACCGCACCGAGTACTTCGGCCCCGTGCTCGGCACCATGCACGCGCCGACCCTCGACGAGGCGATCGCGCTGCAGAACGCCGTCGACTACGGCCTCACGGCCGGCATCCACTCGCTCGACGCGGCCGAGGTCGCGCGCTGGCTCGCGCGCGTCGAGGCGGGCAACCTCTACGTCAACCGCGGCACGACGGGGGCGATCGTGCAGCGGCAGCCCTTCGGCGGCTGGAAGCGCTCGGTCGTCGGCGCGGGCGCGAAGGCGGGCGGGCCGAACTACCTGCTCGGCCTCGGGCGCGTCGAGCCCGTGCCCGCGACCGTCGAGCCGACGGCTCCCGATCCGGTCGCCGAGCGGATCGTGGCCGCGTTCGGCGTGCGCGGCGACGACGCGCGGCGGATGCTGTCGCGCGCGAGCGCGAGCGACCGCCGCGCGTGGGAGGCCGAGTTCGGCGTCGTGCGCGACGTCACGGGGCTCACCGCCGAGCGCAACGCCTTCCGCTACCGGCCGCTGCCCGTCGTCGTGCGGGCGGAGGCGGGGGCCGACCCCGTCGAGCTCGCACGCGTCGTGCTCGCGGGGCTGCGCGCGGGGGCGCCGCTCACGCTCTCCTCGGATGCCGCCCTCTCGGCCGCCGAGGAGGAGGCGCTTCGCGAGGCGGGCGTCGTGGTGCGCGCCGAGGACGCCGCGACGTGGCTGGAGAGCGCGTCCGGATTGCGCGACGCGCGCATCCGGCTCGTGGGCGGGAGCGCCTCGGAGCTGCTGACGGCGCTCGGCGGGCGACCCGACATCGCGGTGTACGACGGGGTCGTCACCGAGAGCGGGCGCGTCGAGCTGCTCGCGTTCCTGCGCGAGCAGGCCGTCGCGATCACGGCCCACCGCTTCGGCACCCCGAGCGCGATCGTCGAGGCCCTCCCGCTCGGCTGACGAGCGAGAGGGCCTCGGATCGGCGGCGCGGCTCAGCCGCTGCGGCTCAGCTGCTGCGGCGCATCGCGCGGATGCCGACGAGCAGGCCGACGCCCGCGACGGCGACCGCCGCGACGACGCCCCACAGCACCTCGACCGCGCCGAAGCTCCCCGCGAGCAGCGCGCGCTCGGCCTGCACGATCCAGTTGACGGGGTTGACCGTCGCGACCGCCTGCATCCACTCCGGGCCCGCGTCGAGGGGCAGCAGCATCCCCGACAGGATGAGCAGGGGGAAGATGAGCGACTGCTGCACGCCCCAGAAGAGCCACTCCCGATCCTTGGTGGCGAGCGCGAGGGCGTAGCTCAGCGAGCCGAGCCCGACGCCGAAGACGGCGAGCAGGGCGAGGCCCGCGACGAGGCCCGGGCCGTTGATCGCGAAGCCGAAGGGCCACGCGACGAGCACGATCACGAGCGCCTGCACGACGATCGGGGCGATCTCCTTGAGGGCGCGGCCCACGAGCAGCGCCGAGCGCGAGAGCGGCGCGACGAGAGTGCGCTCGTGTGAGCCCGTCATCATCTCGTACTGCAGGTTGGAGCCCGTGGCGCCCGTGCCGAACAGCACGATCATCACGAGCACGCCCGGCACGAACCATTGCAGCGTCTCGCCCACGGGGGCGCCCGACTGGCCGACGAGCAGCGGCCCGAAGAGCCCGAGGAACACGAGCGGCTGCAGCAGGCTGAAGATGAGCGTGAAGGGGTCGCGCGCCACGGGTCGCAGCTCGCGCACGAGCACATTGCGGGTGTCGCGGGCGAGGTGGGGGCGCACGGGTGTGCGCTGGGGGGTCTCGGTGGTCATCGTGCTGCTCCCGTCGTGGCGGTCTGGGTGGGGATCTCGGATGCGGCGCCCGCGTCGCCGCCGTCGGCCTGCGCCTCGGGTGCCGCGTCGCCCTCGCCCGCCTCGCGGAGAGTGCGGCCCGTGAGGGCGAGGAAGACGTCGTCGAGGGTCGGCGGCACGCCCGTCGCCGTCCGCACGGCGATGCCCTCGGCGTCGAGTCGGCGGATGGCGGAGGGCAGAAGGCTCTCGCCCTCGGGCACCGTCACGCCGATCGTCGTGGCGTCCTCCCGGCGCACCTCGCGATCGGTGAGCGTCGCCACGACGGCGACGGCGCGCTCGGCGTCGGCGGCATCCGCGAATCCGAGCGTGAGGACGTCGCCCGCGAGGGTCGCCTTGAGCCGGGCGGCCGTGTCGTCGGCGATGACGCGCCCGCGGTCCATCACCATGACGCGCTCGGCGAAGCGGTCGGCCTCCTCGAGATAGTGGGTCGTGAGGAAGACCGTCGTGCCGTGGTCGGCCCGCACGCGCAGGATGTGCTCCCACAGGTTGGCGCGGCTCTGCGGGTCGAGACCCGTCGACGGCTCGTCGAGGAACAGCAGCGGCGGCGCGTGCATGAGCCCGAGGGCGATGTCGAGCCGGCGCTTCTGGCCGCCCGACAGCTGCTGCACCGTGCGCGTCGCGAAGCTCGCGAGGTCGAGCGACTCGATGAGCTCGTCTGCCCGCTTGACGGTCGCGGCGCGGCCCATGCCGTAGAACGCGCCCTGCGCGAGCAGCTCGTCGCGCACGCGCTGGGCGAAGCTGCCGCTCGTGAGCTGGCCGACGTAGCCGATGCGGGCGCGCACGCCCGCGGGGTCGCGCAGGATGTCGTGGCCGACGACGCGCGCCGTGCCGGCGGTCGGGGGGATGAGGGTCGTGAGCATGCGCAGGCTCGTCGACTTGCCGGCGCCGTTCGGCCCGAGGAACGCGACGAGCTCGCCCGGCGCGACCTCGAAGGTGAGGTCGGTGACGGCGTCGACCGTGGCCTTCTTGACGGTGAATCTCTTGGTGAGGCCCTCGGCCTCGATGATCTGTGCGGTGGTCATGCGGCCAGGCTAGGAAGCAATGCGGACAGATTACGTCCTCGATCCGGAGGAGGATGTGCGCATGTCCGACACGACGGCCCGCGCCCTCGCGCTCCTCGACCTGCTGCAGACGCACCGGCATTGGCCCGGCCCCGAGCTCGCCGAGCGCCTCGGGGTGACGGAGCGCACGGTGCGCCGCGACGTCGAGCGGCTGCGCGACCTCGGCTACCGCATCGAGTCGCTCCCCGGCGCGGCAGGCGGCTACCGCCTCGAGGCGGGTGCCGCGCTCCCGCCGCTCCTGCTCGGCGACGAGGAGGCCGTCGCGATCGCCGTCGGGCTCCGGGTCGCCGCGACGCAGCGTCTCGTCGGCGGACCGGACACGACCCTCACGGCCCTCGCGAAGGTGCAGCAGGTGCTGCCGTCGGCGCTGCGGCGCCGCGTCGAGGCGATCGCCGCATCCGTGCAGCCCACGGGTGTCGCGTCGGGGTCGAGCGTCGACACCGAGGTGCTCGCGCAGCTCGCTCTCGCCTGCCGTGACCACGAGCGCATCCGGATGCGGTACGTCTCGGCGGCCGGGGTCGAGAGCGTGCGCCGCATCGAGCCTCACACGCTCGCGCCCGCCGATCGCCACTGGTACCTGCTCGGCTGGGACCTCGACCGCGACGACTGGCGCACCTTCCGCGTCGACCGGCTGAGCGACATCGAGCACACGCGCGTGCTCGTGGAGCCGCGCCCGCTCACGCCCGAGCAGGTGGAGGAGTTCATCTTCGTCGCGACGTCGTGGGTGCGCACGGCCGTCGAGACCGAGGCCGTCGTCGACATGCCCGTCGAGAGCTTCTGGGAGCACATGGGGCAGTGGGCCCAGGGCTCCGAGCCCGCGGGGGAGGGGCGCACGCGGTGGCCCGTGGGCGGCAACGACATCCGCGAGACGATGTACGGGCTGTCATGGATCCCCGCAGGAGTGGAGTACACGACCGACCTCGCGGAGCCCGCCCGGTCGGAGCTGCGCGAGCTCGTCGCGCGGATGCTGCGGGCGCTCGACGCGCCGCCGCCTGCGCCGAAGGGCTAAGCCGTCAGGCCGAGCCGCTTGCGCAGCATCGCCACGTGGCCCGTGGCCTTGATGTTGTAGAACGCGCGCTCGATGACACCCCGCTCGTCGATCACGAAGGTCGCACGGATGACGCCCTGCACCTCGCGACCGTAGAGCAGCTTCGTGCCAAAGGTGCCGTAGAGACCGTGCACGTGGCGGTCGGGGTCGGAGAGCAGCGTGAAGGTGAGGTGCTCGTCGCTCGCCATCCTCGCGATCGCGGGGACCTCGTCTCGCGAGACGCCGACGACGGTGTAGCCCTCCGCGGTGAACGCGTCGAGTCGGTCGCGGAAGTCGCACGCCTGGCTCGTGCAGGCGGGCGTGCCGGCCTCGCCGTAGAAGTAGAGGATCACGCGGCGACCCCGCAGCTGCGAGAGCGTGAACGGCTCGCCGTGCTGGTCGACCACCGTGAAGTCGGGTGCGACGGCGCCCTCCGCGAGGCGGACGGGAGCGGATGCCGGGTCGGACGAGGGTGCGTGTGAAGTCATGTCGCGGTCATGCTATCTTTGTTCCTCGGCCCGGTCTTCCGGGCCCAAGCACCTCTAGCTCAATTGGCAGAGCAACTGACTCTTAATCAGTGGGTTCCGGGTTCAAGTCCCGGGGGGTGTACCAAGGCCCGGATCACTCTCGCCAGTGATGCCGGGCCTTTTGCCATGCACGGCGGCTCGGCGATCAGCCCTCCGCGCGGCGCGCGAGCAGCGGCGCCATGCGGGGCGGCACGACCTCCTCGAGCGAGACCGCGGTGCTCGTGCGCTGCACGCCCTCGATCTCGAGCAGCATCGTCGTGATGCGGTGCAGGTCGGCCGTGTCGCGCGCCACGACCTTCGCGAGCAGATCGGCGGCGCCCGTGGTCGCGTGCATCTCGACGATCTCCGGGATGCCGGCGAGCGCGCCGTAGGCTTCCCGCAGCGTGCCCTGGCTGATCGCGATCTCGATGAACGCGACGAGGGGGTAGCCGAGCGCCGACGGCCGCGCGCGGCGGCTGACGGGGCCGAGCGCGCCACCGCCCTCGAGGCGGCGCAATCGTGCATGCACCGTGTTGCGGGCGAGACCGAGGGTGCGGGAGAGGGCGAGCGCCGTCGCCGTGGGGTCGTCGTCGAGGGCGGCCAGGATGCGGGCGTCGGTCGCGTCGATGTGCGGGGCGTTGGTCATCGTGCTCACCTCCTGCTGCTTGATCGAGCAACAATACCAATGGTGGCGCGCTCAGTTGCGCTTCATGGCCATCCGCCGCGAGCATCGGAGCGTGACCCCCGCCCCCGCCCCCGCCCCCGCGCCGGCGCCGCACGGCGCCGCGCAGGAGGCGACGACGCCCGCCCCTCAGCGCCACACGGCGCTCGAAGACGTCGTGGGCCTGGTCACGGGCAGCGTGCTCGTGTCGCTCGGGCTCTTCATGCTGCACGCGGCCGAGGTCGTCACAGGAGGCACCGCGGGGCTCGCCCTGCTCATCGGCTACCTCACGGGTCTGCCGTACCCCCTGCTCTTCGCGCTCGTGAACCTGCCGTTCTTCGTGCTCGCGGTGCGCCGCAAGGGGTGGAGCTTCACACTGCGCACCGCCGGCACGATCGTGGCCGTCGCCCTGCTGAGCGCGCTCTACGCCCTCCCCGGCATCCTCGGCGGGCTCGAGCTCGACCCGCTCTTCGCGGCGATCGTCGGCAACCTCGTCGTCGGGGTGGGCGTCGTCATCATCTTCCGGCACCGCTCGAGCCTCGGCGGCTTCAACATCGCCGCGCTCGTGGTGCAGGAGCGCACGGGGTTCCGCGCGGGCTACACGCTCATGATCCTCGACGGCCTCGTGGTCGTCGGCTCGATCTTCGCCGTCGAGCCGCTCCTCGTGCTCGTCTCGGCGCTCGGCGTCGTCGTCATCAACGTGAGCCTCGTGCTCAATCACCGGCCCGACCGCTACCTCGGCTACTGAGCGCGTCCGGCTGCCGTCCCGGCGTCGGGCCCTGCCACGATGGGCGCATGACGACGCGCGAGCTCGACCTCGACCCCGTGCTCGGGGTCGGTCACAAGTCGGTGCCGCCGGCCCTGTGGGGCAGGCGAGCCTCGGAGGTCGCCGCCGAACGGCATCCGGTGGGCGCCTTCGCGACGCCGCTGCTCGTGCTCGACCGGGCGGCATCCGATGCGAACGTCGCGGCGCTCACAGCGTGGGCGGGGGAGCGCGGGATGCTGCTCGCGCCGCACGGCAAGACGACGATGGCGCCCGCGCTGTGGCGGCGCCTGCTCGATGCCGGATGCTGGGGCCTCACCCTCGCGACGCCGTGGCAGGCGCAGGTGGCGCGTGTGGCGGGGGTCGACCGCATCCTCATCGCGAACGAGGTCGTCGACCCCGTCGGGGCGGCGTGGATCGCCGCGGAGCTCGACGCGCATCCCGAGCTCGAGCTCGTGTGCTGGGTCGACTCGGCGGCATCCGTGGACGTGCTCACGGCCACTGCGGGGGAGCGCGCCATCGACGTCCTCGTGGAGCTCGGCGACGCGGGGGGCCGCACCGGGGCGCGGGGCCTCGACGCCGCGCTCGCGGTGGCGGATGCCGTGGCCGCCTCGCCGCGCCTGCGGCTGCGCGGCGTGGCGGGCTACGAGGGCAGCTACGGGTCGGATCGGCGGCCCGAGACCGTCGCGCGCGTGCGCGGCTACCTCGCCGAGCTCGCGGCGCTCGCGGAGGCGCTGCTCAGGGCACACGAGGTGGCCCATCCGATCGTCTCGGCGGGCGGGTCGTCGTGGTTCGACGTCGTCGCCGAAGAGCTCGCGCCGCTCGCCGGTCGGGCACGGCTCGTGCTGCGCTCGGGAGCGTTCCAGGCGCACGACGACGTCTTCTACGCGCGCACCGCGGGGCTGCCGCTCGCGCCCGCGCTCACGGTGTTCGCGCGCGTCATCTCGCGGCCCGAGCCGGGGCTCGCGGTGCTCGACGCCGGGAAGCGCGATGTGCCCTTCGACTACGACCTGCCCGTCGTGCTGGGCGCCGCCGACGGGCGGGGCCCGCGGGGCGCGCGCATCACCGCGCTCAACGACCAGCACGCGCACGTCGAGGTGCCCGCGGATACGGCGCTCGCGGTGGGCGAGGTCGTGCTGCTCGGCATCTCTCATCCGTGCGGCGCGTTCGACCGCTGGCGGCTCGTGCCCGAGGTCGACGACGCGCGCGGGGGCGACCCGCGGGTCGTCGGATTCGCGGCGACGGTGTTCTGAGCCCGCCGAGCACCCAGGTGGTCGAGGAGCGCCGTGGCCACCGCCTCCGAGATAACGTCACGGCGGGCGGAGCTCGCGTGCGCGCTGCGCATCTCGGAGCGCACGGCCGAGCGGATGACGGGCCAGGCGCGCGTGCTCATCGACGCGTTCCCCGACACCTTCAGCGGCCTCACCGAGGGGCTCTTCTCCTACCGTCACGCGCAGATCGTGGTCGCCGAGCTCGCGGGCCTCGAAACCGACGAGCGGATCGCGGTGGAGCGGCTGGCGCTCGGCGCGGCCCGCACCCAGGCGCCGGCGAGGTTCCAGCGCACGGTGCGCACCCTGCGGGAGAAGCGAGTGCCAGAGGCGATGCCAGGCGCCGTCGCTCTACCGGCTGCTGACGCATCCGGAGACAGGCGCCCCGCTCTCGCTCGGCCGCACTGCCTATCAGGTGCCCGAACCGCTCCGACGATGGCTGCGCATCCGCGACGGCTCCTGCCGGTTCCCCGGGTGCGGTACCCGTACCCACCGCTGCGACGTCGACCATACGGTCGACTGGGCCCACGGCGGACACACCGACCACGGCAACCTCGCGCACCTCAGCCGCGGGCATCACCCGCTCAAACACCACGGTGGATGGCGCGTGGAGCAGCCGCGACCGGGGCACCTCCGATGGACGAGCCCCCTCGGGCGGGAGTACGTGACGGCGCCGGAGGTGTAGCGGTCATCCGTGGCCTGGTTTTCGACACGCGGCCTGCGGCCGCTACTCAACCAGCGGGTAGGCAGCTCTTCGACCATCGGGTAGGCACCATGTTGCGCTGTCGGCCTCCGCGAGTAACGTGGCCCACCGTCACGAGAGGAACCACCACATGACCGACCTGACGACCCTGCGCGACGCCACCGAGGCCGAGATCCTGCTCCCCGGCGACGTCGACTACGAAGCCCTCCGGCCCGTCTACGAGGGCGTCGGCGCGCCCGCCGCCATCGTGCGACCCCGCACCCCGGAGCAGGTGGCGGATGCGCTGCGCCTCGCACGCGAGCGCGGCCTGCCCGTCTCGGTGCGCTCGGGCGGGCACGGCGCCAAGGCCTTCCCCAACCCCGACGGCCTCGTGATCGACATGGCCGCCTTCGACTCGATCGAGGTGCGCGACGACGGCACGGTGCGTGTCGGCACCGGCGCCACCTGGGGTGAGGTGGCCGAGGCCCTCGCGCCGTACGGCCTCGTCGTCACCTCGGGCGACACGCGCGACGTCGGCGTCGGAGGGCTCGCCCTCGGCGGAGGCATGGGCTGGCTCGTGCGCGCCGTCGGCCTCACGATCGACATCCTCGAGGCCGTCGAGATCGTCGTGCCCGACGGGCGGTGGCTCACGGCATCCGCCGACTCCGAGCCCGAGCTGTTCTGGGCGCTGCGCGGCGGCGGCGGCAACTTCGGCGTCGCCACCCATTTCACGTTCCGCGCCGCCAAGCTCGACGCGATCGTGGGAGGCCGCATCTCGCTCTCGCTCGACGACCTCTCGAGCGCCCTGCGTGCGTGGCGCGACGTGATGCGCGAGGCGCCCGACGAGCTCTCGGCCACCTTCCTCGCGCTGCCCGAGATGGGGCCGGACATGCCCCCGAGCGCGCAGCTCATCGTCTGCTACGCGGGCGACGACGAGACCGCGGGCCTCGCCGCGATCGCACCGCTGCTCGAGCTGCCGGGGGTCACGGGCTCCGACATCGCCCGCCGCCCCTACCTCGACCTCGTCGACGAGGCCATGTCGCCGCCGCCCGTCACGATGGTCGGCGGTCACGGCCTCGCCGACTTCGACGACGACGTCATCGCCGACTACACGGCGGCCGTGCGGGGCTTCGAGGCGCCGACCGTGGCATCCGTCCGCTACCTCGGCGGGGCATTCGCGCGCGTCGACCCGGATGCCACGGCCTTCGCCGTGCGCGACCGCGAGGTCATGCTGTTCCGCGTCGTGATGCTGCCCCCGGATGCCGCCCCCGAGCTCGTCGCGGCCGCCGCGGCCCCGTGGGAGCCGATGCGCGCCCGCATCACGAGCACCTACGGCAACTTCGTGGAGAAGGGCGACCCGAGCCTGCTGCCGCTCATCTACCCGCCGGCGACCCTCGAGCGCCTGCGTGCTGTCAAGCGGCGGTACGACCCGGAGAACCTGCTCGCGCGGAACCACAACATCGTGTAGGGCCTCCCGCTACGCGCGCGGCTCGCCCTCGAAGACCTCGCCCTCCATGGCGTCGTAGCCCTCCTTCTGCGGGTCGCCGTGCAGCCCGCCCGAGAGGGCGTACTCCTCCTCGGGCGAGAGCACGAGGCGGTTGCGGCCCCACACCGCGAAGCCGATGAGGATGAGCACGTAGACGATCGCGATCGCGACGATCGCGGGCTGGAACGTCTCATTGAGCAGGAAGCCGACGAAGATGAGCGCCGCGATGACGGCCGCGATGACCGCGCCGGGCACCCCCCACGGGCTCACGTACGGACGCTTCGCGTTCGGGTACCGGCGGCGCAGGATGATGAAGGAGATCATCTGCAGCAGGTAGGCGAGCACGGCGCCCCACACGGCGATGTTGAGCACGATCGCCCCCGCGACGGCCCCCGCATCCGTGTTGACGCGCGAGAGCACGTCGAGCACGACGAGCGCGACGAAGCCGATGACGGCGCCGATCACGAGCGCGACCCATGGCGTGCTGCGCTTGCCCGTGAGCGAGAAGAACTTCGGGTAATAGCCGGCGCGCGACAGCGAGTACATGTTGCGCCCGTAGGCGAACATGATGCCCTGCAGGGATGCGAGCAGGCCGATGAGGGCGAAGAGGCCCAGCACCGCGGCCCACGTGTCGCCGACGATCGCGCGGAACCCGTCGAGCAGCGGCTCGGCCGATACGCCCGTGTCCTCCGCCCCGAGCACGCCCGTGTTGAGGAACAGCACGAGCAGGCCGGTGACGATGAGGGTGCCGCGCGCCCAGAGGCCCGCGCGCGGGATGTCCTTGACGGGGTTGTGCGACTCCTCCGCCGCGAGCGGCAGCTCCTCGATGCCGAGGAAGAACCACATCGCGAACGGCAGCGCGAAGAGGATCGGCAGCGGCCCGTTGGGAAGGAACGTCGACGAGCCCGCGACGTCGGGGTCGGCCTCGATGTTCCACAGCGAGTCCCAGCTGAAGGCGCCCGAGAACGCGGCCATCACCGAGAACACGAGGATGATGCCGATCGAGATGATCGACACGACGATCGCGAACTTGAACGAGATGTTGGCGCCGGATGCGTTGAGAGCGATGAAGGCGAGGTAGAGGATGATCCACCAGATCCACATGCTCTCCGACAGGTCGAAGCTGAACAGGATCGTCGTCACCCCGTTGAGGTACTGCGCGGAGAAGAACACGATCACGGCGGTCGTCGCGACGTACTCGATCGTCTCGGCGAGACCCGTGATGAGGCCTCCCCACGGACCCATGGCACTTCGCGCGAACGAGTAGGCGCCGCCCGTGTGCGGCATCGCCGACGACATCTCGCCGATCGAGAAGATGAGCCCGTAGTACATCGCCACGAGGATCACGAAGGCGATGAGCATGCCGCCGAAGCCTGCGAAGTCGATGCCGAAGTTCCAGCCCGAGAAGTCGCCCGAGATGACGGCCGCGACCGCGAGGCCCCACAGGCCCCACACCCCGGCCGCTCGCTTGAGCTTGCGCTTCTCGAAGTACTCGGATCCGGCGCTCGTGTAGGTGACGCCGCCCACCTTCTTCTGCTCTGCCATGGGGGTCCTTCCGCAGTGGGGGTATGGACGCGTCGGGACTCCGGCGTCCACGCTTGGGGAAGAGGATGGCGCTGTTTGGTACCTGATGTCTACCTTTGGGCGTAAACATCTCGTGACGCCTCGCTGGAGACGGGCGGCGACGCCTAGGGTGTAATGGTCGGGTCGAGGGCCGATCCGACGAGGGGAGAGTCATGGCGGTTCGCTCCGGAAACCTCGAGCTCGGCGAGCTGGAGGCCCTCATCGCGGCGGGCGAGGTCGACACCGTCATCGTCGCCTTCCCCGACATGCAGGGCCGTCTCGTCGGCAAGCGCGTGGGCAGCCGCCTCTTCCTCGAGGAGATCGCGGAGCACGGCGCGGAGGCGTGCAACTACCTCCTCGCCGTCGACGTCGAGATGAACACGGTCGACGGCTACCGCCTCTCGAGCTGGCAGACGGGCTACGGCGACATGGTGCTCAAGCCCGACTTCGACACGCTGCGCCGCATCCCGTGGCTGCCGGGCACGGCGCTCGTCATGGCCGAGCTGCAGAACCTCGACGGCACGCCCATCGTGCAGAGCCCCCGCGCCGTGCTGCAGGCGCAGCTCGAGCGCCTCGCCGAGCGCGGGCTCACGGCGCTCGTCGGCACCGAGCTCGAGTTCATCGTGTTCGACGACTCCTACCGCGAGGCCTGGGCGAAGGGCTATCGCGACCTGACCCCCGCATCCGACTACAACATCGACTACGCGCTGCTCGCGTCCACACGGATGGAGCCCCTGCTGCGCGACATCCGCCTCGGCATGGAGGGCGCGGGGCTCTACTGCGAGGGCGTCAAGGGCGAGTGCAACCTCGGGCAGCAGGAGATCGCCTTCCGCTACACCGAGGCCCTCGCGACGTGCGACAACCACACGATCTACAAGAACGGCGCGAAGGAGATCGCCGACGCCCACGGCAAGTCGCTCACGTTCATGGCGAAGTTCAACGAGCGCGAGGGCAACTCGTGCCATATCCACCTCTCGGTCGTCGACGCCGCCGACGGCACGCCCGTCATGGCGGGCGACGGCGAGCACGGCTTCTCGCCGCTCATGGAGCACTGGATCGCGGGCATCCTCGCGACGATGCGCGAGTTCACGCTCTTCTCGGCGCCGACGATCAACTCCTACAAGCGCTACGCCGAGGGCAGCTTCGCGCCGACCGCCGTCGCGTGGGGCCTCGACAACCGCACGTGCGCCCTGCGCGTCGTGGGGCACGGCCGCTCGCTGCGCGTCGAGAACCGCGTGCCGGGCGGCGACGTGAACCCCTACCTCGCTGTCGCCGCGATCATCGCAGGCGGCCTGCACGGCATCGAGAACGAGCTCGAGCTCGAACCGCTCCTCGCGGGCAACGCCTACACCTCGGGGGCGCCGCGCGTGCCCTCGACGCTGCGCGAGGCGGCCGAGCTGTTCTCGGCATCCGCCGTGGCCCGCGAGGCCTTCGGCGACGACGTCGTCGACCACTACCTCAACAACGCGCGCGTCGAGCTCGCCGCGTTCGAATCGGCCGTCACCGACTGGGAGAGGGTGCGCAACTTTGAGCGGTTCTGAGCGGCCCATCGTCGGGGTCACCACCTACCTCGAGCGCGCCCAGCAGGGCGTGTGGGATGTGCGGGCCGCGTTCCTGCCGGAGGTCTATTTCGCGGCCGTCTACCGCGCGGGCGGGATCCCCGTGCTGCTGCCGCCTCAGCCGGTCGACGGAGAGATCTCCGCCACCGTGCTCGACACGCTCGACGGTCTCATCGTCTCGGGCGGCAAGGACGTCGACCCCGCTCGCTACGGCCAGGTCCCGCATCCGGCGACCGATGAGCCGCGCCCCGAGCGCGACGCGTGGGAGGACGCCCTGCTCACGGGCGCCATCGAGCGCGGCATCCCGTTCCTCGGCATCTGCCGCGGCATGCAGGTGCTCAACGTCGCGCGCGGCGGCAGCCTCATCCAGCACCTGCCGGATGTCGTGGGCTCGACGCGCTACAACGCGGGCGGGGGCGTGTTCACCGTGAACGAGGTCGGGATCGACCGGGGCACGAAGCTCGCCGAGCTCGTGCGCGACGACGCGATCGGCGTCAAGAGCTACCACCATCAGGCGGTCGACGAGCTCGGCGACGGCCTCGTCGTGGCGGCTCGCAGCGACGACGGCGTCGTCCAGGCGGTCGAGCTGCCGAGCCATCCGTTCGGTGTCGCCGTGCAGTGGCACCCCGAGGAGGACGCCGCCGAGGACGCGCGCCTCTTCGCGGGACTCGTGGATGCGGCCCGCCAGTATCGCGCGACGAGAGGAGCGGCATGAGCAGCACGACGCTCATCGACCCGGCGACCGAGCAGGTCATCGGCGAGGTGCGGCACACGAGCCTCGAGGAGGTCGACGCGGCCGTCGAGCGCGCCCGCGTCGCCCAGCGCGGATGGGCCGCTCTCGCCCCCGCCGACCGCGCGGCGGCGCTGCGCCGGTTCGCGGCGACCGTCGACGCCCACGTCGAGGAGCTCGCCCTCCTCGAGGTGCGCAACTCGGGGCATCCGATCTCCTCGGCCCGCTGGGAGGCGGGTCACGTGCGCGACGTCCTGAACTACTACGCGGGCGCGCCCGAGCGCCTCATCGGTCAGCAGATCCCCGTCGCGGGCGGCCTCGACGTGACCTTCCACGAGCCCATCGGCGTCGTCGGGGTCATCGTGCCGTGGAACTTCCCCATGACGATCGCGTCGTGGGGCTTCGCGCCCGCGCTCGCGGCGGGCAACGCCGTGCTCCTCAAGCCCGCCGACTGGACGCCCCTCACCGCCATCCGGCTCGGCGAGCTCGCTCTCGAGTCGGGCCTGCCCGAGCACCTCTTCCAGGTGCTGCCCGGTCGCGGGTCGGTCGTGGGGGAGCGCTTCGTGACGCATCCGCACGTCGGCAAGGTCGTCTTCACGGGATCGACCGAGGTCGGCGCGCGCGTCGCCGCGGGATGCGCCGAGCGACTCAAGCCCGCGACGCTGGAGCTCGGCGGCAAGAGCGCGAACGTCGTGTTCGCGGATGCCGATCTCGAGCGCGCCGCCGCGACCGCGCCCGGCGCGGTCTTCGACAACGCCGGTCAGGACTGCTGCGCCCGCAGCCGCCTCCTCGTCGAGCGCAGCGTGCTCGACCGCTTCCTCGAGCTGCTCGAACCCGCGGTCAAGGCGTTCCGCGTCGGCGCGCCCGGCGACGAGTCGACCGAGATGGGGCCGCTCGTCTCGGCCGCCCACCGCGAGCAGGTGGCGTCCTTCCTCGACGACTCCGTCGACATCGCCTTCCGCGGCCACGCGCCCGACGGCCCCGGCTGGTGGTTCGCGCCGACCGTCGTGCTCGCCGAGCGCACGGCGCGCATCGCGACCGACGAGGTCTTCGGACCCGTCGTCACGGTGCTCCCGTTCGACGACGAGGCCGACGCGATCGCGCTCGCCAACGACTCCGTGTACGGCCTGTCGGGCTCGATCTGGACCAACGACCTGGGCCGCGGCATCCGCGTCGCCCGCGGCCTCGAGTCGGGCACCATCAGCGTCAACTCGCACTCGTCGGTGCGGTACACGACCCCCTTCGGCGGCATGAAGGCGTCCGGCCTCGGCCGCGAGCTGGGGCCGGATGCGCCGCTGGCCTTCACCGAGACCAAGAACGTCTTCTTCGCAACAGGGAGCACACCATGATCGACCTCACGCAACGCCTCGCCGGTCGAGTCGCCGTCATCACGGGCGGCGCGAGCGGCATCGGCCTCGCCACCGCGACGCGGTTCGCCGCGGAGGGGGCGAAGGTCGTCATCGGCGACCTCGACCCGACGACGGGGCAGGCGGCGGCGGATGCGGTGGGCGGCCTCTTCGTGCCCGTCGACGTCTCCGACCGGGCGCAGGTCGACAACCTCTTCGACACCGCCGCATCCGAGCTCGGATCCGTCGACATCGCCTTCAACAACGCGGGGATCTCGCCCGCCGACGACGACTCGATCGAGACGACCGAGCTCGACGCGTGGGACCGCGTGCAGCTCGTCAACCTCACGAGCGTCTACCTGTGCTCGCGTGCCGCCCTCCGCCACATGGTTCCCGCGGGCCGGGGGTCGATCATCAACACCGCCTCGTTCGTGGCCGTCATGGGATCGGCCACCTCGCAGATCTCGTACACGGCGTCGAAGGGAGGCGTGCTCGCGATGACTCGCGAGCTCGGCGTGCAGTTCGCGCGACAGGGCATCCGGGTCAACGCGCTCTGCCCGGGCCCCGTCAACACGCCCCTCCTCAAGGAGCTCTTCGCGAAGGACCCGGAGCGCGCCGCGCGCCGCCTCGTGCACGTGCCCGTCGGCCGCTTCGCCGAGCCCGAGGAGCTCGCCGCCGCCGTCGCGTTCCTCGCGAGCGACGACGCGAGCTTCATCACGGCCTCGACGTTCCTCGTCGACGGCGGCATCTCGTCGGCCTACGTCACGCCGCTGTGATGCGAGGCCGAGAGGTGGGTGGGTGAGCATGGATGAGGACTCGCTCGTCCACGAGCTCGTGTTCCGACCCGTGCGGTCGGGCAACTCGCTCGAGGACACCGTCTCGCGCCTCATGCAGACCATCCGGCTCGGCGTCGTCGCGCCGGGCGGGGCGCTGCCGTCGGAGCGCGAGCTCGCGCTGCGCTTCTCGGTGAGCCGCGACACGGTGCGCGAGGCCATCCGGGAGCTCGCGGATGCGGGCTACCTGACCGCGAAGCGCGGGCGCTACGGCGGCACGTTCGTCGCCCATCCGCTCCCCGTCGCGACGACCGCGACGCCGCCCGAGCCGGGGGAGCTCGACGACCTCATCGCGTTGCGCGAGGTGCTCGAGCGCGGCGCGGCGCGGCTCGTGGCCGATCGCGAGCTCGGCTCGGCGCAACGCGCATCGCTCTGGACGCGCCTCGCCGAGGTGCAGGCGTCGGCGCCCGAGGACTACCGCCGGCTCGACTCGCGGCTGCACCTCGGCATCGCCGAGCTCGCGGGGGTGCCCTCGCTCGTCGCGCTCATCGCCGACAACCGCACGCGCATCAACGAGCTGCTCGACACCTTCCCGCTGCTCGCGCGCAACATCGAGCACTCCAACCGTCAGCACGAGGCCATCGTGCTCGCGATCCTCGCGGGCGATGCCGCGGGTGCCGAGGAGGCCATGCGCGAGCACCTCGAGGGCTCGGCCGCGCTCCTGCGCGGCTTCCTCGCCTGAGCGTCGGCGTCAGCTCGCGGGCGGCGTCTTGGGGGTGCGCGGCCTCGCCTGGGGCTTCGGCGCCGCATCGGGCGCGGGGTCGGCAGCGGGCGCGGGGACGACGGGCTTCGCGGACCTCGGGGCCGAGGCGCGCTTCGCGGCGGAGACCTTCGAAACGGGCGGCTTGGCATCCGGCACGAGCGTCGTGGCGGAGCTCGAGGCGTGCGATGCCGCGGACTTCGGCGC
>JAEYVF010000040.1 GCA_023432005.1 Actinomycetes bacterium
CCCGACTCCCACGTGTCGGCGAGCACCGCGTCGGCGAGCGAGCCGAGCGCGGCCGCGATCGCCGCCTCGTAGCCCGCCTCGACCTTGATGTGCTCGGCCACGAGGCCGCGGATGCCACCGAGGCCGATGATCTGCTGCGAGCCGTCCTGCTGGTCGGTCGCCATCGTGAGGGCGCTCGTGCGGGCGGCGAGTGCGTCGCGCTCACGCTCGGCGGCGTGCAGTTCCTCGCGGAGCGCGTCGACGCGCTCCTGCAGCTGCGCGACCGATCGCTCCGCGGCCTCGACGGCGCCCGCGAGCTCGGTGTCCTCGGCGGCGCCGTGCTCGTCGCCTTCGAGCGTCACGAGCTCGGCTCGCGCGGCCTCGCGCCGCTCTTCGGCGGCCGCGGACGAGGCGCGCTGGCGCTCGAGCTGCGCGCGCAGGGCGCCGAGGCGCTCCTCCGCCGCGCGCACGGCGCCCGCGAGGCGGCCCTGCTCGAGATCGTGCTGACTCACGAGCGCCGACTGGGCGCTGATCTCCTCGTCGAGGGAGTCGAGGCTCGCGCGGGCCGTGGCGGTCGCGGCGGTCGCGCGCCCGAGCACCGCCTCCGCCTCGGCGATGCCGCCCTGAAGGCGCTCGGCCTCGGCACGCGCGTCGGCGACCGTCGACTCCGACAGGGTCGCGCCCATACCGGGCAGCTCCGACTGCTGCGAGAGCAGCGAGAGGCGCTGGTTCGCGAGGGTGAAGAGGGAGCGCAGGTGGTCCTGCACCTGCTCGAGGCCGAACGCGACGCGCCGGGCCTCATCGACGGCCTCCGAGCTCGACGACTGCTCGATGCGGGCCTGACGCAGCTTCGACTGGTCGAGCTGCTCCTGCAGCACCACGCGCTCCGTCTTGCGCTCCGACTCGCTGCGGGTCACATCCGTGATGGCCTTGCGCAGCTCGACGACCTCATCGGCGAGCAGGCGGGCGCGCGCGTCGCGCACGATCGCGGCGATCGTCTGCGCCTCGCGCGCGATCTGGGCCTGCTGGCCGAGGGGCTTGAGCTGACGGCGGATCTCACCCGCGAGATCCGAGAGACGCGTGAGGTTCGCCTGCATCGCGTCGAGCTTGCGGAGGGTCTTCTCCTTGCGGCGACGGTGCTTGAGGATGCCGGCCGCCTCTTCGATGAAGCCGCGGCGATCCTCCGGGGTCGCATGGAGCACCTGGTCGAGCTGGCCCTGCCCCACGATGACGTGCATCTCACGGCCGAGGCCCGAGTCGGAGAGCAGCTCCTGCACATCCAGCAGACGGCACTGCTCGCCGTTGATCGCGTACTCGCTGCCGCCGTTGCGGAACAGGGTGCGCGAGATCGTGACCTCGGAGTAGTCGATCGGCAGGGCTCCGTCGGAGTTGTCGATCGTGAGCTGCACCTCGGCGCGGCCGAGCGGTCCGCGCGTCGCGGTGCCGGCGAAGATGACGTCCTCCATCTTGCCGCCGCGCAGGGTCTTGGCCCCCTGCTCGCCCATCACCCAGGCGAGACCGTCGACGACGTTCGACTTGCCCGACCCGTTCGGGCCGACGACGCACGTCACGCCCTTCTCGAAGGCGAAGGTGGTCGGCTGGGCGAACGACTTGAACCCCTTGAGGGTCAAGCTCTTCAGATGCACCCGGCCACCTCCATCCCTGCTGTCGCGGCGCGTCGCTCTACGGTACCGGCCCGCGCGCGCCGCGGGATGCCATCGCGCCGCGAACGCGCCATGCTGGACGGATGACCGCCATCGTCGTCGAGGAGATCCCGATTCCCGCCGCGCTCGACGGGAGCCCGGCTGCGGCCGACTTCCTCGCGACGGTCGAGGTGCGCAACGCCTCGGAGGAGGCGGGCTTCGGCACCCCCGACGTGCGGGTCGACCCCGAGCGCCTGCTCGCGAGCTGGAGCGACCCGCACGCGCCCCATCGCCTGTTCGTCGTGCGCTCCGAGGGGCGCATCGTGGCGCGCGGGATGATCGAGGGGCTGCTCGAGGACCCGACAGGCGCGTGCTGGGTGGACGCTCGCGTGCACCCCGACGCGACGGGCCGCGGCATCGGGCGCGCGCTCGCCGAGCACGTGGAGGCCGCCGCGCGCGCCGACGGCCACTCGCACGCGATCGCCTATGCCGTGTCGCCGGAGCAGTCAGGCCCGCGCATCGTGCCGCCCACGGGTTTCGGGTCGCTGCCCGCCGAGAACCGCGAGGTGCGCTTCCTGCTGAACCGCGGCTACCGGCTCGAGCAGGTCGTGCGGGCGAGCCGGATGGGGCTGCCGCTCGACCCGGAGGAGCTGCGCGCCCGCATCCGCCTCGCCCGCGAGCGCAGCGGCCCGGACTATCGCGTGCACCGCTGGACGGGCCGCTCCCCCGAGCGCTTCCTCGGCGACCTGGCGCTGCTCTTCACGCGCATGAGCACGGATGCGCCGCAAGCGGGGCTCGAGGAACCCGAGGACGTGTGGACGGCCGAGCGCGTCGCGGAGCACGAGGAGCGCAACGAGAGCGCCGAGTCGTCGACGCTGACGGCCGCCGTGGAGCACGTGGGCGAGGGTCGGCTCGTGGGGTTCACGCAGCTCAACGTGCCCGTCGACCCGCTGCGCCCCGCGACCCAGGAGGACACGCTCGTGCTGCGCGAGCACCGCGGCCACGCGCTCGGGATGCTCGTCAAGCTCGAGAACCTCGAGCAGCTCGAGCAGGACTTCCCCGGACGCCCGTCGGTGCTCACCTGGAACGCCGACGAGAACCGGCACATGCTCGCGGTCAACGAGGCACTCGGCTTCGAGCCGATGGCGTACGAGGGGGCGTGGCGGCTCGACCTCAGGTGAGCGCGCGGACGCGAACGGCCGCGGGGATCGCCCCGCGGCCGTTCGTTCGTCTGTCGTCCGTCAGCGTCGCGCGATGGCGATGAGGCGCAGGATCTCGAGGTAGAGCCAGATGACCGTGACCATGACGCCGAAGGCGCCCGTCCACTGGTACTTCTTCGGGATGCGGTTCTGCGCACCCTTCTGGATGAAGTCGAAGTCGAGCACGAGCGAGTAGGCGCCGAGCAGCACCGCGAGCACGCCGAGGATGACGCCGAGCGGGATGCCCGCGATCTCGACACCGGTGCGGAGGCCCCACGGGTCGGTGGTGACACCGAAGATCATGAGGCCCACGTTGATGAGCGAGAACGCGAGGTAGCCGAGCATCGCGCCGAGGAAGATCTTCGTGGCCTTCGCCGAGGCGCGGATGCGGCCGCTCGCGAAGAGGAAGAGCGTGACGCCCACGACGCAGAACGTCGCGAGCACGGCCTGCGTGACGATGCCCGGCAGCATCGCCTCGTAGAACGCCGAGATGCCGCCGAGGAAGATGCCCTGCGCGCCGGCGTAGCCGAGGATGAGCGCGGGCGAGGGCTCGCGCTTGAAGATGTTGACGAGCGCGAGCACGAAGCCGACGAGCGCGGCGCCGATGAAGAGGAACGGGATCAGCTCGACCGTCAGCCAGCCGATCGCCGCGCCGACGAGCAGCACGCCGAACGTGCCGAGCGACACACGCACGGTGCCGTCGACCGTCATCGGGGCGGCGGCAGCGGGATCCGGGGCCGACGGCAGCTCGAACTGCTGCTGGAGCTGCTCAGCCGAGGGCGTGGGGATCGCGGGCACCCCCTTGCCGTTGAACGCGGGATTCGTCGAGAAAGCAGGGTTGGCCATGGCGTGTCCTTACGTCGGGTCCTCGCCCCAGATTACCGGGGAGCGCGGGGCGCATGCTGGACATCCGCCCCATCGCGCCGCGGCATCCGGATGCGCTGGCAACGCGGGCAGAAGTGCGAGCCGCGGTTCATGAAGGTCTCGCGCACGATCGGGGTGCCGCAGCGGGGGCACGGCCTGCCCGTCTGCCCATAGGCGTTGAGCGAGTGGGAGAAGTAGCCGGAGGCGCCGTTGACGTTGACGTACTGGGCGTCGAAGCTCGTGCCCCCCTCGCCGAGGGCCTTCACGAGCACGGCACGCACCTCCGCGAGCAGGGTGCGGGCGCGCTCGCGGCTGAGCGCGCGCGTCGGCTGGTCGTAGTGGATACGCGCGGCCCACAGCGCCTCGTCGGCGTAGATGTTGCCGATGCCCGAGATGAGGCTCTGGTCGAGCAGGGCGCGCTTGATCGTCGTGTCGCGGCGCGCGAGGCGATCGAGGAACGCGCGCTCGTCGAAGCGCGGATCGAGCGGATCGCGCGCGATGTGCGCGACGGATGCCGGGATCCGCTCCTCGGGGCGGTCGGCCGCGGGCACGAGCTCGTCGATCGCCATGGAGCCGAAGATGCGCTGGTCGACGAAGTCGAGCCGCACGGGCCCGTGACCCGGCTGCTCGAGGTCGAGCACGATGCGCGTGAGCTTCGCGACCTCCGCATCCGGATCGCGCAGCAGCACCTGCCCGCTCATGCCGAGATGCACGACGAGCGCCTCATCGGCGGCCGCGATCGGCATCCACAGGTACTTGCCGCGACGGGAAGGGTGGTGAAGGGCGGCGCCCGTCAGGCGCTCGACGAAGTCCTCGGAGGGGCCCGGATGCCGTCGCAGCGAGCGCTCGTCGAGCACGCGCACGCGCACGATGCGCGCATCCGTGACGGCGGGGATGAGGCCGCTCCGCACGACCTCGACCTCGGGCAGCTCGGGCATGCGTCAGCGCTTGGGACGCTGCAGGATCGCCCACGCGGCGAGCGCCGCGGCCATCTCCGCCTGCTTCTTGCTCGTGCCGTCGCCCGTGGCGATCGGCTCGCCCGCGAGCGCGACCGTCGCCGAGAACCGCTTCGAGTGGTCGGGGCCGGAGTCGGTCACGGTGTACTGCGGCAGCCCCTTGCCGAGGCGCGTGGAGAGCTCCTGGAGGCTCGTCTTGGGGTCCATCGCCGCGCCGAACCGGTCGGGGTCCGCCAGCAGCGGCGCGATGAGGCGCAGCACGAGCGCGGTCGCGGCATCCGGGCCCACCGAGAGGTACGCGGCTCCGATGATCGCCTCGACGGCGTCGGCGAGGATCGACTGCTTCTCGCGCCCGCCGGTCAGCTCTTCGCCGCGGCCGAGCAGAAGGTAGCGGCCGAGGCCGATGTTGACCGCGATGTCGGCGAGCGCCGCGGAGCTCACGAGGCTCGCGCGTCGCTTCGCGAGCTCGCCCTCGTCGACATCCGGGTTCTCGAGGTAGAGCATGACCGTGACGGCCTGCCCGAGGATCGAGTCGCCGAGGAACTCGAGCCGCTCATTGTGCCCGATCCCCCCGTTCTCGTACGCGTACGAGCGGTGCGTGAGCGCGAGTGTGAGCAGCTCGGGTTCGATCTCGAGCTGCAGCACCGAGCTCAGCTCGGCGCGGTCTGCGTCGCCGTCCGTGGAGGGAGCGGACGGCACGGCCTCAGACGTCGGCGACCTTCCGGCCCTTGTACTCGAGGTACAGGGGGGTGCCGGCGGAGTCCTCGACGACCTTGGCGCGGTGCGGGAGGCTGTAGGTGACCTTGCCGTTCTCGACGGTCTTCACGAGGGTCGGCACGGACGCCTTCCACTGCGAACGGCGGGCGTGCGTGTTGGCACGCGACT
>JAEYVF010000177.1 GCA_023432005.1 Actinomycetes bacterium
GCGCCGACGATGGCCGCCGCAGCGAGCCGCTCGACGGCGATCCGGGGCGCGTCGGCGCCCACGCCCCGCACCCACCATGAGGTGCCGTGCGTGAGTCCGAACGCGAACATGCCGATCGCGAAGGGCGCGACGAGCGGCACGCTCGTGAGCGGCTGCGTGAGCAGCTCGCGCTCGCGCGCGGCCGGTGTCGCACACGCGACCGCGAGCACGAGGGATCCCGCACCGAGGATGACGAACTGCGGCAGCCGCACGAGCGCGAGGGCGTGCACGGCGACGCCCGCGGCGAGACGACCGCGCGGGATGGGCATGCCCACGAGCATCCGGGTGTACTCGGCCGTCGCGACCCGGGCGGGGAAGCGCACGGCGAGCGCGACGAGCGCGGCGACGACGACCCCCCATCCGGCGAGGATCGAGCCCGCGAGCAGCGCGCGGACGGGCTCGCCCGTCGTCGCGAGCTGCGCGACGGCCTCGAGAGGCGAGAGAGGCAGCTCGGCGTCGGGGCGGGGCGCCGGCACGAGGTAGGGTCCGGATGCCGTGAGCAGCCCCGCGAGCACGACGACGGCAGCCGCGCCCGCGGCGTACGCGTGGGGCAGGCGGGCACGGGCGGCCACCCCGTACACGAGCTCGAACGCGGCGGGCATCGCGATCGCTGCGAGGACGAGCAGCCCGAGGTGCGCGGCGAGGGCGCCAGCGGCTCGAGCCGGCTCGTGTGCGTAGAGCGTGACGAGCAGCACCCCGAGCGGCGATGCGAGCACGAGCGAGAACGCCATGCCGAGCAGCACCGTCGGCAGCCGCTCGCCCACGACGCGCGCGGCGGCGCCGACGGGAAGCACGGCGGCGAGGTCGCCGAGAGCGCTCGACCGCGGGCGGGTCGCGGCGAGGAGCAGCTGGGGGAGGCCCCCGGCGACGACCGCGCCCGCGGCGGTGATGCGGAGGAAGGGCGTGCGCGGCACCTCGGCCGGCAGCTCTCCCGCCGCGGTGAGGGTGCCCGCGATGAACGTCGACACGAGCGCCGCGAGAGCGACGCACAGCGCGAGCGCGACGACGATCCCGGCATCGACGACGCGCGGCGCGCCGCCGAGCGCCGTCGCGGTGTGGCGCCGCCACACGGTCCACGAGGCCCGCGCGAGCACGCCCGCGCCGGCGAGGGCCTCAGCCATCCGCGGGATCCCGGCGGATGCCGTTGCGCCGGCTCGCGAGCGCCCCGAGAAGGGCGGCGAGCGTCGTCCACACGAGGAGCGCGACCGCCATACCGCCCCAGTCCGGCAGGAACGCGAGCTGCGGCATGCCGTCGACCGTGACGAACTCGGCGCGGATGATGCCCGGCACGTGGACGCCGGAACGCGTCGAGAATGCGATGGCGATCGCCGCGAAGCACGCGATGATGAGGCCGAACACCCCGGTCGCGAGGCCGGCGAGGGTGGCGGTGACGGTCGTGCGGATCATGGCGTCATCCTCTCGGGGGTCGGGGGCAGGGCGAGGTTCTCGTCGGCGGCTTGGGGAGAGTCGGCGGCTTCGGGAGGCGGCAGCACCTCGCGCAGCAGCCGTTCCTCGGCGACGTCGTCGAGCTCGTCGCTCGTGAGGCGCGGGAAGGCCTGCTCGAGGTCGTCGGCGCCCGCGAGCTCGCGGAGGTGCGCCGGTGCGCCTTCGGCCACGACGCATCCGCGCTCGAGCAGCCACACGTGGTCGCTGTCGCGCTCCGCCCGCAGCAGGTCGTGCGTCGCGACGAGCACCGACCGGCCGCTCGCGACGAACCCCGCGAGGTAGCGCCGCACGAGCGCCGCCGCGCGCGGGTCGAGACCGCGGTACGGCTCGTCGAGCACGAGCACGAGCGGGTCGTGCGCGACGGCGGCGACGAACTGCAGCTTGCGCCGCATGCCGTGCGAGTACTCGGAGATCTGCCGCCCGAGCGCCTCGCGGATGCCGAGCAGCGTGCACAGCGCATCCGCCCGCTCTCCGTCGTCGCGGCGCCGTAGACGGTCGTGCAGGGTGAGGTACTCGCGGCCGGTGAGGGCACCGGGCAGCGGCAGGTCGTCGGGGGCGTAGCCGAGCAGGGCGCGGGCGGCGGGTTCGCGGATGTCGATGCCATCCACCTCGACGCGGCCCGTGGTCGGCGGCAGCAGTCCCGTGAGGATGCCCAGGGTCGTGGTCTTGCCGGCCCCGTTGGGCCCGAGCAGGGCGTGGGTGCGCCCCGCTCGGACCCGCAGGTCGGCCGGCTGCAGCACCCGTCGCGCCCCGCGTGTGAGCGAGATGCCGTGGGCGTCGAGCAGCACGGTCACGAGTCAGGCCCGGCGGCAGGCGAGCTGGAACCAGCCGTTGCTCTGCGTCGGCCAGTGCACCGCGGGCCACCAGTTGGGGCCGAAGTACGAGTGGCAGTAGATGATCCACGCAGCGGCCGCGCCGACGACGGCGATGAGGGCGACGGCGGCCGCGACCGCGATGACGGCGATGAGGATGAGCGGCGCGACCTCGTTGGTGACGTCGGTCGGGCGTGCGGCGCGCTCGGTCCGGTCGGTGAGGACGGACGTGGCACGATGCGCCGCCGAGCGTGCGGCGAGGTCGAGCCTGACGCCCGCGCGCAGGGCGGGGGTGGGGGTGAGGACGGTCATACGGGGGACTCCTTCGGTGTGGGAGAGCGGAGGGGGACTGACCTGACAAGCCTGATGAATCAGGCTGTGCGACCTTCCTAGCAGGTCCATCGAGCCGCCCACCAGCGATCTCCGACATCTGTGGAGAAGTAGTCGGGGCGTACTCTCGGGAGGATGGGAAGCCGCCTCGCCGACTCCGTCAGCCCCTACCTGCGTGCCCACGCCGGCAATCCCGTCGACTGGTGGCCGTGGGGCGCCGAGGCGTTCGCGGAGGCCGCGCGGCGCGACGTCCCTGTGATGGTGTCGATCGGCTACGCCACGTGCCACTGGTGCCACGTCATGGCGCGCGAGTCGTTCTCCGACCCCGAGATCGCGGCGTTCCTCGCCGACCACGTCGTCTCCGTCAAGGTCGACCGCGAGGAGCACCCCGACGTCGACGCCGCGTTCCTCGCCGCCGCATCCGCCTTCACACCCCAGCTCGGCTGGCCGCTCACGGTCTTCGCGACGCCCGCGGGCCGGGTTTTCTTCGCCGGCACCTACTTCCCGCCGCGACCCGTGCAGGGCGTGCCCTCGTTCCGCCAGGTGCTCGAGGCCGTCGCGGATGCGTGGGCCGAGCGTCGCGCCGAGGTCGAGGCGACGGGCGCTGCGGTCGCGGAGGCGCTCGCGGCGCGGCCCGCGGATGCCGACACCCCGGTGCCGGGCGACGCCGAGCTCGCCGCCGCTGTCGTCGAGCTCGCCGGGTTCGAGGATCCCGAGTTCGGCGGGTTCGGCGTCGACGCGAAGTTCCCCAACGCCCCCGTGCTCGCCTTCCTCGCGGAGCGCGCCGCAAACGGCGACGTGGCGGCCCGCGCCCTCGGCGACCGTCTCTATGCCGCGACCCTCGCGCTGCGCGATCCCGTCGAGGGCGGCTTCTTCCGCTACGCGGTGCGTCGCGACTGGACCGAGCCGCACTACGAGCGCATGCTCTCCGACAACGCGCAGCTGCTCGACCTCGCGACCGCCCACGGCGACGTCGAGGGTGCGGAGGCCGTCGCCGGGTTCCTGCGCGACGTGCTGCGCCTGCCGGGCGGCGCCTTCGCATCCGCTCAGGACTCCGAGAGCATGGTCGACGGGCGTCGCAGCGAGGGCGGGTACTACGCGCTCGACGCGGACGGCCGGGCCGCGCAGCCCGCGCCCGCTCTCGACGCGAAGGTGCTCGCGGGGCTCGACGGGCTCGCGATCGGCGCGCTCGCCGACGCGGGCGTGCGGTTCGGACGCCCCGAGTGGGTGCGTCTCGCGTCGGAGGCGGCGGGTGCCGTGCTGGCCGTGCACCTCGAGCGCACGCCCGAGGGCCCGCGGCTGCGTCGCGCGAGCCTCGACGGCCGTGTGTCGGATGCCGTCGCGACCCTCGAGGACTACGGCGGTCTCGCGAGCGGTCTCCTGCGGCTCGCGCTCGCGGAGGGCGACCC
>JAEYVF010000103.1 GCA_023432005.1 Actinomycetes bacterium
GCGATGCCCCCCGCGACGCATGCGATCGAGACGACGAGCCCGACGAGCCCCGTGAGGCGGGCGGCGGCACGGGCGGTCATGCCGTCAATCGTGGCAGAGGGGTGTCCCATGCGACCCGCGACGAACGTCCCGATTCGCCCGGGACAGCACTCGTGAGAGCTCGTGATGAGAGCCCTTCGCACCTGGGACCGCCGCTCGGGAGTCTCGGAGGGCCGGAGAGACCGGCTCCCCTGACTTGAGGAAACCGATCATGACCACCACCACCACCACGACGCCGCTCCCCGAGCGCGCGTCGACGACCCCCGCGCGCGACGCGGCAGGCGTCATCCGTGCCCTCGGCGCGGGCTCTGCCGTGCTCGTCGGCGCCCACCTCGTCATCGCGATCATGTACGTACCGCGCTGGCCTGAGAACCTCGCGCTCGTCTCCTGGTCGGCCGTCGCCGTGCCGCTCGCGCTCGTCGCGCTCGGCGTCGCCATGTGGCTCAGCCGTGCCGCGTCGCGCACGCTGCTCGGCCTGCAGCTCGTCACGGCGCTCGCCATGACGGTCGTCTACGTGCTGGGCGCCGCCACGGGCGACGAGATCTTCGCCGAGGACCTCGAGATGTGGGTGTCGATCACGGCGCTCACGGCCCAGTACCTCGCCGCCCTCGGCGTGCTCGCGCGTGGCGCGTGGCGCGGCGTGCAGCGCGTGCTCCCCATCCTCGGCGCGAGCTGGGCCACCGTCGTGCTGCCCGTCGCCGTGGCGTTCAGCGACTTCGAGGCGACCTGGTGGCCCTTCATCGTCTACGTCTGCTCCGGGCTCATCATCAACGGCCTGGCGCTCGCGATCCGTCCGTCGGGCGGCGCGGAGGCGACCCGATGACGCGCGGGATGCGCCGCGCGGCGCTCACGGGTGTGCTCGTCGCGGCGATCGCGGCGGCCCCCGCGACAGCGGCGCTCGCCCTCGAGGAGGCACCCGAGCTCGAGCCCGAGGTGACCGTCTCGGCGGAGGTCGCGCCCGAGCCGGCCCCGGCATCCGTCTCCCTCGCGGCGGCGCCCTCGTTCGCCCCGCTCGCCGAAGGCGACGAGGACATGACGCCCCCCGTGATCACGGTCGGCGGCATCGAGACCGGGTGGCCGTACGAGCTGGGCGCCCAGTTCACGCTCGAGTTCACGTGCGTCGACCCCGAGTCGGGCATCGTGAGCTGCACCGAGCAGAACGGTCACGCCTCAGGTGACACCGTGCGCCTCTCGATCGACGGCGCCAACCTCTTCACGGTCACGGGCGTCAACGGCGCCGGCATCAGCTGGTCCGCGACGCTCGAGGTGTGGGCGCAGGTGGCCGAGCTCGAGCCGGTGCGCGTCATCTTCGACGGCAATCGCGAGAGCCTCAACGGCTGGTACAACGCACCCATCGACGGCACGATCCGCGCCTGGCGCGACGACGAGCTGGGGATGCGCGACGTCCGTCACCGCATCGACGGCGGCGAGTGGATCGTCACGAGCGGCGCGGAGGCCGCCGTCCCGTTCTCGGCGGAGGGCCGCTACCTGTTGGAGTTCGTCGCGTTCGACGCCGACATGGGCTTCTCGACCCTCATCCGCCGGTGGGTCGCGCTCGACTTCACGGCGCCCGCGATCTGGTACCCCGAGGGCATCGACGGAGGCGAGTTCCCCCGCGGGTACGAGCAGGCGCTCTGGGCATCGTGCGAGGACCTGCTGTCGGGAGTCGACACGTGCGCGTTCGACGAGGGAGAGTGGCTCCCGACCGAGGTGCCCGGCGAGCACACGGTGACCGCTCGCGGCACCGACGACGCCGGCAACGAGGTCGTCCGAGTGCTCCGCTACACGGTGCTCGGCGCCGAGGGCGAGGAGCCCGGAGACGACGAGCAGCCGGTCGACGAGCAGCCGGGCGACGTGGGCGGCGTGTCCGGTACGCCCTCGCTCCCCGCGACCGGCGCGGGCGTGCTCGCCTCGACCGGCGCGGACGCCGCCGGCATCTGGGCGCTGCTCATCGGCGGCCTGACGCTCGTCGGCCTCGGTGCCGCCGCCACGATCCTCACCCGCCGGACCCGGCTGTCCTCCTGATACCGGCGGCGTGAGAGGGGGAGGCGGTGTGGAGGCCGCCTCCCCCACCCTTTCTGCGGGACCATGGATGCGTGGAGCCCCCCGTGGACGATGAGCGCGACCGCACGGATCGCGCCCCGATCGGCGTCGGCCCGTGGCCGGGCGGCCGCGCGGCGTGGCCCGACGACCCCCGCTACGACCCCGAGCTCCTGGAGGGCGGCGACGCCCGCAACGTCGTGGACCGCTACCGCTTCTGGCGCCTCGAGGCGATCGTCGCCGACCTCGACGCGCGGCGGCATCCGTTCCACGTCGCGATCGAGAACTGGCAGCACGACCTCAACATCGGCTCGATCGTGCGCAGCGCCAACGCGTTCGGCGCGGAGGCCGTGCACATCGTGGGCCACCGGCGCTGGAACCGCCGCGGCGCGATGGTGACCGACCGCTACCAGCATGTGCTGCAGCACCCGAGCGTCGACGACCTCGTCGCGTGGGCGCGCGAGCGCGGGCTGCCGATCGTCGCCGTCGACAACACCGAGGGCGCGGTGCCCGTCGACGCGGCCGAGCTGCCGGAGCGCTGCGTGCTGCTCTTCGGCCAGGAGGGCCCGGGGCTCACGGATGCGGCGCTCGCTGCCGCCGACGCCCACGTCGAGATCCGCCAGTTCGGCTCCACGCGCTCGATCAACGCCGCGGCCGCCGCCGCGATCGTCATGCACGAGTGGGTGCGTCGCCACGCGGCCCCCGCCGCCCCCACAGCGTCACGCCGATGAGGCGCGCAGCGCGGCAGCATCCGCGCTCTCAGGTGGGGCCGATAGGCTGGGGTGTAATCCCCAACGACCCCAAGGGAGAAGAGCTATGCCCGCGATCGTGCTCATCGGCGCCCAGTGGGGCGATGAAGGCAAGGGCAAGGCGACCGACCTGCTCGGCGACCGGGTCGACTACGTCGTCAAGTTCAACGGCGGCAACAACGCCGGCCACACCGTCGTCGTGGGCGACCAGAAGTACGCGCTGCACCTGCTGCCCTCGGGCATCCTGAGCCCCGGCGTGACGCCCGTCATCGCCAACGGCGTCGTCGTCGACATCGAGGTGCTCTTCAGCGAGCTCGAGGCGCTCAGCGCCCGCGGCGTCGACGTGTCGAAGCTGCTCGTCTCCGCGAACGCGCACGTCATCACGCAGTACCACCGCACGATCGACAAGGTCACCGAGCGCTTCCTCGGCAAGCGCCAGATCGGCACCACCGGCCGCGGCATCGGCCCTGCGTACGCCGACAAGATCAACCGCGTCGGCATCCGGATCCAGGACCTCTTCGACGAGAACATCCTGCGTCAGAAGGTCGAGGGCGCCCTCGACCAGAAGAACCACCTGCTGCTCAAGATCTACAACCGCCGCGCCATCTCGGCCGACGAGGTCGTCGACGACCTGCTGTCGTACGTCGAGCGCCTGCGGCCGATGGTCGCCGACACGGGCCTCGTGCTCAACCAGGCACTCGACGCCGGCAAGACCGTGCTCTTCGAGGGCGGCCAGGCCACGATGCTCGACGTCGACCACGGCACCTACCCGTTCGTAACGTCGTCGAACGCCACCTCGGGCGGCGCCGCGACCGGCTCGGGCGTCGCGCCCAACCGCTTCGACCGTGTCATCGCCGTCGTCAAGGCCTACACGACGCGCGTCGGCGCGGGGCCCTTCCCGACCGAGCTGTTCGACGAGTCGGGCGAGTTCCTGCGCTCGGCGGGCTTCGAGTTCGGCACCACGACGGGCCGCCCGCGCCGCACCGGCTGGTACGACGCGCCCATCGCCCGCTACGCGGCGCGCATCAACGGCGTCACCGACTTCGTGCTCACGAAGCTCGACGTGCTCACGGGGCTCGAGCGCATCCCCGTGTGCGTCGCGTACGACGTCGACGGCACGCGCTTCGACGAGGTGCCCGTCAACCAGTCCGACTTCCACCACGCGAAGCCCATCTACGAGGAGCTGCCCGGCTGGTCGGAGGACATCACCGGCGCCCGCACCTTCTCCGACCTCCCGCAGGCGGCCCAGGACTACGTGCTCGCCCTCGAGGAGATGTCGGGCTCGCGCATGTCGGCGATCGGCGTCGGCCCCGGCCGCGAGGCGATCGTCGTGCGGCACGACCTGCTGTGACCCGGGACGCCCTGAGGCGGCGCGTCGTCGTGCACGGGCGCGTGCAGGGCGTCGGCTTCCGCTGGGCGACCGCCGCCGAGGCCGAGCGCCTCGGGGTCGCGGGTCACGTGCGCAACCTCCCCGACGGCACGGTCGAGGCGGAGGTGGAGGGCACCGCGGATGCCGTGGAGCGCATGCGCGAGTGGCTCGCGCACGGGCCGCCCGGCGCATCCGTCTCCCGCTGCGAGGTGAGGGAGCTCGAGCCCACGGGGGAGTCGCGGTTCCGCATCCTCGCGTGAGGGGACGTCGTTCCCGCTCCCCGTTCCTCGCGCCGCCACCCCCACCGCTGGTTGAGTAGCGCCGCGCGAAGCACGACGCGCGGCTACTCAACCAGCGGTGGGGGGCGATCCGCGACTACCGCTCGGGCACGTGGAGACGCGCGAGGAAGCGGTCGGCGCCGCGGGGCGCTCCGCGGCGGTCGAGGCGCGAGACGAGCACCATGGTGGCCGTCGCGAGCGGCACCGTCCAGGCGGCGGGCTGGTCGATGAGCGCGCTCGCGACCCCCGCATCCCGCACGAGCCCGCCGAGCAGGATGGCGGTGCCGCATGCGATCGCGCCCGTCGCCATGCCGGCGACCGCGCCGCGCGCCGTGAGGCCGCGCCACCAGATGCCGAGCAGCAGCGCGGGGCACAGCGTCGACGCCGTGAACGCGAACACGAGCCCCACCGAGCCCGCGAGGCCCGCAGAGTCGGTCGCGGCGGCGATGACGAGCGGCGCGATGACCGACAGCACGGCTGCGATGCGGAACCCGCGCACCGAGCCGGCGAAGAGCTCCTGGCTCACGACGCCCGCGAGCGACACGACGAGCCCGGATGACGTGGAGAGGAACGCGCCGAACGCACCCGCGATCACAAGGGCCGTCACAGCCTCCGCCCACGGCGTCGGCAGCAGACGCTGCGGCAGCAGCAGGAGCAGGGCGTCGGGGTCGCCGGATGCCAGCTCCGGCATGAACACGCGTCCGAGCATGCCGATCGCGATGGGGAAGATGTAGAACGCCGACAGCAGGCACAGCACGATGAGCGTCGTGCGCCGCGCGGCCGGCCCGTCGGGGTTCGTGTAGAAG
>JAEYVF010000150.1 GCA_023432005.1 Actinomycetes bacterium
GTCACCCGGATCTCGCCGATGCGCGCGCCCGCGGCCCGCAGCTCGACGGTCGTCGCCTCGCCCGCGGGCTCCCCCACGAGGATCACGGGCGACACCTGATCGTCGGGGGCGATCTCGACCGACGACACCCCGAGGGCCGCGCGCAGTGCGGCGGCGAGGCCCGTGAGCCCCTCGACGCCCGAGTCGAACTCGCCCACGCGCTCGCCGAGGCGGCCGAGCAGCTTCGCGGGGTCGCCATCGGGTCCGTAGATGAGCCGGTCGATGCCCTCCGCGATCCCCCGCCTCCCCCACTGCAGCGAGAACGCCACGAGGGCGGCCGCGAGGATGCCGGATGCGACGGGGTCGAGCTCGGTCGTCGTCTTGAGCACCTCGACGACGATCAGGTAGCCCGTGACCGCGACGACCACGAGGATCGACCACAGCAGCACGCGCGACACCGCGACGTCGATGCCCCGGATGCGGGTGCCGAGCATGAGCACGAGCACGGCGGACGGGTAGAAGATCTGGCCGACGACGGGCGCGATCATGCCGAGATCCCACACGAGCTTCGGAACGCCGTCGCCCGCGGGGATCACGAGCAGCAGGTACGAGAACGACAGGAACGCGTGCCCGACCGCGAGCCAGGCGAGGCGCCCGCGGCGGATGCGCACCGAGCGCCGCCACTCGAGCACGACCCACACGGCGACGCCGATCGAGAGCAGCACCGCGAGCGAGACGGCGACGCCGTAGATGTAGGGCAGCGCGAGCTGCACGGCGGGGTCGGGGATCGCGAGCGGGTTGATCGGGCCGCCCGCGACGGGGTCGACGGGCGCCTGGTTTACGAGGGCCGCGAGCGTCGCGATGATCGCGAGGCCGATGCCGACCCCCGCGACCGCGGACGCGATCCGTCCGGGCGTGCGGCGCAGCACGAGCAGCGGCACGATCGCGGTGGCCACCGTTCCCGGGATGTAGCCCCACCCGGCGGCGTGCGCGAGCAGGCCCCACAGGGGGAGGTCGGGGATGCGCTCGCCGAGCAGGCCCCACTGCACGCCGAAGGCGGCGAGGCCCGAGCCGACCGCGTGCACCGCGAAGATCACGGCGACGGTGGAGGGGCGACGCGCGATGAGCACGGCGCTCAGGGCACCGTAGATGATCGCGACGGTCACGCCGATCTCGTCGAAGCGCGACTGCACGAGCGGCGGCGAGGCCGAGAGGAAGACGCCCGGCAGCGGCAGCTCGGGCAGCTCGTAGACCCACATGATCGCGATGGACGCGAGGGCGAGCCCCCACGAGGTCGCGAGCACGGCGAGGGCCGCGATGCCGCGCACGTGGGTCGGGCTGGTCGGCGTCATCGCGGCACCTCCACGACGAGCTCGCGCAGGCGCTGGGTGCCGCCGTCGTCGAGGGTGCCGCCGAGCTCGGCCGCGCGGTCGCGCACCGAGCCGAGGATGGGTGCCTCGTCGGACGGCCGGCCGCGGCCGTCGACCGTGAGGGCGATGCGCACGGAGCGCGGCTCGACGTCGATCGCGATGCGCGCGAGGCGGGCCTCGGGCGCGCGGCGCGCGAGCAGCACGAGCTCCGCGACGAGGTGGTGCACGGCGGCCTCGCGCCCCTCGGGGATCGCGTCGCCGAGGAGCCCCTCGACCGAGATGTCGAGGCGCGCGCTCGAGAACCGCGCCGCGAGCTCGCGCAGGGCCGTGTCGACGTCGCCCGAGTCGAGGGCGCCCGGCAGCAGGGTGCGCGCGAGGTCGCGCACCTCCGTCGTGCGCTCGGCGAGCTCCTCGCGGATGCCGGCGAGCTCGGCCGCCGCGGTCGGGTCGCCGCTCGCGACGAGGGCGGGCACGCGGTCGAGGCGCTCTGCGCTGCGCGAGAGCCCGGGGCCGAGGCCTTCGTCGAGCTCGCGCGCCACCATCCGTCGCTCCTCCGCACCGACCTCGCGCGCCCGCTCGCCGGCGTCGAGGATGTCGCGGTTGATGTCGGCGAGGCGCACGGCGACGGCGAGCACGCCCGACACCTGGTCGAGCACGCGCAGCACGCGCCGGTCGACGCGCTGGTGCCCGGGGGCGGCGGCCTCGATCCAGCCGACCTCGCCGTTGGAGCCGCGCAGCGGGATGCGGGAGGCCGGTCCGCCCGGGCCCCCGCTCACGGCGCGTACGCCCCCGATCTCGGCCGAGTGCAGCTCGAGGCGCGCGAGGCGCAGCGCGAGTCGCAGCTCCCCCGCGAGCGCCCGCAGGTCGTCGCCGTCGACGTCGTCGGGCACGCGCTCGCCGAGCGTGCGCACGAGCTGCGCGGGGTCGGCCGCGTCGCCGTAGACGAGCTCGTCGACGCGGCTCTGGATCCACACGCGGAGCGGCTCGATGCCGAGTGCGAGGATCGCGACGCCGATGACCCCCGCGATGAGCGGTGCGACGGGCAGCACGATCGCGATCGTCGTGGCGACCGCGGAGTAGGTGAGCACGAGCACGGCGACGAGCAGCACGTTGACGATCGTGCGGTTGACCGCCACCTCGATGCCCCCCACGCGGCGCCCCAGCGCGAACACGACGACCGCCGCGGGCATGAAGAGCAGCGCGACGAGCGGCGCGAGCGGCGCGACCCTGTCGACGAGCATCGCGATCTCCGGCCAGCCGGCGAGGAACATGGGCGAGGCGAGCAGCACGAGCAGTGCCTGACCCACGACGATCCAGCCCTGCCCCGCCCGATCGGAGGCCGGCCCCGCCCATCGGCGCCACACGATGATGCACAAGGTCACGAACGCGAGCACGACCGAGAGCGTGAACGACACGATGATCGTGGTGCGCAGCACCAGCTGGATCGTCTCGCCGGGGATCGCGAGGGGGTTCGCCGGCGACCCCTCCCGCTGCCGCACCACGGCGAGCGCGACGGGCACGACGGCGAGCACGAGACCCGAGGCGACGAGGGCGCGCAGCGCGCGCGAGAGCGGGAGCGAGGTCAGCAGCAGCGGCATGACCGAGAAGCTCGCGAGCGCTCCGGGGATCCACGGCCGGTCGGCGAGGTGCGCGAGCAGGCCGAGGACCGTCGGATCCTCGGGGCCGGCGCGCAGCACGACCGCGAGCACGCACGAGAGCCCGGCGCCGATCGACTGGACGGCCAGGATGAT
The DNA here is from genome assembly GCA_023432005.1 of Actinomycetes bacterium. Taxonomy (GTDB): domain Bacteria; phylum Actinomycetota; class Actinomycetes; order Actinomycetales; family Microbacteriaceae; genus Homoserinibacter. The sequence goes on from JAEYVF010000150.1 coordinate 3,101, forward strand.
GCCCACGAGCCGGGCGCCGCGGCTCACGATGATGCCTGCCACGCCGCCCCACACGATCGCGTATCCGAGATAGACGGCCGTGAAGTCGCCCTCCTCGGCATACGGCGGACCGAGCACGAGGGCGAGCACGATCGCGCAGAGGGCGAGCGCCCAGGAGACCGCGGTGACCGTCGCGCCCGCGACGACCCCGCGGGCGCGCGGGGGCACGGGGGCGCTCCGCGGGTCGAACCGCGCGGCGTCCGTCGGGGCGCTCATGCCGTCATCCTTCCGCGTCGCGCGGCCTCAGAAGGCAAGGATGCCCTGTCCCCTGTCCCGGAATCCAGGGGCGCGTGTCCCGCGGTTCAGGCCTCGTCGCGGATGGCGACCGCGAGATCCGGATGGTCGGCGAAGACGCCGTCGACACCCGTCGCGAAGACGCTCTCGAACTCGCCTCGCCAATCGCCCCAGCTGGACGCGTCGCCCGTGCGGAAGGGCTTGGTCAGGAACTTGTTCTCGGGGCGCAGCGTCCAGGTGAACACCTGCAGGCCCGCGCGGTGGGCGCGGTCGACGAGCTCGGCACCGGTGCGCGCATCCGGCTTGAGCAGTCGGCCCTTGTCGACGCTGATGCCGTCGACGCGCGAGGCGAGGCCGTCGAGGTCGTCGAGCTGGGTCGTGTAGTCGGGTGCCGCCGTCCCGAGCGCCATCGCGAGGTCGGGGGCTGTGCCCGTCGCCTCGAAGAGGTAGACGAGCTCCGCCTCGAGGCCGCGCTGACGCACCTCGCCGAGCACCGTCTCCTCGAAGCTCTCCACGACGAGACGACCGGGGAAGCGCGCGAGCGCATCCGTCACGAGCTCGCCGAGGGGCAGGCCGATCGAGGCGTAGTAGGCCGCATGCTTGACCTCCGCGACGAGCCCGAGCTCACGGCCGTGGCGCTCGGAGGCCTCGCCGATGAGGCGCAGCAGGTCGTCGAGGCGCAGGATCGGGGAGCGGCCGTCGAACGTGGTCGATGCCTGTCGGATGCCGGGCAGCCGCTCGACGGCGCGCAGCGTCGAGAGCTCCTGCCACGTGAAGTCCTCGGTGAACCAGCCCGTCAGGGATGCCGTGCCGAAGCGCTTGGTCGTGCGGCGGTCGGCGAACTCCGGCCGGGTCGCGACGTCGGTGGTGCCCGAGATCTCGTTCTCGTGACGCAGCACGAGGACGCCGTCCTTCGTCGCGACGATGTCGGGCTCGACCGCGTCGGCGCCGAGTGCGAACGCGAGCTCGTACGCCGCCCGGGTGTGCTCGGGGCGGTAGCCGCTCGCCCCGCGGTGCCCGATGATCCACGGGCGCCGCGTCTGGATCATGCCGCCACCCTATCCGGGCCGCGTGCGAACCGTCTGAGCGCGGTCCCCGGCGGCGGCCCGCTACGCTCCGATCCATGACCTCGCCCGCCGCGCCCACGTCGAGGCGCGCGCCGACGGAGCAGCTCCCGCTGCGCTGGGGCGATCACGCGACGCGGCTGTGGGCGGGCATCTGGCTGACGGTGGGCGGGGGCGTCGCGATCGCGGGCTCGAACACCGAGGCGCTCTGGGTGCTCGCGATGGGCACCGCGGCGCATGTCGCGGGATGGTGCGTGCTCCCGTCCGCGGGCTGGCGCCGCGTCGTCGCCGTCGGGCCCTCGACCCTCACGGTGTGGCTGCTGCTCGCGGGGCCGCGCTTCGTCATCGTGCTCGTCGTGCCCTACCTGCTGTGGCTCCTCGTCCGGCACCGGCCACCGCTGGCGGGTCTCACGGCGGTGCCGGTCGCCGTCGCCGCGATCCTCGTGGGCGACGCCTTCGGGCAGGACTATTCGCGGATGCTCCCGGCTCTCGCGATCGTCGGTGCCACGATGGCGGCCGGGGCATGGGCCGCCCGGCTCCTCCCCGATCGCCGCTGAGGCTCAGACGAGCACGGAGTCCATGCGGCGCTCCCGCAGGGCGTCGACGTACCCGGCCAGCTCCTCCGCGGTCGGGACGCACAGCCCGCCGAGCCCCGAGCCGAGCACGGCGAAGGGCAGCTCGACGATGCGGTCGTCCTCCGCGACGGTCACGACGATGCCGTCGGACGCGCGTCCCCATCGCGTCACGTGGGCGACGTGCACGTCGACCACCTCGTCCCAGCGGGCGCGCCCGAGTCGCACGGGGTGCTCGGCGGAACCGCCCCACACCTCGAAACCGGAGTCGTCGGCCAGGAGCGTGAGCCCGATGGGAACGAACGGGGTCTCGGCGCGCAGCGCGCGCACCGCCGAGCGCAGCCCGCGGGCCCGCATCCCGCGCAGCACGAGAGCACCCGGCCGCGCCGCCGCGAGGGCGGCCACCCGCTGACCCGCACGCGTCGACCAGATCATGAGCCCCGCGAAGAGCACGAGGGCCGCACCCGTCAGGATCGAGGCCAGGAGCAGGAAGTCGACGGCTGAGCGTGCGTCGACGCCCGTGCGGAAGGCGCCGAGCGCCGAGAGCCCGAGCGAGGCCACGTAGGCCAGGAAGAGCGGCGTCGGCGACGCCGCGCCCGTGTCCTCGGCGAGGCTCGGTCGCGCGGAGTCGGCGGGGTTCCGCAACATGCCTTGAAGCGTATGAGTCGCCGGAATCGGGCGGGAGCCCCTTGACAGGGGGAGACCCGGAAGGGGGTCAGCTCACTCCGCGGGCTCGCGGGCGGGCCCAGCGGCCGGCGCAGCGGCCGGATCGGCCCCCGCCCCCTCGGGATCCCCGGGCGTCGCGGGCGCGGGCTCCGCCCCGATCGCGATGGCACGTCGCCCTGCCGGGATGACGGCGGCGATCGCGACGACCACGAACGTCGCCACGCCCGCCCCGATGAGCACCCACTCGACGGGCACGACATCCGCGAGGGGGCCGAAGACGACCATGCCGAGCGGCATCGCGGTCGCCATGACGACGCCGACGAAGCCGAACACGCGTCCCTGGTACTCGGGGTCGACGCGCTCCTGCAGAAGCGTCGTCGCCGGGGTCGAGAAGAACGGCACCGCGAGCCCGACGAGCAGCATGAAGCCGAAGAACACCCACATGTTCGTCGAGAGCCCCAGCGCGAGCGTGATGACGCCGAACACGAGCGACGACACGAGCACCGTCATGACCTTGTTCCTCAAGCCGCCCCACACCGCGACGAGCACCCCGCCGAGGAGCATGCCGACGCTGAACGAGAGCTCGTTGACCGTCAGCAGCCACACCTCCTCGCCGAAACTGCGCACGACCATGAGCGGCGTGAGCATCGACGGGGCCACGGTCAACACGAACACGATCGCGAAGAGCACGAGCAGCCAGCGCACGAACGCGTGGGTGAACGTGTAGCGCACGCCCTTCGCGAGGTCGGTGAAGTAGCCGGTCTCGACGACAGTGCGCACGGTCGGCACCGAGATGAGCAGCAGCAGGCCGATGCCGATGATGGCCGTCACGACGTCGACCCAGAAGATCGCGATGACCGACATCGAGGCGTAGATGCCCGCGGCGGCGGCCGGCGCGATGAGCATCATGCCCGACTGGATCGACTGGAAGATCCCGTTGACGCGCAGCAGCTTGTCGGTCGGCACGAGCTGCGGGATGAGCGCCATCACGGCGGGCGACTGGATGCCGGCGCCCGTCGAGCGGATCGCGAGCGTCAGGTAGATGAGCCACAGCTCCTGGAAGCCGCTCATCATGAAGAGCGCGAGCACGACGGTCGTGACGGCGATCGACGCGTCGGCGGCGATGATGAGCGTCTTGCGGTTGAGGCGGTCGGCCCACACTCCACCGAAGATCGACACGATCGCCTGCGGGAGCATGCCGAAGACGGCGGACGCCATGAGCACGACGCCCGACTTCGTCTCGAGCGTGAGGTGCCACATGATGGCGTACTGCACGAGCATCGAGCCGAACATCGAGACGGTCTGCCCCGACAGGAACACCGTCGCGTCGCGCTTCCATCCGGCGCGCACAGTCGCCTCTCCCCCGCTCACCGGACGATCCTCGCACCCGCGTGCGACGCGGGCATCCCCCTCACGGAGGAGATCTACCGGCTCACTCCCACTCGATGGTTCCCGGGGGCTTCGACGTGACGTCGAGCACGACGCGGTTGACGCCCGCGACCTCGTTCGTGATGCGGTTCGAGACGCGCGCGAGGAAGTCGTAGGGCAGGCGCGTCCAGTCCGCCGTCATGGCGTCCTCGCTCGAGACGGGGCGCAGCACGATGGGGTGACCATAGGTGCGGCCGTCGCCCTGCACGCCGACCGAGCGCACATCCGCGAGCAGCACGACGGGGCACTGCCAGATCTCGCCGTCGAGACCCGCGGCGGTCAGCTCGGTGCGCACGATGAGGTCGGCCGCGCGCAGCGTCTCGAGGCACTCCTCGGTGACCTCGCCCACGATCCGGATGCCGAGACCGGGCCCCGGGAAGGGGTGGCGCGCGACGATCGCCTCCGGCAGCCCCAGCTCGCGTCCGATGGCGCGCACCTCGTCCTTGAAGAGCGTGCGCAACGGCTCGACGAGCTCGAACTGCAGGTCCGCCGGGAGGCCGCCGACGTTGTGGTGCGACTTGATGTTGGCGGTGCCCGTGCCGCCGCCCGACTCCACGACATCCGGGTAGAGCGTGCCCTGCACGAGGAAGCGGATGGGGTCGCCCTCGGCCGCGAACTCCGCGACGAGCTCGGCCTGGGCCTGCTCGAAGGTGCGGATGAACTCGCGCCCGATGATCTTGCGCTTCTGCTCGGGGTCGGAGACGCCGGCGAGCGCCGTCAGGAAGCGCTCGCGCGCGTCGACCGTCACGAGCCGCACACCCGTCGAGGCGACGTAGTCCTGCTCGACCTGCTCGCGCTCACCCGCGCGCAGCAGGCCGTGATCGACGAAGACGCACACGAGCTGGTCGCCGACCGCCTTGTGCACGAGCGCCGCCGCGACCGCCGAGTCCACGCCGCCCGAGAGCGCGCACAGCACGCGGCCGCCGCCGACCTGGGCGCGGATGCGCTCCACCTGCTCGGCGATCACGTTGCCCGAGTTCCAGTCGGCGGGGATGCCCGCGGCGCGGTGCAGGAAGTTCTCGAGCACGCGCTGACCGAACTGCGAGTGCTTGACCTCGGGGTGCCACTGCACCCCGTAGAGCTTGCGCTCGTCATTCGCGAACGCCGCGACGGGCGTCGAGTCGGATGCCGCGAGCACGTCGAAGCCCTCGGGCGCCTTCACGACGGAGTCGCCGTGGCTCATCCACGCGGTCTGCTCGATCGGCTGCTCGGCGAGCAGCGTGCCGCCATCCGAGCCCGCGGCGAGCCGCACCTCGGTCGAGCCGTACTCGCGTGCGCCCGTCCTGGCGACCTCGCCCCCGAGCTGGCGAGCCATCACCTGGAAGCCGTAGCAGATGCCGAGCGTCGGCACGCCGAGCTCGAGGATGCCCTCGTCGAGGTCGGGCGAGCCCTCCTCGTAGACACTCGACGGGCCGCCCGAGAGCACGATCCCCACGGGGTTCCTCGCGGCGAGCTCCTCGGCGGAGATCGTGTGCGGCACGATCTCGCTGTAGACGCCGGCCTCGCGCACGCGGCGGGCGATGAGCTGGGCGTATTGCGCGCCGAAGTCGACGACGAGCACGGGGCGCTGAGCCGTCTCGCTCACGCGCTCACCTCCTTGGCGGCGGCAGCCGCATCCGTCCGGTCGAGGGTGCTCCGGATGCGACCCTCGATGTAGCGGGGCACCTGGAACTCGAAGTAGTAGCTGAGGAACGGCACGACGCCGCCCAGCGCGATGAACAGGAAGCGCCCGAAGCTGTAGCGCGCGAGTCGCCACATGACGAAGTCGCAGCCCAGGTAGAGCACGTACAGCCAGCCGTGCACCGTGAGGATGCCGATCGACAGGTTGATCGCGGTGAGCTGATCCTTCGGCGTGAGGGCGAGGAAGCCGAACGGGCCGCCGAGCTCGATGTCGACGCCGAACCCGTAACGCAGCACCATCATGACGACGAGCAGCAGCAGGAAGGTGCCGGTGATGGCGGCCGAGACCCGGTAGACCTTGAGGGCCGTGCGGAGCCGGGGCACGTCGGAAGGGCGGGGGCCAGCGTGCATGCGCTCAGTCTAGTTGCGCCGCCTGGGCGCCTTCGGCGACCTCGGCCTCCCAGGCGTCGCGCACGAGGCGGTACCAGAGGAACACCGCGAAGCCCGCGAACACCACCCACTCGATCGCGTAGAACACATTGAGCCAGTTGAGGCTCGTGTCGCGAATGGGCGGCGGCTGGTGGATCGCGTCGAGGCCCGGCGTCGGATCGGCGAGCACGACGAATCCCGCGTACACGGGGCCCGGCTCCTCCCACAGGTTGATGAGCTCGCCGATGGAGAGCACACGGCGCTCGCCATCCTCGACGTCGTTGAGCTCGGGCGACTCCGTCGGAAGGTAGCGCCCGGCGACCTCGAGGCGCTCGGGCACCGCGTCCTCGGCCGCGGCGGCGGCATCCGCGTCGGCGGCCCAGCCGAGGCCGACCGCGAGCGATGCCCCGTCGTCGGTCACGACGTGGGCGACGAGCCAGAAGCCCTCGACGCCGTGGTTCTCGCGCGGCCCGATGACCGAGAAGTCCGATCGCGCGACCGTGCCGGATGCCGTGACGCGCTGGCCGATCGTGGGATCCGTCATGCGGGCCTGGGGTGTCGCGACCGTCGAGAGCTCGACGGGGGTCTCGGTGTCGTATGTGGGCGCCGCGGCGTTCTGCACGCTGCGGTCGAGCTGCCACTGCCCGAGGGCCGCGAACGCCGCGGCGATCGCGAGCGAGAGCACGAGGGCGCCGATCCATCTCGGACGGCGCGCGACGCTCATGAACTGTGCGGGCGTCGGGCGCGCGGGGCGCGCATCCGGGTCGACGGGGGCGGCGGTCACCCGATCACTCTGCCAGGTCGCGGCTGAGCGGCGGGTCAACGCGACTCAGTACTCCGGGTCGACCTCGCGCTCGCGCCGCACCTCGTCGGCCGTCAGCCGGTCGGATTGGCTGCGCGCCTGCTCGGCGCGCCGCGCCTCCCGCTCGAGCGCCGACTCGACGTCGGGCGCCGTGTCCTCGAGGGGCGCCGGCTCGGGCTCCGGCTCCTCGCTCGCCGCGACCGCCTCCGCGGCCGGCTCGCCCGACATCGCCGCCTCCGCGAGCGCGATCGCGCGCTCCCGCTCGAG
>JAEYVF010000165.1 GCA_023432005.1 Actinomycetes bacterium
GCGCTACGCCGCCCTCCGCGCGCGGGCGCGCGAGCTGGGCGCCGCAGCCGTGCTGCTCGCCCACACGCTCGACGATCAGGCGGAGACCGTGCTGCTCGGCCTCGCGCGCGGCAGCGGCGCCGCGAGCCTCGCGGGGATGGAGCCGGTCGCGGGCCTGCTGCGCCGACCGCTGCTCGGCATCCGTCGCGACACCACACGGCAGGCCTGCCTCGACGAGGGCCTGGAGCCCTGGGACGACCCGCACAACGCCGACCCCGCGTACGCCCGCGTGCGCGTCCGCGAGCGCGTGCTGCCGGTGCTCGAGGCGGAGCTCGGGCCGGGCATCGCCGAAGCGCTCGCCCGGACGGCCGAGCAGGCGCGCGAGGACGCCGAGGCGTTCCAGCAGCAGATCGAGGAGATCATCGAGGACATCTGCGAGCCCGCGGAGGCGGGCATCGCGGTGTCGGTGCGCGCGCTCGCGGCCAACCCGGCGGCGCTGCGGCAGCGCATCATCCGCTACGTCGTGCAGGCGGAGTTCGGCGCCTCGCTCACGCGCGCCCAGACCCTCGAGGTGGCCCGGCTCGTGACCGACTGGCGCGGGCAGGGCCCCGTCGACCTGCCCGGCGTCACCGCGCGCCGTGAGGGGGCCCTGCTCGTGTTCTCGGCGGCATAGGGTTGAGGCATGGAGCCGGCCGAGATCCAGGGTGACCTGTCCGAGGTGCTGCTCAGCGAGGCGGACATCCACGTGCGGATCGCCGAGCTGTGCCGCGAGATCGAGCGCGACTACGAGGGCCGCGAGCTGCTGCTCGTCGGCGTGCTGCGTGGCGCGGTCATGGTGATGGCGGATGTGGCGCGCGAGTTGCGCCGGCACATCGAGATGGACTGGATGGCGGTGAGCTCCTACGGAGCCGGCACGCAGTCCTCGGGCGTCGTGCGCATCCTGAAGGACCTCGACAGCGACCTCACGGGCCGTCACGTGCTCATCGTCGAGGACATCATCGACTCGGGGCTGACGCTCTCCTGGCTGCGCGAGAACCTCGAGAGCCGGGGCGCGGCATCCGTCGAGATCTGCGCGCTGCTGCGCAAGCCGGAGGCCGCGAAGGTCGACGTCGACGTGCGCTACGTGGGCTTCGAGATCCCGAACCACTTCGTCGTGGGCTACGGCCTCGACTACGCGGAGAAGTACCGCAACCTCCGTGCCGTGGGGATCCTCGCCCCGCACGTCTATTCCTGAGTCGCACGCTCACTCAGCCTCGGGCGAACACCCAGACGGGTGCGGGAGGCGGGCGGTAGCCTGAGGGGCACGTCTCAGAGGAAAGGATGCGGGTGCCCTCCCGCACGCACATGGACTTCAAGCGCATCTTCCGCGGCCCGCTCGTCTACATCGTGCTGGGCGCCATCATCCTGATCGTCGGCTTCAACCTGCTGACGGCCTCGGGCTTCCGCGCCATCACGACCCAGCAGGGGCTCGAGCTGCTCAACGGCTCGACGGTCGAGAAGGTCAAGATCGTCGACGGCGAGCAGCGCGTCGACCTCACGCTCGACAAGGCGTACACCGCCGAGGACGTCGACTACGGCACGCAGGTGCAGTTCTACTACGTCGCCCAGCGCGGCGATGAGGTCGTCGAGGCGATCACGACCTCGAAGGCCGCGTTCGACGACGAGGTGCCGCAGACCAACTGGTTCACGAGCCTGCTCGGCATCCTCATCCCGTTCCTGCTCATCGGCGTCATCTTCTGGTTCCTGTTCAGCTCGATGCAGGGCGGCGGCAACCGCGTCATGCAGTTCGGCAAGTCGCGCGCCAAGCTCGTCTCGAAGGAGAGCCCCAAGGTCACGTTCGCGGATGTCGCGGGCGCCGACGAGGCCGTCGAGGAGCTCGAGGAGATCAAGGAGTTCCTCAAGGACCCGTCGAAGTTCCAGGCGGTCGGGGCGCGCATCCCCAAGGGCGTGCTGCTGTACGGCCCTCCCGGCACCGGCAAGACCCTGCTCGCACGCGCGGTCGCGGGCGAGGCGGGCGTGCCGTTCTACTCGATCTCGGGCTCGGACTTCGTGGAGATGTTCGTGGGCGTCGGCGCGAGCCGCGTGCGCGACCTCTTCGAGCAGGCGAAGCAGAACGCGCCGGCCATCATCTTCGTCGACGAGATCGACGCCGTCGGCCGTCATCGCGGTGCGGGCCTCGGCGGCGGGCACGACGAGCGCGAGCAGACGCTCAACCAGCTGCTCGTGGAGATGGACGGCTTCGACCCGAAGACCAACGTCATCCTCATCGCGGCGACCAACCGGCCCGACATCCTCGACCCCGCCCTGCTGCGCCCGGGCCGCTTCGACCGCCAGATCGGCGTCGACGCCCCCGACCTGAAGGGCCGCGAGAAGATCCTCGAGACGCACGCCAAGGGCAAGCCGATGTCGAAGAACGTCGACCTCGAGGTGCTCGCGCGCAAGACCCCGGGCTTCACGGGCGCCGACCTCGCGAACGTGCTCAACGAGGCCGCGCTCCTCACGGCGCGCAGCAACGCGCAGCTCATCGACAACCGCGCCCTCGACGAGGCGGTCGACCGGGTGATGGCGGGTCCCCAGCGGCGCACCCGCGTCATGAAGGACAAGGAGAAGCTCATCACCGCCTACCACGAGGGCGGTCACGCGCTCGCGGCGGCGGCGATGAACCACACCGACCCCGTGACGAAGGTCACGATCCTCCCGCGCGGTCGCGCTCTCGGCTACACGATGGTGCTGCCGCTCGAGGACAAGTACTCGGTCACCCGCAACGAGCTGCTCGACCAGCTCGCGTACGCGATGGGCGGCCGCGTCGCCGAGGAGATCGTGTTCCACGATCCGACGACGGGCGCGTCGAACGACATCGAGAAGGCGACGGCCACCGCGCGCAAGATGGTGACCGAGTACGGCATGAGCGCCAACATCGGCGCGGTCAAGCTCGGCCAGTCGCAGGGCGAGGTCTTCCTCGGACGCGACATGGGTCACCAGCGCGACTACTCGGAGGAGCTCGCGGAGAAGGTCGACGTGGAGGTGCGCGCCCTCATCGAGCAGGCCCACGACGAGGCCTACCAGGTGCTCACCGACAACCGCGACATCCTCGACGAGCTCGCCCGCCAGCTCATCGAGAAGGAGACCCTCGACCACACGCAGCTGGCCGAGATCTTCGCGAACGTGCGCAAGCTCCCGGAGCGGCCGCAGTGGCTCTCGAGCGAGAACCGCCCGATCAGCGACGTGCCGCCCATCCAGATCGCCGCATCCGCGCCGGTCGACCCGGGCGCCGTCGACGCGGGCGTCGACTCGGAGTCGTCCACCACGCCCAAGCGCACGCCGCGTCCGCGGCAGGCGCCCGGGATCGCACCCGCGTAGAGTCCGATCGTGCCCATCGACTCGGAGCGCATCGAGGCGGCCGTCGTCGAACTGCTGCGCGCGATCGGCGAGGACCCGGACCGCCCCGGCCTCGCCCAGACCCCTGCGCGCATCGCGGCGTCGTACGCGGAGCTCTTCGCGGGCCTCGAGGAGGACCCCCTCGAGCACCTCGCCGCATCCGCCGAGTTCGCGGGCGAGGACTCCTCGGGCGAGCTCGTGATCGTTCGCGACATCGCGTTCCGCTCGACGTGCGAGCACCATCTGCTGCCGTTCACGGGCGTCGCGCACGTCGCGTACGCGCCGGCTGAGCGCATCGTGGGGCTCGGCAAGCTCGCTCGCGTCGTCGAGACGCTGAGCTCGCGGCCTCAACTGCAGGAGCGCCTGGGCGACCAGATCGCCGACGCGATCGAGCAGGGTCTCGCCCCGCGCGGCGTGCTCGTGGTGCTCGACGCACGGCACGGCTGCGTCACGGCGCGGGGGACGCGCCAGGCCCACTCGACGACCGTCACGGTCGCGAGCCGCGGGTCGCTCGCCGAGGCGGCCGAGCGAGCGGGCGTCCTCGCCCTCATCGGCGCGGGCGCCGGATCCGCGATCGAGGCGGAGGCCGTGTGACCGCGATCCTCGGCGTGCTCAACGTCACCCCGGACTCGTTCAGCGACGGCGGTCGGTGGGAGAAGCTCGACGACGCCGTCGCCCACGCGCAGCGCATGCGCGACGCGGGGGCCGACTGGATCGACGTCGGAGGCGAGTCGACGCGTCCCGGCTCCGTGGCCGTCGACGCCGAGGAGGAGCAGGGCCGCGTGCTGCCGGTCGTGCGCGCGCTCGCCGAGGCCGGCATCCCGGTCTCCATCGACACGCGCAACGCGGAGACCGCGCGCGCCGCCGTCGAGGCGGGCGCGACCATGATCAACGACGTCTCCGGCGGGCTCTACGACCCGCACATGGCCGTCGTCGCCGCCGAGTCGGGTGTCAAGTTCGTCGTCATGCACTGGCGCGGCGGGGTGGATGTCGCCCCCGAGTACATCGACGTCGTGTCGGAGGTGCGCACCGAGCTGCGCTCGCGCCTCGCGGAGCTCATCGTGGTCGGCGTGCAGCCCGAGCAGCTCATCATCGACCCGGGCCTCGGCTTCGCGAAGACGGCGCAGCACAACTGGGAGCTGCTGCGCGGCCTCGACCAGCTGACACCGCTCGCACCCGTGCTCATCGGCGCGTCCCGCAAGCGCTTCCTCGGGCGGCTGCTGCCCCCGAACGCGCCCCTCGGCAGGCGCGACGCCCCGACCGCCACGATCAGCGCCCTCGCGGCCGCCGCCGGCGCGTGGGGCGTGCGCGTGCACGACGTCGCGGCGACGCGCCTCGCGCTCGACGTGTGGGACCACTGGCAGACGGGAGGCGCACGTGACGGCGACTGACTCGATCACGTTGACGGGCCTGCGGGCCATGGGCTACCACGGGGTGCTGCCCCACGAGCGCGTCGAGGGCCAGCTCTTCGTCGTCGACGTCGTGCTGCACCTGCCCCTCGGGCCGGCGGCCGCGGGCGACGACCTCGCGGCGACCGTCGACTACGGGGTGCTCGCGAGCCGCGTCGTCGCGGCCGTCGAGTCGGAGCCCGTCGATCTCATCGAGACCGTCGCCGACCGCGTCGCGCGCCTCGCGCTCGAGTACCCGGGTGTCCACTCGGTCGAGGTGACGGTGCACAAGCCCTCGGCCCCCATCGAGGTGCCGTTCGCGGATGTCGCGGTCACCCTGCGCCGGAGCCGCGCATGAGCGCGGGCGTCACCGCGGTCGTCGCGTTCGGGTCGAACCTCGGCGACCGCGTCGCGATCATCCAGGCGGCGGCGGATGCGCTCGCCGCGACCGAGGGCGTCGAGCTCGTCGCGATCGCGCCCGTGATCGAGACCCCCGCCGTCCGGCCGTACGGCATCGACCGCGATGCCCCCGCCTACCTCAACACGGTCGCCGTGCTCACGACGACGCTCGAGCCGGGCGAGCTGCACGAGGTGCTCCGCCGCCTCGAGGATGAGCACGGCCGCACGCGCACGGAGCGCTGGGGCGACCGCACCCTCGACCTCGACCTCATCGTCTACGGCGACCTCGTGCAGGACGACGCCGAGCTGACGTTGCCGCATCCGCGCGCCCATGAGCGCGACTTCGTGCTGCGTCCGTGGCTCGTCGCCGACCCCCTCGCCGAGCTGCCCGGCCGCGGCAGCGTGGAGAAGCTGCTCGCCGAGCTCGACGGAGGAGCCGCGTGACCCGCACCCGACCGGGCCTCCTCGTGCTGCTGGCGCTCGGCGCCGGCGTCGTGACGATCGCGTTGCAGCTCGGGCTCGCGGCGGTCGGGCTGTCGAAGATCGTGCCGCAGGTGACGCTCGCGGTGACCCTCGTGCTCATCGCGGTCGTCGTCGTCGTGCTCGCACTCCCGGTGCGCCGCGCGACGCATGTCCCCCCGGAGCGCCCCGGGGATGCGACGCCGCGGCGCCCGCGCGTCGACCCCTTCTACGCGACGCGGGTGGTGCTCATCGCGAAGGCCTCGGCGGTGGCGGGCGCGCTGCTCGGGGGCGTCGCGGTCGGGCTCGTCGCCGAGCTGCTCGTGAGGCCGGTGAGCGCGGCCTCGTCGGTGTGGGCCGGAGCCGCGATGCTCGTCGGCTCCGTGCTGCTGCTCGTGGCGGGGCTGCTCGCGGAGAGCTGGTGCGTGCTGCCCCCCGACGACGACGAGAAGCCCACGGCGGCCAGTCCGAGCTGAGCCCGAATCGGGCCCCTGACCAGGCATTACGAAAGTATCGTTGCGGATGGTGACGTTCACATGTTAACGTCACCATCGCAACACATCCCCAGAGGCGATGCTCAAGGACGAGCACACAGCGAGGGCGCAGCGCAGCGTCCCGGGCATTCCTCAAGAGAACGGAACCAAGGAAGGATCCTGTCTTGAAGCGAACCACGAAGATCGCCATCTCAGCGGCCGCGATGGCCATGCCCGTCGCGCTCGTGCTGAGTGGCTGCAGCAGCGACGGCGGCAGCGCCGGAGGCGGCGACGGCGACGGCAACACCCTCACGGTCTGGACCTGGGACCCGGCGTTCAACATCTACGCGATGCAGGAGGCCGAGAAGGTCTACCAGAAGGAGAACCCCGACTTCACGCTCGAGATCGTCGAGACGCCCTGGGACGACCTGCAGACCAAGCTCACGACGCTCGCGCAGTCGCAGGAGCTCGACGAGCTGCCGGACATCCTGCTCATGCAGAACAACGCGTTCCAGAAGAACCTCATCAACTACCCCGACGTCTTCACCGACATCACCGACTCCGGTGTGGACTTCTCGCAGTTCCCGCAGGCGGTCACCGACTACTCCACGCTCGACGGCGCGAACTACGGCGTCCCCTTCGACGCGGGGACGGCCATCGGCGCTTACCGCACCGACGTGCTCGCCGAGGCCGGCTACACGGTCGAGGACTTCACCGACATCACGTGGACCGAGTTCCAGACCAAGGCGGAGGACGTGCTGGCCAAGACCGGCAAGCCGCTGCTCTCGGGCCAGGCCGGGTCGTCCGACATGATCATGATGATGCTGCAGTCGGCGGGCGCGAGCCTGTTCGACAAGGATGGCAACCCGACCATCGCCGACAACGCGGTGCTCGAGGAGGCCATCGAGGTCTACAGCAAGCTCGTGAAGTCGGGCGTCTTCGTCGAGGTCAACTCCTGGGACGAGTACATCAGCACGTTCGTGAACGGCTCCGTCGCGGGCCTCATCAACGGCGTGTGGATCGTCGGCTCGATCCAGACCGCTGAGGACCAGGCCGGGATGTGGAGCGTCACGAACCTCCCCAAGCTCGACGGTGTCTCGGGCGCGACGAACTACTCGGCCAACGGCGGCTCGTCGTGGGTCGTCACCTCGAACGCCGACGTCGACCTGGCGACCGACTTCCTCGCGAAGACCTTCGGTGGCTCGACGGAGCTCTACGACACGATCCTGCCGAAGGCCGGCGCGGTCGCGAACTGGATCCCCGCGGGTGACAGCGACGTCTACGGCCAGCCGCTCGACTTCTTCGGCGGTCAGGCGATCTTCGCCGACGTCGTCGCGTTCGGCGCCGAGGTGCCCAGCAACAACACGGGCGTGTACTACTACGAGGGTCGCGACGCCGTGAGCGCCGCGATCACCAAGATCCTCGGCGGCGCCGACCCGAAGGCGGCCCTGAGCGAGGCGCAGTCCACGGTCGAATTCGCGATGGGCTGAGCACGCCGGTGCCGGTGGGCGGGGCGGACCCCCGCCCACCGGCACCCTGCCCGCCCTTCGACGATCCGAACACATAGACGAGGACTGAGGTGCCGACGTGAGTGCGCTGACCGCGACGCCCGAGAAGGCGTCCCGCGTGCGGGGGAGAGGACCCTCGCGACGCGACAACGACCGGAGGTTCGGGATGGACCGCCGGCTCAACCTGACCGGGTGGGCCTTCCTGGCTCCCGCCGCCATCCTCATCGTGCTCGTGAACTTCGTGCCGATGATCCAGGCGTTCATCCTGTCGCTCCAGAGCGGACGCGGCACGAACCTGACCTTCGCAGACCCGCTCTGGTACAACTACCAGCGGCTCTTCGGCGACGAGATCTTCAAGCAGACGCTCGTCAACACCTTCATCTACCTGATCATCCAGGTGCCGATCATGCTGATCCTGGCCATGATCCTGGCGAACCTGCTCAACAACCCGAACCTCAAGGCCAAAGCCTTCTGGCGCACGGCGATCTTCCTGCCCGCCGCCGTCTCGCTCGTGTCGTACTCGCTCGTCTTCCGCACGATCTTCGCGAACGACGGCTTCGTGAACGACTTCCTGGCGCTCTTCAGCGTCGCGCCGGTCAACTGGCTCGGCGAGCCCGAGACCGCACGATTCGTGCTGATCCTCGGCCTGCTGTGGCGCTGGACGGGCTACAACATGATCTTCTTCCTCGCGGGCCTGCAGAACGTCGACCGCTCGACGATCGAGGCCGCCCGCATCGACGGGGCCAACGCGTTCCAGACCTTCTGGCGGGTCACCGTGCCGCAGCTGAAGCCGATCATCCTGCTCACGGCGATCCTGTCGACCAACGGCACGCTCCAGCTCTTCGACGAGTCGTGGAACCTGACCAAGGGCGGTCCGGCCTACGCGTCGATGTCGATGTCGCACTACCTCTACGAGGTCTCCTTCCAGCGCAACCCGAACTTCGGCTACGGCGCCGCGCTGTCGTACGTGATCCTCATCCTCGTGGCCGTCCTGGCCTTCATCCAGCTTCGGGTCGGTGACAAGCGTGATTAAGAAGTCCACCCTCCGGGCGGCGCCCGGCTACGCGTTCCTCGGGATCTGGACGCTGTTCTCCCTCTTCCCGCTCTACTTCATGCTCGTGGGCTCGACGAACACGAGCCAGGACGTGCTCGGCTCCCGGCTCATCCCGGGCGGCGCGCTCTTCGAGAACTTCGTGAAGCTCTTCAAGGCGCAGGATGTCGGGGCGGCGCTCGCGAGCTCGTTCCTCATCGCGGTCGGCACGACGGTGCTCGCGCTCATCGTGTGCTCGATCGCGGGGTACGGCTTCGAGGTCTACCACTCGAGGGGCAAGGACCGCGTCATGGGCGTGCTCCTCCTCGCGATGATGATCCCGTTCGCGGCGACGATGATCCCGTTGTTCCAGGTCTTCGCGAAGCTCGGCCTCGTCAACTCGCTGTGGGCGGTCGTCATCCCGGCGATCTCGACACCGCTGCTCATCCTGCTGTTCCGGCAGTCCTCGCGCGCGTTCCCGAGCGAGATCCTCGAGGCGGCCCGCATGGACGGGCTGAACGAGCTCTCGATCTTCGCGCGCATCTACGTGCCGACGATGAAGGCGACCTTCGCGGCCGCGGGCGTCATCACCTTCATGACCGCGTGGAACAACTTCCTGTGGCCGCGCGTCATCCTCATCAAGAACGAGGTGCAGACGATGCCCATGCTCATCTCCAACCTCAGCGCGGGCTACGTCACCGACTACGGCGTGCTCATGCTCGCGGTGCTGATCGCCTCGCTCCCGGCGATGGTGGTCTTCCTCGTGCTGCAGCGCGCGTTCGCCAACGGCATCGTGGGAGCCATCAAGTGACGTTCGACCTCTCTCGCCTGGCCGATCCGCGCGTCGTCGCCGAGAACCGCATGCCGGCGCACTCCGACCATCGCTGGTTCCGCGATCACGCGGAGGCAGCATCCGGCCGGAGCGGCTACGAGCAGCTGCTCAACGGCACGTGGAAGTTCCACTACGCCCCGAACCCGGCCGAGGCGGTCGACGGCTTCGAGGCAGCGGACTTCGACGCATCCGGGTGGGACGACATCCCGGTGCCCGCGCACATCCAGCTGCAGGGCTACGACCGTCCGCAGTACGTCAACGTGCAGTACCCGTGGGACGGCTGGGAGCAGGTCGAGCCCGGGCAGATCCCGACCCTGTTCAACCCCGTCGCCTCGTATGTGCGCGACTTCGAGCTCGACCGCCCCCTCGCGACGGGCGAGACGGTGTCGGTCGTGTTCGCGGGCGCCGAGAGCGCGATCGCCGTGTGGTGCAACGGGCGCTACGTGGGTTACGGCACGGGCAGCTTCACGCCGTCGGAGTTCGACCTCACCGACGCGCTGGTCGCGGGGGCGAACCGCCTCGCGGTGCAGGTGTTCAAGTTCTCGAGCGGATCGTGGCTCGAGGACCAGGACATGTTCCGGTTCTCGGGCCTGTTCCGCGACGTCGTGCTCGCACGGCGCCCTGCGGCGCACCTCGAGGATCTGCGCGTGCGCGTCGCGCTCGCCGACGACCACTCGAGCGCCGAGGTGCGCGTCGAGGTCGAGCTGCGCGGCGAGGGCACCGTCTCCGGCCGACTCGAGGGCGCAGGGGACCTCGAGCCGGCCGGCGACGGCGTCTTGGTCGTGCGTGTCGAGAACCCGCGGCTGTGGAGCCCCGAGTCGCCCACGCTCTACGAGCTCGTGCTCGAGGTGCGGGATGCGGCAGGCGAGCTCACGGAGGTCGTGCCCCAGCAGGTCGGCATCCGCCGCTTCGCGATCGAGGACGGCATCCTGCGCCTCAACGGCAAGCGGGTCGTGTTCCACGGCGTGAACCGTCACGAGTTCGGACTCGAGGGCCGCGTCATGACGCGCGAGCAGACCGAGGAGGACATGCGCGCTCTCAAGCGCATCAACGTCAACGCGATCCGCACGAGCCACTACCCGAACAACTCCTTCTTCTACGAGCTCGCCGATCGCTTCGGCTTCCTCGTGATCGACGAGATGAACCTCGAGACCCACGGCATGTGGGATCGCCTGCGCTATCTCGGCGTGGGCGACGACGAGGCGTTCCCCGGCGACCGCCCCGAGTGGCTGCCGGCGCTGCTGGACCGCGCCGAGAGCATGGTGGAACGCGACAAGAACCACGCGAGCGTCGTCATGTGGTCGTGCGGCAACGAGTCGTACGGCGGCACGGGCATCCTCGCGGTCGCCGACTGGTTCCGCGCGCGGGACGACCGCCCGGTGCACTACGAGGGCACCGACTGGGACACGCGGCACCCCGAGATGACCGACGTGCTCAGCCGCATGTACACCCCGGCCGCGCAGCTCGAGGCGTACCTCGACGAGAACCCCGGCAAGCCCCTCATCCTGTGCGAGTACGCGCACGCGATGGGCAACTCGTTCGGCGCCGTCGACGAGTACGTCGAGCTCGCCTACCGCGTGCCCCGGTTCCAGGGCGGATTCATCTGGGACTTCTCCGACCAGGCGATCGCGATGACCGACCCGGACGGGCGCCCGTTCCTCGGCTACGGCGGGGACAACGGCGACTCGCCGCACGACGGCGACTTCTGCGGCAACGGCATCTTCTTCGCCGATCACTCGCCGAGCCCGAAGACGCAGGAGGTCGCGAAGGTCTACGAGGGCCTCAAGGTCTCGGTCGGGCGTGAGGCGTTCACGGTCGAGAACCGCTATCTCGCGACCTCGTCGTCGGCGTTCGAGTGCGTCGTGACGCTCTCGCGCGAGGGGGAGCTCCTCGAGACGGCCACCGTCGAGACCACGGTCGCCCCGGGCGAGCGCGCGACGCATCCGCTCCCCGTCAGGGTGCCGGATGCGGCGGGCGAGTACGCCGTCGAGGTGGCGTTCCGCCTGCGCGAGGCGACCGAGTGGGCGGACGCCGGGCACGTCGTCGCGTGGGGCCAGGGCGTGTTCGGCGCCTGGGTGCCGCTCGCGCAGCTCGGTGTCGAGGCGCCGCGCGTCGTGCACGGCATCCACAACACGGGCGTGCACGGCAGCCGGTTCCATGTGAACTTCTCGCGCCTGCACGGGGGCCTCACCTCCTACCGCTTCGGCGAGGGGGCTGAGGGGGGCCGGGAGCTGCTGCGCGGCGTGGTGCGGCCCAGCTTCTGGCACGCGCCGACCTCGAACGAGCGCGGATGGGGCGCTCCCGCCGAGGACGGCGCGTGGCTGCTCGCGAGCCGCTACGCCTCGACCTCGCCGGGTTCGCTCGACCCGGTCGTGACGATCGCCGACGACGGCAGCGTGACGGCCGTGTACCGCTACCCGCTGCCCATCCGGCCCGCGACCGTGTGCGAGGTCGCGTACCGCGTCGACGGCTCCGGCCGCGTCGAGGTGACGCAGACGATGGAGCTCGTCGACGGCCTGCCGGACCTCCCGGAGTTCGGCACGCTGCTCACGACCGCCGACCGGCTGGACACCTGGCGCTGGTACGGCGAGGGCCCCGAGGAGAGCTACGTCGATCGTCGTCGCGGCGCGCGCCTCGGGGTCTACGAGACCGATGTGCGCTCGGCGCTCACGCCCTACCTGCGCCCGCAGGAGGCGGGCAGCCGCACGGGAGTGCGCTGGGCCGAGGTGACCGACGAGCGCGGCGCCGGGCTCCGCTTCGACGCGGCGGAGGGGATGGAGTTCTCCGCCCTGCCGTGGACGCCGGAGCAGATCGAGGCGGCCGCGCATCCGAACGAGCTGCCGCCGAGCCACCGCACCGTGCTGCGGCCGGCGCTCATGCGGCGGGGTGTCGCCGGGGACGACTCATGGGGTGCCCGTACACTTCCTCAGTACCGGCTGCCCACCACGGGCACGCTCCGCTTCCGATTCGGCTTCACGGGGGTCTGACATGGGAACGCGGCGTCCTTCCATGCGGGACGTCGCCGAGGTGTCCGGGCTCTCGCTGCAGACGGTGTCGCGGGTCGCCAACGGCGAACCCAATGTGAACGACGCGACACGTGAGCGCGTGCTCACGGTCATGCGCGAACTCGGATACCGCCCCAACCTCGCGGCACGTGCCATGCGGCGCGGGAGCTACAAGACGATCGGCATCGTCTACCAGGGGCTCCACGCGGTCGGCACCCGGCGCACGGTCGAGGCGATCTCGGAGTACGCCGCGCTCGAGGGCTATGCCACGACGGTCATGCCCATCGCCGCCGCGTCCGGGCTCGCGACGAGCGGCGCGTTCACCCGTCTCGAGGAGATGGCGGTCGACGTCATCGTCTCGATCCTCACCTCGCAGCTCGAGTTCGACACCCCCATGGCCGTGCCGCACGGCATGCACGCCATCCTCATCGGCCCGCAGTCGAACCCCGGCGTCTCGGCGATGGACTCCGACCAGACCGGCGGCACGATCGCCGCGGTCACCCATCTCCTCGGGGCGGGGCACCGCACGGTGCACCACATCACGGGTGCGCCGGGATCGTTCTTCGCCGCCCGACGCGAGGAGACCTGGGATCGGGTGCTCCGCGAGCACGGCCGCGAGGTGCCCGAGCCCCTGCACGGCGACTGGACGGCGCGCTCCGGCTACCTCGCGGTGCGGCGGCTCATCGAGACCACGCCGCGCGAGGAGCTGCCGACGGCCGTGTTCTGCGCCAACGACCAGATCGCGCTCGGCGCCTACCGCGCCTTCGGCGAGGCCGGCGTCCGGATCCCGCAGGACGTGTCCATCGTCGGCTTCGACGACATCGAGGAGGCGGGCGACTTCTTCCCGCCGCTCACGACGATCGCGCAGGACTGGGATCTGCTCGGACGCGAGGTGCTGCGGGTCGCGAGCGAGTCGCTCGGGGGCGCGCCGCCGCAGTCGGTGCTGCTGCCCACGCGCCTCGTCGTGCGCGAGTCGGTCGCCCCACCGCGCGCCTGAGCCGCGCCCGGTAGCGTGGGGCGGGTGACCGACGACGACCGCCCGACCACCGCATCCGCTCGCCTCGACCCGCTGCCGGGCCAGTGGCGCGGCGTCTCGCCCAAGTACATCGTCGTCGACCTCGTCGGGAACCTCATCGCGGGCGTGCTCATGACGGCCGCCGCCTCGGCGACGATCTGGCTGCTGCACTGGGGTGTCTGGGGCTGGGTGCTCACGCTCTCCGTCGGCGCCGTGAACCTCGTGCTCATCGCCCTCACGCCGCGCCGCGTGCGCGCCATCCGCTACCAGCTGCGCGAGGACGACCTCGTGTTCCGGCGCGGCATCGCGTTCCAGCGCATCGTCGCCGTGCCGTTCGGGCGGATGCAGCTCGTCGACATCACACGCGGCCCGCTCGCGCGCGCCCTCGGGCTCGCCGAGCTCAAGCTCGTGACCGCGGCCGCCGCGACGGGCGTCGTCGTCCCGGGGCTCGCGATCGCCGACGCGGAGGAGCTGCGCGACCGGCTCGTCGCGCTCGCCGAGACCCGCCGGGCGGGGCTGTGAGGGCTGCGGTCGACCTCGCCGACGGCGGCTGGCACCGCCTGCATCCGGCGACCCCGTTCCTCAAGGGCGGCATCGCGCTCATCGCGATCATCGGCGTCATCATCGCCAACCTGCGCGAGCGCCTCATCGAGTGGTTCTTCCCGGTGTTCGAGTGCCCTCCCGGGATCTGCGAGGAGGACCCCGTGTCGGTCGCCCTCAACCGCTACCTGATCCTCGTGCTGCTCGGCATCCTCGTGCTGCTGCTCGTGATCGTCGCGCTGTTCTGGATCTCATGGCGCATGCACACGCTGCGGGTCACCGACGAGGTCGTCGAGATCCGCCAGGGAGTGCTGTTCCGCTCGCACCGCAAGGCGCGCCTCGACCGCATCCAGGGCATCAACATCCAGCGCTCGCTCTTCGCACGCATCTTCGGCGCGGCCAAGCTCGAGATCAGCGGCGCGGGGGCGGAGGCGAACATGCAGCTCGCCTACCTCTCGAGCGCCAACGCCGATGCGCTGCGCGCCGAGCTGCTGCGGCGCGCCTCGGGCCTGCGCGCGCGCGAGGCCGCCGACGCGGTCGCGCGCGCGGAGGCGGATGCCGCATCCGAGCCCGGCGGAGCGGCCCGCGCGACCCTCGCGGACGTCGCCCGCCAACGACTCGCCGAGTTCTCGGCCCCCGAGCTCGACCCCGCGCTCGCCCCGCCGCAGTCCGTCGTCACGATGAGCGCGGGCCGCCTCATCGGCTCGACCCTGCTCAACGCGGGCACGTGGCTGTTCCTCCTCGCGATCGCGGGCGTCGTGCTCGCGATGTCGCTCACCGACGCGGGCGCGTTCGTGTTCTTCGGCCTCATCCCGATGGTCTTCGGCTTCGGCTCCTACGTCGTGAATCGCGTCGTCAAGTCGCTGCGGTACTCGATCGCCGCGACCCCGGACGGCGTGCGCGTCGGGTTCGGCCTGCTCTCGACGAGCAACGAGACGATCCCGCCCGGGCGTATCCACGCCGTCGAGATCAGTCAGGATCTGCTGTGGCGGCCCTTCGACTGGTGGACGGTGCGCGTCAACCTCGCGTCGCGTTCGGCGTCGTCGAGCGCCTCGGCCCAGCTCAGCACGACGATCCTCCCGGTCGGCTCGCGCGCCGAGGTGCTCAAGGTGCTCGAGCTCGTGCTGCCGACGCTCGTGACGGATGAGACGCGCGCCCTCATCGAGTCGGGCCTCGCCCCCGCGCGCCCCGAGGACGGCTTCACGACCTCGCCGCGCCGCGGCGCGCTGCTGCGCTGGTTCTCGTGGCGCCGCAACGGCTTCCTGCTGCATCCGGATGCCGTCGTGCTTCGCCGCGGAGCCGTCTGGCGTTCGCTCGTCGTCGTGCCGACCGCGCGCACCCAGAGCGCCGCCGTGAGCCAGGGACCGCTCGAGCGCCTGCTGAGGCTCGCCAAGGTGCGCTTCCACACCGTGCAGGGGCCCGTGACGGCGTCGGTCGGCGCGCTCGACGTGGACGACGCATCCGCGCTCTTCCGCGACGCAGCCGCCGCGAGCATCGCCGCCATCCGCAGCGACCGCAGCCACCGCTGGGGCTCGACGTGACGGAGCGCGCGGGGCGCCTCGGCATCGGGGTGATCGGCGGCGGGCACGTGGGCCCCGTGCTCGCGGCGGCCCTCGGCGGCGCCGGGCACGCGATCGTCGGCGTCGCGACGGTCTCCGACGAGGGGAGGGAGCGCGTCGAGGCGCTGCTCCCCGGTGTGCCGGTGCTGTCGGTTCCTGAGCTCGTCGAGCGCAGCGAGCTCGTGGTCATCGCCGTGCCCGACCATGAGCTCCCCGACCTCGTGGCGGGACTCGCGGCCGTCGGCGCGTGGCATCCGGGTCAGCTCGTCGTGCACACCGCGCCCGGGTACGGGGTCGGCGTGCTGCAGCCGGCGCTCGCGGCGGGAGCCATCCCGCTCGCCATCCACCCGGCCATGGTGTTCACGGGCACGAGCATCGACCTCTCCCGACTGCAGACGACCTGGTGCGCCGTCACGGCGCCGGCCCCCGTGCTGCCGATCGCTCAGGCGCTCGTGGTCGAGCTGGGCGCCGAGCCCGTCGTCGTGGCCGAGGCCGACCGTGCCCGCTACGGCGAGGTCGTGGCCGCGGCGCGCGGCTTCGCGACGGATGCCGTGGCCGGCTTCGTCCGCGAGCTGCGGGAGGCGGGCGTCGACCAGCCGAACCGGCTGCTGGGCCCCCTCATCCGCTCGGCCGTGGAGACCGCGCTCGCGGACTAGCCTTGACACTCGTGAGTCAGCCCCAGGTCGTGACCGAGATCGACGAGCTCCGCGCTCGCCTCGCGGGCGAGCAGGTCGCCCTGGTGCCCACGATGGGGGCTCTGCACGACGGGCACCTCGCGCTCGTCGACCGCGCGGCGGAGCTCGCCGACACCGTGGTCGTGTCGATCTTCGTGAACCCCCTGCAGTTCGGGCCCTCCGAGGATCTGGAGAAGTACCCGCGCGATCTCGCGGGCGACCTCGCGACGCTCGAGGGCCACGGCGTCGCCTACGTCTTCGCGCCCGCGGCCGCCGAGATGTACCCGGACGGCACGCCCCAGACCACGGTGCGCGGCAGCGGCATCGCCGAGAGCCTCGAGGGGCGCAGCCGCCCCGGCCACTTCGACGGGATGCTCACGGTGGTCGCGAAGCTCTTCGGCATCGTGCGCCCCCACGTCGCGGTCTTCGGCCAGAAGGACGCGCAGCAGCTCTTCCTCGTGCAGCGCATGGTGCGCGACCTCGACCTCCCGGTGCGCATCGAGCCCGTCGAGACGGTGCGCGAGGCGGACGGCCTCGCCATCTCGAGCCGCAACCGGTACCTCTCCCCCGAGGAGCGGGCGGCGGCGACCGCCCTGCATCGCGCGCTCGAGGCCGCCGCGTCGGCGGGCGACCGCGGCATCGACGCGGTGCTCGCCGCGGCGCAGTCGGTGCTCATGGGCGAGGAGCTCGTGGCGGTCGACTACCTTAAGGTGGTCGACCCGCGCACCTTCCAGCCGGTGCCCGACGACTACCGGGGCCCCGCCCGCGCGCTCATCGCGGCGCAGGTCGGATCCACGCGCCTCATCGACAACGACGCCCTCTACCTGAACTGAGCGACCCCGTGACCGAGCCAACCGCATCCGAGACCGCCGCCGAGCCGACCCACGAAGAGATCGCCGAGCAGAAGGCCGTGCGGCTCGCGAAGCGCGAGCGCCTCATCGCCGAGGGCGACGAGGCGTACCCGGTGCGACTGCCGATCACAGCGACGATCCCCGAGGTGCGTGAGCGCTACGGCGACCTCGAGCCGGATGCGGCCACGGGCGTCGAGGTCGGAGTCGCCGGCCGCGTCGTGCACCTGCGCAACACGGGCAAGCTGTGCTTCGCGGCCCTGCAGTCGGGCGACGGCTCGCGCATCCAGGCGATGATCTCGCTCGCCGAGGTGGGCGAGGAGTCGCTGCAGCGCTGGAAGGAGCTCGTCGATCTCGGCGACCACCTCTTCGTGCGCGGCGAGGTCATCTCCTCGCGTCGCGGCGAGCTCTCGATCCTCGCGAAGGAGTGGCGCATCGCCGCGAAGGCGATCCTTCCGCTGCCGAACCTGCACGCGGAGCTCTCCGAGGAGACGCGCGTGCGTCAGCGCTACCTCGACCTCATCGTGCGCGAGCAGGCGCGCAACACGGTCGTCGCGCGCGCGAAGGCCGTCGCATCCCTGCGCGCCACCTTCGCCTCGCACGGCTTCCTCGAGGTCGAGACGCCCATGCTGCAGACGATGCACGGTGGGGCCGCCGCGCGCCCGTTCGTGACGCACTCGAACGCGTTCGACACCGAGCTGTTCCTGCGCATCGCGCCCGAGCTCTTCCTGAAGCGGGCCGCGGTGGGTGGCATCGACCGCGTCTTCGAGATCAACCGCAACTTCCGCAACGAGGGCGCCGACTCCACCCACAGCCCCGAGTTCGCGATGCTCGAGGCGTACCAGGCCTACGGCGACTACGGCACGATCGCCGACCTCACCCAGGAGCTCATCCAGAACGCCGCGATGGCCGTCTCGGGGTCGCACGTCGTGACGTGGGCCGACGGCACGGAGTTCGACCTCGGCGGAGAGTGGGCGCGCATCTCGATGTACGACTCCCTCTCGGAGGCGTCCGGCGTCGTCATCACGCCCGAGACGCCGCTCGCCGAGCTCGCCGCGCTCGCCGACCGCGAGGGCGTCGAGGTGAAGCTGCCGACGCACGGCAAGTACGTCGAGGAGCTGTGGGAGCACTTCGTGAAGGGCGGGCTCGAGCGGCCCACCTTCGTCATGGACTTCCCCGTCGACACCTCGCCGCTCGTGCGCGACCACCGGTCGATCGCGGGCGTCGTCGAGAAGTGGGACCTCTACGTGCGTGGCTTCGAGCTCGCGACCGGTTACTCGGAGCTCGTCGATCCCGTCATCCAGCGACAGCGCTTCCTCGAGCAGGCGAAGCTCGCCGCCCGCGGCGATGACGAGGCCATGCGCCTCGACGAGGAGTTCCTGCGCGCGATGGAGCACGGCATGCCCCCGATGGGCGGCATGGGGATGGGCATCGACCGCCTGCTCATGGCGATCACGGGCCTCGGCATCCGCGAGACGATCCTCTTCCCGCTCGTCAAGTGACCGCCACCGGGCCCGAGCGGGGCGGCGCTCCCAGCCGGGCGAGGTAGTCTCGCTGCATGCCCGACCGTCTGCCCGGCGAGGAGCCGCCGAAGATCACGACCAACCGCATCATCCTGTGGGTCGTCGTCGCGGGCGTGGGCCTGTACCTCATCGGGACGGGCATCGCGGGCATCATCGCGAAGGCCGGCTGATGGACCGCCGCACCTCGCGTCTCGTGATGTACGGCGGGCTCGCGCTCATCGTCGCGATCGTCGTGCTCGTCGTCGTGCTCAGCCCGCGCTGAGCCGGGCATCGTAGGCTTCTGGCATGCCCACCGACTTCTGGGGAAACGCGATCTTCTCCGTCGTGCCCACGATCGCACTGGGACTCGTCTTCTGGTTCATCATGCGCACGATCATCCGCGGCGACCGCGTCGAGCGCGCGGAGTACGCCCGCATGGAGGCCGAGGAGCGCGCCCGCCGCGCCGCGGCGCGCGAGTCCTCCGAGGCCTGAGGGCTCCTAGTCGCGCGGACGCAACCGCACGTTGGGCAGTTCCGGCGCCGGGAGCGCCGCGCCGTCGTAGCCGTCGACGTGCCCGAAGCGCCCGGCGCGGTCGGCATCCGCGATGACGTCGCGCTGCCACTCCTCCCGCGCCGCGACGATCTCGTCGTGGCTGCGCCCGACGAAGTTCCACCACATGACGATCGGCTCCTCGAGCGGCGCACCGCCGATCAGGAGGACCCGCAGCGGCCCCTCGTTCGCCTCGACGCGCAGGGTCTGCGCTCCCGTGGGCACGATGCCGAGATGGTGTGCCGGCACGTGCTCGCCCTGGAACCGCGCCGGCACGTCGTCGACCACGAGCCCGTACTCGAAGCCGGCATCGGCGGGCAGCTCGACGGATGCGCCGGCGGGCAATGCGAGCTCGGCGGCGACGAGTGGCGTGTAGGCGGTGACGGGGGAGGTGACGCCGAGCCACGAGCCGACGAAGACGCGCAGCGTCGCGTCGCCCGCCGTCGCGACGTCGGCGACGTGGTGCTCGAAGAACGGGGCGACGCCGCGCGCGGCATCCGGGAGGGCGGTCCACAGTTGCACGCCGTGGAGCGTCGCAGCGGCCGTCGTCGACACCTCGGAGTGCTGGATGCCGCGCCCCGCCGTCATGAGGTTGACCGCGCCGGGGTCGACGAGCTGGTGCGCTCCCGTCGAGTCGCGATGCTCGATCTGGCCCTCGTAGAGCCAGCTCACCGTCTGCAACCCCGTGTGCGGATGCGGCGGCGTGTCCATGACGCCGTACCGCGGCGCTGGGGTGGGTCCGTAGGAGTCGACGAAGCACCACGCGCCGACGAGCGAGCGCCTCCGCTGGGGGAGGGTGCGTCGCACGAGCAGGGCGCGCGGCCCGCCGAGCGGCACCTCGCGCGGTGCGAGCAGCTCGACGCCGACCGCCCGCGCATCCGCCTCCGGGTCGATGACCGACACGACTTCCTGCGGGTCGCGCTCGAGGTTGCTCATGCCCCCGGATGCTACGCCCGGCGCGGGTGTCGTCGCTCGCTCGGCCTCACGCGGGAACCGCGCGCAGCCGCACGACCTCGGTCGTGCCGAACAGACGGAGCCCGCGGCGGTCGGCATCCGTGAGGGACGCGGCCTCTGCGACGGTGAGGAACTCGGGGTCCGACACGACGTAGGCGACGCCCTCGTGCTCCAGCCGCGCGTGGCCCGCCGCGCGGAGGTTCTCGAGCCAATCGGTGCCGCGGCCGTACGGCAGCACGATCTCGAAGGCGCCGTCGGTGGGCACCGCCCCGAGCGGGGTGGCGAACGCGGCTCCCGAGCTGCGGCCTCGGTGGTGCAGCACTGCATAGCGGGCGCCGGGGCGGCCCGCCGTGCGCAGCTGGATGCGGTTGGCACCCGCGCGGTTCGCCCGGCGGACCAGCCGGTGCGCCCACGGCACGCGGAACCGCAGGGCGAGCAGCAGGAAGACGGCGAAGCCGAGCGCGCTGAGGACGAGCGCCGCCATCACCGAGATCACGACGACGAGTGCGGTGCTCATCGTGCCGTCTCCTTCCGCGCGCGGCCGCCGCGCGCGAGCAGCCACACGGCGAGCGCGAGCTCGCCCGCGATCGACGCGGCGCTGACCACGATCAGGCCGATCGTGAGCGCGAGGGCGTCGCTCGGCAGGGAGAGACGCGCGATGCCGTCGAAGGCGTAGCCCGCGGAGGCGATCGCGACGATCCAGCCGACGACGCTCGGCGCGGCCGCGTGGCGGACGACGAGGAACGCGAGGACGGCCAGGTGCGCGGCGAACACGACGAGCGAGAGCTGCCACACGGCGCGGAAGGCGACGACGCCGAGCCCGGTGAGCGCGGCATCCGCGTCGCTCGCGACCGTCGTGGCGAGCACGAGCAGGCCCGCGCCGACCATGAGCCCCGCCGCGTAGACCGCGCGCAGCCAGCCGGCGAGCTCGGAGGCGCCTGTGCCGTCGGCGAAGAAGCGGGCGATGCCCCACGCGGCGATGACGTCGAGGATCGCGACGGCGATGAAGGCGACGGCAGCGACGTTCACGAGCCCGGGGTCTGCGGCGACCGCGGCGCCGACGGCGGTGATGTCGCCCTCGAGCCCCAACACGAGCACGTTGCCGAGCATGCCGAGGGGCGCCATGAGGACGACCGCGAGGCCGGCCCAGATGGCTGCGCGGCGCACGTCGGCGGGGCGGCTCGCGGGCGAGACGCGAGCGGATTCGGTGGTGGTCATGTGGATCCCTTCGTGTTTACGTTGTAAACATGCTTACAGTGTAAACATGGCAGCGCGCAAGGCCCTCAGCCGGGCCCGCATCCTCGCGGAGGCGATGGCGGTCGCCGATCGCCTGGGACTCGCGGGCGTCACGATGCGCAACGTCGCCGACGGTCTCGGCGTCGAGGCCATGGCGCTCTACCGCCACGTCTCGGGCAAGAACGACATGCTCGACTCGCTCGTGGAGCTCATCGTCGAGGAGATCAACGAGGCCTGCGCGGCGCTGCCGGAGCCGCACCCCGACGACGACTGGCGTGCCATCCTGCGCCGACGCATCCTCGTGGCGCGCGCGACGCTCCTGCGGCATCCGTGGGCCCCGGGCCTGCTCAGCACGCACGGCACCATGGGCCCCGCGCTCATGACCTACTTCGATGCGTTCGGCTCGATCATGCGCCAGGCGGGGTTCAGCGTCGACGCCGTGCACCACGCGCTGCACGCCTTCGGCAGTCGCGGCCTCGGATTCACGAGCGAGCTGTTCCAGCCGGGCGCGCCCGCCATCGAGGAGACCGAGGTCGACCCGCAGCGCGCGCTCGAGGAGCTCGCCGCCTTCGCCGAGACGATGCCGTTCCTCGCCGAGATGGCCACCCAGCTGAGCCACGACGCCGCGACGACGATCGGCTGGTGCGACGACCAGGCGGAGTTCGAGTTCGGCCTCGACGTGCTGCTCGACGGGCTCGAGCTGCGGCGGGTCGCCGCGGGCTGACGGGCGTGCGCCGCTCGGAGTGGGGGTCGAGCGGCATCGTGAGCATTCCTAGGCTGGCGGTATGCCCCGCCGCCGCCTGCTCGCCGCCGCCGCGCTCGTGCTCGCCGCCGGGCTCGGCGGCTGCTCCTTCCTCGACGACCTCTCCGAGGGGCAGCGGATCACGACCGAGCGGCTCCAGGTCGCGGATGCGCTGCGCACGCTCGTGGGGCAGCTCGAGGACCTCGAGCAGGTCGCCTCGGCGCGCTTCCACTTCGACGCCGTCGACGTGACGACGGCCCCGGCCGTCGAGGTCGAGCTCACCTCGATCGACGCGGGCGACTGGCGCGAGACCGTGGAGCTCATCGCGGCGGCGGGGGCGAAGGAGCCGTTGGATCAGTTCACGGTCGCCGCACAGCTGTCGGCGGATCGACTCACGATCGGGTTCGACACGGAGTGGGGGCACGCCTGGCTCAGCGACACGGCGCTCGGTACGGCCGCGCGCGCGCTCGAGCTGTTCCCGGACGCGCGCGTGCAGCTCGGGGCGGCGTCCGAGTCGTCCGCCTTCCTGTCGGTGATGCTGACCGACACGGCGGAGTCGCTGCTGACGCGACTCGTCGACGACGCCGAGGTGCGCGCGCTCGTCGCATCGGCCCCGCCCGGCGCGATCTGGCTCGAGCTCCAGGCCCCCGGCCTGCGGATCGCGGGCGGCCTCGACTCGTCCGACGCCGTCGGATGGGTCGTGGATCGCCTCTCGGGGGGCCTGACGCGGGCGCCCGTGCTCGACGGCGGACGCGAGCCGCTCCCGGAGGAGTGGGTCGCCGTGAGGATCGACGGCCCGCGGGGGGACAAGATGGTCGACCTCGAGCTCGTCGGCGCGACACCGCTCGCCACGGGGCCCGCGTGGGAGCAGCTCGTCGAGGTGCTCACGGCCCCGATGCCGGAGCTCAACGGGCCGGGCGCGTGCGTGGCCGTGCAGATCACGTACTCGTGGCCGGGGGTGCGGGGCAACTGGCCGTCGTTCGCGAACGAGTGCGTCGGCGAGGACATCTCCTCCGGCGACCCCGACCGCCCGTCGCTCGTCGAGCTGCGCGAGGCCCTCACCGCATCCGGCATCGACCTCGACGCCCTCGGCTACCGCCTCTGGTAGCGCCGGTACGCTGGGTTCCTCATGGAATTCGTCGTGCTGCTCATCGCCCTCATGTTCGGCACCGTGCTGCTCGCGGGCATCGGTGAGCGCATCCGACTCCCCTATCCCGTGCTCGTGCTCGTCGCCGCGGCCGCCGCCGCGTGGCTGCCGTTCATCCCCGAGCTGCACATCGAGCCCGAGCTGATCCTGCCGCTCTTCCTCCCGCCGCTGCTGTTCGCGGTCGCCCAGCGCAGCTCGTGGGGCGTGTTCCGCCTGCGCTGGAAGACGCTCGTGCTCATGGCGGTGCTGCTCGTCGCCCTCACCGCCGTCGCCGTGGCGGGCGTCGCGTGGTATCTCATGCCCGTGCTGTCGTTCCCGGCCGCGATCGCGCTCGGCGCCATCGTCGCGCCGCCCGACCCGGTCGCGGTCGAGGCCGTCGCGGGCAAGGTGCGGATGCCGCGCCGCCTCATGACGATGCTGCAGACCGAGGGCCTCTTCAACGACGCCATGGCCATCGTCATCTTCCAGACCGCGGTGTCGGCCGCGCTCTCCGGCAGCGAGGTCGGCTGGGGGCTCGTGCCGGCGTTCCTCGCGGGCGCTGCGGGAGCCGTCATCCTGGGCTTCCTCATGGCCTGGCTCGTCGGCGCGATCAACCACATCGTGCCGAACCGCACGGCCCGGACGGCGATCACGCTCGTCGCGCCGTACGCCGTCTACATGCTCGCCGAGCAGGTGCACTTCTCGGGAGTCGTCGCCGTCGTCGTCACGGCGGTCGAGCTCGTGCGCCGCGACCGGCCGCAGGACTCGCAGGAACGGCTCACGCGCGCCTCGTTCTGGGAGGTCGTCGAGATGCTCACGACGGGCGTCGCGTTCGGCCTCGTGGGCATCGAGATGCGCTACGTCATCGAGGACGAGGGCGCCAACCTGCTCGCGTGGATCCCCGCGATCCTCGTGATCTGCGCCGTCGTCATCGGCGTGCGCTTCGTCTGGGTGGCGCTCGTGCTCGGCGGAGGCCGCCGCGTCGAGGGGCACGAGAACGGCCGCCGCTCCTCGATGGCATCCCGTCTCAAGGACATCGTCATCGTCACGTGGTGCGGGATGCGCGGGCTCGCGACCCTCGCGCTCGCGCTCGCGCTCCCGACCGCCATCCCGGGCCGCAACTTCATGGTCGCGGCCGCGTGCGCCGTGCTCTTCGTGACGCTCGTGCTGCCGGGCCTGACCCTGCCGGCGCTCATGCGCATCCTGAAGCCCGAGGACGACCACGAGCTCACCGAACGCGAGGAGCGTCAGATCGCCCTCCGCGCCGAGCGCGCGGCGGCGACCGCGATCCAGGCGTCGGCGCACCTCGCCGAGCTCGACTCCGAGCTCGTCGAGCGCGCGCGCACCCGCATCAGCGGCCTGCACTCGCTGCTCGAGCACGACGACGACGTCGTCGACAGCGCGCAGGAGGCGCATCAGCGCGCCCAGGTGCACGCGGTCGAGGCGATGCTGCGCGAGGCGCTCGCGGCCGCCCGTCGCGAGGTGCTCAGCATGCGCGGCGAGCCGGGTGTCGATCCCGAGGCGGTCAACGCGGTGCTGCGCCGCCTCGACCTCCGCACCGTCTCGCTCGACGGCCAGCAGCACCACTGAGCCTCGCCTCGAGCGCCCGCGCGGATCCGCTGATCAGCGCAGCACCAGCAGGTCGCCCGGCTGGCACTCGAGCGCGTCGCAGATCGCCGTGAGCGTCGAGAAGCGGATGGCGCGAGCCCGGTCGTTCTTGAGCACCGAGAGGTTGACGAGGCTCACTCCGACGAGCTCGGCGAGCCGCGTGAGCGTCATCCCGCGCTCCTCGAGCAGCTCGTCGAGGCGGCAGTGGATGCGGCCGTCGTCGTCCGGCCCCGCGGGTGCCATCAGACGAGCCCGTCGGTGTCGCGCTGCAGGCGTTCGCCCGCGCGGATGACGTACGCGGCGGCGAGCACGACGAAGCCGAACGCCCACGGACCGAGGTGCAGCTCGAAGCCCGGCACGTAGGGCTCGCCGAGCTCGCCGCCCGCCATCATCCGTGCCAGACCGTCGATGCCCCCGGCCAGGATGCCGCCGAGCGACATGACGAGGCCGGTCGTGAGCACGACGGGGTAGAGCACGCGGTGGAACGGCGTGCCCTGCGCGGTCATGACGAGGAACACCACGACCGCCCCGCTGATGACGGCCGCGACCAGCAGCGAGATGGCGGATGCCGTGACGAGCAGCGCGCGAACCCCCTCGCCGAGCGCATCCGACGCCACGGTGGCGCCCGACACGTTGCCGACGTTGCCGGGCACCGGGGCGTGGGCGATGAGGTCCACGGGACCGTCACCCGCCGCGAGCGCGATCGTGCGCCAGATCCCGTCGCCGAGCGCGACGAGGCCGAGCAGCCCGGCGATCACGGCTATCACCAGGAAGGCGATCCGGTCGGCGAGGCTCAACCGGGATGCGAGGGTGGGCGTGCTCATGGTGACCTCCGAGGGGGTTATCGACTGTCGTTAACATAACGATCATCGATAACCCCGTCAACCCTGTCTGATCCGAGGTGTCACTTTCGGTCGCCTACCCCCGCCGCCGGGCGACCTAAAGTGACACCTCGGAGTCGGAGGTGCCGGATGCGCCCACGGCGAACAGGGGCATGCGGCACGGCACCCCCTCGTTACCCTCGATGTATCGCCGCGGCATCCGTTCGTCGTGGCGACGAGGAGTTGAGAATGTTCGAGCGCTTTACCGACCGAGCCCGCCGCGTGGTCGTCCTC
>JAEYVF010000185.1 GCA_023432005.1 Actinomycetes bacterium
CCCGTCATCTTCGCGAAGTCGCGGAAGACGTCCACACCGACCTGCGTCGACATGACCGTGTGGTGCGCGGCGCCCGCCATGAGCCACGCGGTCGCGGAGGTACGGAAGTCGGGCTGCGGCCTCCAGATCGCGCGGCCGACCGGGAGCTTCGGCAGCGACTGCGGCGGCTCGACGTTCTGCACGGCGTTCGCCACGAGACGGAAGCGCTCACGCTGGTCGCTGAGCGCGACGACGACGGCGGGGCCCGCATCGGCCGTGAAGACGAGGCGCACCGGGTCGTCCTTGCCGCCGATGCCGAGCGGGTGGATCTCGAGGCTCGGCTTCCTCGAGGTGAGCGACGGCGACACCTCGAGCATGTGGGCGCCGAGGATGAGCTCGTCACCCGGGGTCATGTCGTAGGTGTAGTCCTCCATGAGACTCGCGCCGCCGGGGAGGCCCGCGCCCATGACGGCGGCGATGCGCACGAGCACGGCCGTCTTCCAGTCGCCCTCGGCGCCGAAGCCGTAGCCGTCGGCCATGAGACGCTGCACGGCGAGGCCCGGGAGCTGCTTCAGCTCGCCGAGGTCCTCGAACGAGTCGGTGAACGCGGTCGCCCCGACCTCCTCGAGGATCGAGCGGAGGCCGAGCTCGGTCGCGGCGCCGTAGCGCAGCGACTCGTGGCGCTCACCGCTCGGCAGCAGCTCGGGCACCACGTCGTACTCGGCGAGGTAGAGCTCCACGAGCGCGTCGATGTCGGCATCCGTCTGCGCGTCCACGCGCGCCACGAGCTCGTTGACGCCCCACGTGTTGATGCTCACCCCGAGCCGGATCTCCGCCTCGGTCTTGTCGCCCTCGGTCACGGCGACGTTCCGCATGTTGTCGCCGAAGCGGGCGACCTTCATACCCTGCGAGGCCTTCCAGCCGGATGCCGCGCGCGTCCAGGTGCCGATCGCCGCGGTCACCGCGGGGTCGGAGGCGTGGCCGACGACCGTCTTCCGCGGAACCGACATGCGGCTGAGGATGTAGCCGTGCTCGCGGTCGCCGTGCGCGGCCTGGTTGAGGTTCATGAAGTCGAAGTCGATCTCGCTCCACGGGAGCGCGACGTTCGCCTGCGTGTGCAGGTGCAGGAGCGGCTTCTGCAGCGCGTCGAAGCCGTGGATCCACATCTTCGAGGGGCTGAAGGTGTGCATCCAGGTGATGACGCCGACGACCGAGTCGTCGGAGTTGGCGTCGAGCATGGCGCGGCGGATGGCGTCCGAGCTCTTCAGCACGGGCTTCCACTCGATCGTCACGGGGATGTCGGCCGAGCCGCGCAGCAGCTCGACGACGCCCTGCGACTGCTCGGCGACCTGGCGCAGGGTCTCCTCGCCGTAGAGGTCCTGGCTCCCGGTCAGGAACCAGACGGTGTCCTTCTTCAGGTCGGGGATGATCGAGGTCACTGGAGTTCTCCCTGGGGCTTCTGCCCGTAGACGTTCTGGTAGCGGTCGAAGAGGGCGTCGATCCGGTCCTGCGGGATCGGGATCGGGTCGCCGAGCTGGCGGGCGATGTGGATGGTGCGCGCGACGTCCTCGCACATGACGGCGGCCTTGACGGCGTCCTTCGCGTCGCGGCCGATCGTGAAGACACCGTGGTTCTGCATGAGCACGGCCCGCGAGCGGTGGCCGTCGAGCGTCGCGACGATGCCACGGCCGATCGAGTCGTCGCCGATGATCGCGAACGGGCCGACGGGGATCTCGCCCCCGAACTCGTCTGCCATTCCCGTGATGACGCACGGGATGGCCTCGCCTCGCGCCGCCCACGCGGTCGCGTAGGTCGAGTGGGTGTGCACGACGCCCCCCACGTGGGGCATATTCCGGTAGACGTACGCGTGCGCCGCGGTGTCACTCGACGGGCTGCGATCGGAGCCGGGGGTCCCCGGGATCACGTGGCCGTCGAGGTCGCACAGGATCATGTTGTCGGGCGCGAGCTCGTCGTAGCTCACCCCGCTCGGCTTGATCACGAAGAGCTCCGCGCCGGGCACGCGGCCCGAGATGTTGCCGCCGGTCCAGATGACGAGCCCGTAGCGCGTGAGCTCGGAGTGGAGTGCCGCGACCTGCTCGCGCGTGGCCTGGATCGCGGCGTCGAGGGCGTCGGTCATGCCGGGTCTCCTTCGGTGAGGGATGCGATGGCGGCGTGCTCGATCGCGAGCCCCGAGCGCCAGACGTCGAGGTAGGCCGCGTAGGCGGCCACCTCGGATGCCGTGGGCGCGACCGTCGTGACCGCGGCATCCGCGAACACGGTCTCATCGAGCCAGTCGGGCAGGGAGCGCGTCTCGCCTCCCGCGACGGCGTGGCGGTACGCGGCCAGCAGCGCGATGCCCCATGCACCGCCCTCGCCCGCGGTCTCGCCGACCGCGACGGGCGCGTCGAGCGCCGCCGCGAGCGCCCGCTGGGCGACGCCCCCCGTGCGGAAGAGGCCGCCGTGGGCGACCGCGGTGTCGAGCGCGACGTGCTGGGCGGCGAGCTCCCGCATCCCGATGCTGAGCGCGGCGAAGACCGAGAACAACTGGGCGCGGCCGAAAGCGGCGAGGCTCAGGCGCGAGCCCGGCGTCCGCACGACGAGCGGGCGCCCCTCCTGCGTGCCGACGATCGGCTCGCCCGAGAGCAGGTTGTAGGCGTAGAGGCCCTCGCCGTCGGCCTCGAGCGCTCCACCGAGCACCGCGGCGAAGACCTCGTCGGAGCTCGCGGTGGAGCCGATCGCGGCGGCGAACTCCTGGAAGACGCCGACCCACGCGCCGAGCTCGCTCGAGCCGTTGTTGCAATGCACCATCGCGACGGGGCTGCCATCGGGCGTCGTGACGACGTCGATGTCAGGGCTCTGCTCGGCGAGGGCGCCCTCGAGCACGACCATCGCGAAGATGCTCGTGCCCGCGGAGACGTTGGCGGTGCGCGCCCGCACGGCGTTCGTCGCGACCATGCCCGTCCCGGCGTCGCCCTCGGGCGGGGCGAGCGGGATGCCCGCCTGCAGCGTGCTGCTCGCGTCGAGCAGCGCGGCGCCCCGCGCGGTGAGCTCGCCGGCGTCCGCGCCCGCGGGGAGCACCTCGGGCAGGAGGTCCGCGAGCTGGAACGGCGCCCACGCGGCGGCGAGGCGCTCCTGCGCGATGCCGAGCAGACGCGCGTCGTAGCCGCCCGTGGCGGGGTCGATGGGGAACATGCCCGACGCGTCGCCCACGCCGAGCACATCGCGGCCCGTGAGCAGGCGGTGCACGTAGCCCGCGAGCGTCGTGATGCTCGCGACCTGCTGCACGTGGGGCTCGCGGTCGAGCACGGCCTGGTGCAGGTGCGCGATCGACCAGCGCAGCGGGATGTTGACGCCGAGCGCCTCGGACAGCTCGGCTGCCGCGGGCCCCGTGTTGGTGTTGCGCCACGTGCGGAACGGCACGAGGAGCTCGCCCGCCGCGTCGAACGCGAGGTAGCCGTGCATCATGGCGGAGACGCCGATCGCCTCGAACGTCGCGGGCGCCTCGTCGAGGTTCGCGACGAGGTCGGCGTAGGCCGCGCGGAGGCCGTCGTGCACCTCGTCGAGGCCGTAGGTCCACAGCCCGTCCTCGAGCCGGTTCTCCCACGCGTGGGAGCCGGTGGCGATCGTCTCGCCGCCCTCGCCGACCAGACAGGCCTTGATGCGCGTCGAGCCGAGCTCGATCCCCAGGTACCTGGCGCTCATGGGTGTCGCGGCCTCCTCGCCGGTCGGTTCTCGGTGCTGATGTTCACGTTAACGAACATCGCCATGCTAGTCCACCGAGGGTCGGCTGGGCGGCGCGGTGGAGCCGCGCACGACGAGTCGCGGCGGAATCACGGCGGCGACCTCGGCCGCGCCCTCCGGCGTGAGCTGCGCGAGCAGCGCATCGACCGCGCGGCGGCCGATGAGGGCGAAGTCCTGGTGGACGGTCGTGAGGGCAGGACGCACGAACGGCGCCTCGGGCACATCGTCGAAGCCCACGACCGACACGTGCTCGGGCACCGGACGCCGCGCGTCGGCGAGCGCCGCGAGCAGCCCGATCGCCATCTGGTCGTTCGCGGCGACGACGGCGGTCGTGTCCGGATCGAGCGCGGCGGCCGCCGCGAACCCGGATGCCGCGCTCCAGTCCCCCGCGAGCTCCGGGCCGGGCTGGAGGCCCGCATCCGCCATCGCGGCGAGATGACCGTCGCGTCGCGCGCTCGCCTCGAGGTAGCCCTCGGGACCCGCGAGATGCTGGATGCGGCGGTGCCCGAGCCCGATGAGGTGCTCGGTCGCGAGCCGTGCCCCCGCGGCCTGGTCGACGCCGATGCCGCCCGGGCGATCGGGCGCCTGCAGCGTCACGAGCGGCACCCGGATGTCGAGGTCGCGGATGGCGGCGAGCACGGTCTCGTGCGGGGCGATGACGACGAGTGCCTCGACCGCCTGATCGAGCAGGAACTCGAGGGCCGCGACGGTCGCATCGTGCTCGACCGCGGCGGCCGTCACGAGCGGGTGGTAGCCGTTCTCACGCGCCGCCGACTCGACCGCGAGCACGCTCGACGCCGGCCCGTGCTGCGCCACCTCGGGTGCGAGCACGCCGATCGCCCGCGTGCGGCTCGTGACGAGCGCGCGGGCCGCGAGGTTGCGCCGGTAGCCGAGTTCGGCGATCGCCGCGAGCACGCGCTCGCGGGTCTCGGGGCGGATCGAGGGGTAGTCGTTGAGCACGCGCGAGACCGTGATGTGGCTGACGCCCGCGAGCGCCGCCACGTCGTGCATGCTCGGGTTCCTCGGACGATCGGCCACGGAGGTCAGGCTAGCGTCGGCACCCGCACCGGCGGCGCCCGCCGGATGTGAAGGCTCACGAGAACGCTCACAGCCGAAGCCCGCCATCCGCTCCCGGAACTCCCGCGATCACGGGGCCGTTACGGAAACGTTACCGAATAATGCTTGCGGGAATGTGAATTGTGAAGGCTAACATTTGGCGCGACGGCCACCCCCAGCGGTCGTCGCGCCAAGAGGCACCACCACCCGGGCACCCCGGCACCGAAGCCGGTCCCCCAGAACGAGGAGGTTCTGTATGCGAAAGATCCTGGCGAGCGTCGCCCTCGTGGGAGCAGCCGCTCTCGCGATGACGGGCTGCGCGACCGACGCAGGAAACGGCGGAGGCGGCGGAGGCGGCGAAGGCGACCTCATCACCGTCGGCTTCGCCCAGACCGGTTCCGAGTCGGGCTGGCGCTCGGCCAACACCGAGTCGCTCAAGACCGCGCTGTCGGAGGAGAACGGCTTCAAGCTCGTCTTCAACGCGGCCGACAACAAGCAGGAGGCCCAGATCGCGGCCGTCCGCAGCTTCATCAACCAGGGCGTCGACGCGATCGTCATCGCGCCCATCACGGTCGACGGCTGGGACGACGTGCTCAAGGAGGCCAAGGACGCCGGCATCCCGGTCATCCTCGAGGACCGCACGGTCTCGGCGAGCGAGGACCTCTACGCCAGCTGGGTCGGCCTCGACTTCGAGAAGGAAGGCGAGCTCGCCGGCCAGTGGGCGGTCGAGAACGCCGACGGCTCGAACCTCGTGATCCTCGAGGGCACGACGGGCTCCTCCGCCGCGCTCGACCGGGCCACCGGATGGAGCAAGGCGCTCGAGGGCTCCTCCATCAACACCCTCGACTCGCAGACGGGCGACTTCACGCGCGACGGCGGCAAGAAGGTCATGGAGGGCTTCCTGCAGAAGTACGGCAGCGAGATCAACCTGCTCTTCGCGCACAACGACGACATGGGGCTCGGCGCGCTCGACGCGATCGAGGCCGCGGGTCTCGTCCCCGGTGTGGACATCAAGATCGTCACGATCGACGCGGTCCACGACGGCATGCAGGCGCTCGCCGACGGGAAGTTCAACTTCATCGTCGAGTGCAACCCGCTCCTCGGCGAGAAGGTCGCCGAGCTCGTGAAGAAGGTCGTGGCCGGCGAGTCCGTCGACAAGCGCACCATCGTCGCGGACCAGACCTTCGACCAGGAGCAGGCGAAGGAGGCGCTGCCGACGCGTCCGTACTGATCGGTTCGCAACAGCAGTGATCCATCATCCGCCGGGGACCGGGGCGCACCGGTCCCCGGCGGAAACCCCCTGACACGAGCGAGGAAGCCATGTCCGCAGCCCCCGAGACCCCCAGCCAGGCCCGGCCCGTCGTCGAGATGCGCGGCATCACGATCACGTTCCCCGGGGTCAAGGCCCTCGACGGCGTCGACTTCACCCTGCGGGGCGGCGAGGTGCACACCCTCATGGGTGAGAACGGCGCCGGCAAGTCGACGCTCATCAAGGCGCTCACGGGCGTCTACGCCATCGACGGCGGCACGATCGTCGTCGCGGGCGAGCCGCGCGAGTTCCGCGGCACCGCCGACGCGCAGGCCGCGGGCATCTCCACGGTGTACCAGGAGGTCAACCTGTGCACCAACCTCTCGGTCGGCGAGAACGTCATGCTCGGCCACGAGGTGCGCGGCCCCCTCGGCATCGACTGGCGCGCCACCCACCGCGAGGCCGCGCGTCACCTCGAGAACCTCGGCCTCCGACTCGACACCCGCTCGCTCCTCGCGAGCCACTCCATCGCCGTGCAGCAGCTCGTCGCCATCAGCCGCGCGATGGTCACCGACTCCCATGTGCTCGTGCTCGACGAGCCCACCTCGAGCCTCGACCGCGGCGAGGTCGAGCAGCTCTTCGGCGTCATCCGCAGCCTCCGCGACCGCGGCGTCGCCATCCTCTTCGTCACCCACTTCCTCGACCAGGTGTACGAGATCTCCGACCGCATCACGGTGCTGCGCAACGGCGCGCTCGTCGGCGAGTACCCGGTCGGGGAACTGCCCCGTCACGAGCTCATCGCGAGGATGATCGGCCGCGAGCTCGACGAGCTCGACGCCATCTCGCGCAGCGCCGACCGCGCGATCGACCGCACCGGCGAGCCCGTGCTCGACGCCGAGGGCGTCGGCCGCCGCGGGGTGCTCGAGCCCGCCGACGTCGCCGTCTACGACGGGGAGGTCGTCGGCATCGCCGGCCTCCTCGGCTCGGGCCGCACCGAGCTCGTGCGTCTGCTCACGGGCGCCGACCGCGCGGATGCCGGGCGCATCCGGGTGCGCGGGCGGGCGACGCGCATGACCAATCCCCGCCACGCGATCGACCAGCGCATCGCCTTCTCGTCCGAGAACCGGCGCGCCGAGGGCATCGTGGGCGACCTCACCGTCGCCGAGAACATCGTGCTCGGCATCCAGGCCAAGCGCGGCGCGCTCCGCAAGATCCGCAAGGGCGAGCAGGATGCGATCGTCGCCGAGTACATACAGGCGCTCGGCGTGCGCCCCGCGAACCCGAACGCGCTCATCCGCAACCTCTCGGGCGGCAACCAGCAGAAGGTGCTGCTCGCCCGGTGGCTCGCGACCGCGCCGCAGCTCATCATCCTCGACGAGCCCACGCGCGGCATCGACGTCGGCGCGAAGGCCGACATCCAGCGCAAGGTCGCCGAGCTCAGCGAGCAGGGCCTCGCCGTGGTGTTCATCTCCTCGGAGCTCGAGGAGGTCATCCGCATCGCCCAGCGCATCGTCGTGATGCGCGACCGTCGTAAGATCGGCGAACTGACCTCGCACGACATCGGCGTCGACGACCTGGTCGCCTTCA
>JAEYVF010000194.1 GCA_023432005.1 Actinomycetes bacterium
GGCCACTGCCGCGCGACGGCCGAGCCCGAGGCGTAGAGCTCGAGGCAGCCGCGCTGGCCGCACGGGCACAGGGGGCCGGCGGGGTCGACGGGGATGTGCCCGAGCTCGCCCGCCACGCCGCTCACGCCGCGCCACAGCTCGCCGCCGAGCACGAGGCCCGCCGCGAGGCCGGTGCCG
Organism: Actinomycetes bacterium; assembly: GCA_023432005.1. Classification (GTDB taxonomy): domain Bacteria; phylum Actinomycetota; class Actinomycetes; order Actinomycetales; family Microbacteriaceae; genus Homoserinibacter. The sequence continues at coordinate 178 of JAEYVF010000194.1, forward strand.
AGGTTGAGGTAGGCCATCGACTGACCCGATCCGAGGCCACGCAGGTGGAACGCGCCCACGGCGGCGGCATTGACGTCGTTCTCGACCCGCACGGGCCGTCCGAGCCGAGCGTGCAGCTCCTCACCCAAGCCGAGATCGTCGAGCCCGAGGTTGACGGCGTGCGTCACGCGCCCCGCCGCGTCGACGGCGCCCGGGATGCCGATGCCGATCGACTGGAGCGCGCCGACGGGGGTACCCGCCGCCTCCGAGATCCGCCGCACGGCCGATACCGCGGTCGCGAGCACGGCCTCCGGCCCGAAGCCCGTCGGCAGCCGCAGCGTGTGCGCGACGCGGCCGTCGTCGCCGACCGCCACGGCATCCGTCTTGGTGCCCCCGATGTCGAGCCCGACCCTCACTGCTCGCTCCCGTCCAGCAGCAGGCGCAGCGCGGCGGAGACGCTGCGTGAGGCGCCGAAGGTGGCGATGTCGGCATAGGCCCGGTCGGGCGCGGGCCAGCCCATGTCGATGACGACGGTCGCGGGCTGGGCCGCCCGCGCGGCGTCGATGAGGTCGCGCGTCCAGGCGCGACGGTGGTTGTCCTTGCCGACCACGAGGTAGGGCACCTCGGATGCCGGCAGCGGGTCGCCCTCGCGCACGCGCTCGGGCTCGAGGCCCACGCTCGCGAGGCCCCACGGCACGGTGCCGACCGCCACGTTGGCGGTCGTCTCGAGGCTCAGCAGGCGCACGCCGCGGGGCACGGACACGCCCTCCACGACGTCGAACGCGGATGCGATGCGAGCGGGGTCGACGACATACGGCTCGGGCTGCGCGGCGAGTCCGGCGGGGAGCGACTCGGCGAGCGCCGTGACGCGCGCGACGGCGTCCGCGAGCCGGCCCTCGGCGAGCTCGCCCGAGGCGAGCGCCGCCTCGATCGCGGCCTCGATCTCGGCCAGCTGCGCATCCGTGTTGCGCGTGCCGATGCACAGCAGGTCGCAGCCGCCGGCCAACGCCCGCACCGCAGCCGTGGGGATGCCGATCTCTCCGGAGGCGCCGGCCATGTCGAGCGCGTCGGAGACCACGACCCCGTCGAAGCCGAGCTCGTCGCGCAGCAGCTCCTGGAGGATGCGGCGCGAGAAGGTCGCGGGCTGCGCGCCGTCGAGCTGCGGAAGCAGGATGTGGCTCGACATGATCGTGCGCGCTCCCGCGGCGATGGCCGCCTCGAACGGCACGAGCTCGCGCTCGCGCAGCGCCTCGAGCGGCAGGTCGACGACCGGCAGCGCGTGGTGCGAGTCGGCGTCGGTGTCGCCGTGCCCGGGGAAGTGCTTCGCGCTCACGGCGACGCCCTCCGCCTCGTGCGCCGCGACCCACGCCGCGCTGTGCCGCGCGACGAGCCGCGGGTCGGCTCCGAAGCTGCGCACGCCGATGACGGGGTTGTCGGGGTTGGAGTTGATGTCGACGTCGGGCGCGAAGTTGAGGTTGACGCCCGCGGCGCGCAGCTCGCGCGCGACCGCGGCGCCGACGGATGCCGTGAGCCCGACGTCGTCGAGGCGGCCGAGCACGGCGTTGCCGGGGAAGGGCGAGCCCGTGGCCGCGTGCAGGCGCGAGACGTCGCCGCCCTCCTCGTCGATCGCGATGAGCGCGCGGGGGTTCGCCGCGCGGATCGCGCCGGTGAGCTCGCGCAGCTGCTCGAGCGAGGCGATGTTCTCGGCGAAGAGGCACACCCCTCCGAGGCCGGCGCGCAGCCGCACGGCGAGCCACTCGGGCAGCTCGGTGCCGACGAAGCCGGGAAGGAGGACGGGGGCCCCTCTCCCGCTGATCGAGCTCGTCGAGATCATCCCTTGACCGCACCTCCCACGATGCCGCTCGTCATCCGGCCCTGCACGATGAGGAAGAAGACGATGACGGGGATGGCCACGATGGTCGACGCGGCCATGACCTGACCCCAGTCGGTCTCGCGCGTCGCCGAGGCCTGCACGAATCCGCGCAGCCAGAGCGGCAGCGTCTGCGCGGCCTCGGCGGGCAGCAGCACGACCGCGACCGTGATCTCGTTCCACGCCTGCAGGAAGGCGTACACGCCCGACGCCACGAGCCCCGGGGCGAGCAGCGGGAACGTGATGCGCATGAAGGCCTGGAAGCGGCTGAGGCCGTCGACCATCGCGGCCTCCTCGAGCTCGGCCGGCACGCCCGCGACGAATCCGCGCAGCATCCACACCGTGAACGGGATGACGGCGGCGATGTAGATGACGCTCACGCCCAGCACGGAGTTGAGCAGTCCCACCGACGACACCATCTTGTACTGCGCGATGAAGAGCCCCTCGGCGGGCAGCATCTGGATGAGCAGGAGCGCGAGCACGAAGCTCTTGCGCCCGCGGAAGCGGAACCGGCTGATCGCGACGGCGCCCAGGAAGGCGAACACGAGGCACACCACGACGACGATGAGCGTGATCGAGAGGCTCATGCCGAGCGCGCCGAAGAACGACCCGTCCGCGATGGCGCCGGAGAAGTTGGACGTCGTGAAGTAGGCGCCCGGGAAGAAGTGCGGCGTGAACTGCTGCAGCACGGCGGTCGAGATGAGGGCCGAGTTGACCATCCAGTAGACGGGGAAGACCCAGACGATCGCGAGCACGATCGCGAGGACGCTGAGGGCGATGCGCCCGAGCTTGGCGGCGGTCACGATGCCTCGTCCTCCTTGATCAGCTCGCGCACGTACACCCAGCTGATGGCGAGGGTGATGAGCAGCACGACGATGGAGACGGCGCTTGCGACGCCGAAGTCGTTGGATGCGACGCCGAGCTTGTAGATGTAGGTGCCGAGCAGGTCGAAGTCGCCCGACTTCGACCCGGCGTCCTTGAGCAGGGTGATCTGCGCGAACACGCGCAGATCCCAGATGAGCTGCAGCAGCAGCACGATCGACAGCACGGGCTTGATCATCGGCATGATGATGCCGCCGAAGCGCTGCCAGGCATTGGCGCCGTCGATCTGCGCGGCCTCCATGACCTCCTCGGAGATCTGGGTGAGCCCCGCGTAGACGGCGAACGCGACGAACGGCACCGACATCCACACGATGAGCACGCTCGCCACGAGGAAGAAGGTGACGGGGTTGCCGAGCCAGTCGTAGCGGTTCATGTCGACGCCCGGGATCATGTCGAGCAGGTAGTTGACGACGCCGCGGCGGCGGTCGAAGAGCCAGATGAAGACGGTCGTCGCGGCGGCGACGGGCATGGCCCACGCGAGCAGCATCGAGATCTGGAGGATGAGCCGCACGACCCGCCCGACCGAGTTCATGAGAAGCGCCATGGCGACGCCGATCACCACGGTCGCCGCGGCGGTCACGACGCAGAACAGCAGCGAGCGCCCGACGACCGCCCAGAACTCGCCGTTCCAGGCGAGGTTCGCGAAGTTGTCGAAGCCGACCCACTCGGGCGGCTTGCCGAACTGCTGGGCGAGTCCGTACTTCTGGAACGAGGTGATGATCTGCCAGACGAGCGGGTAGCCGAGGCCGAGCAGGAGCGCGAGCACGGCCGGCACGATGAGCACATACGGGATGCCGGTGATGCGCCGCGGCTGGATGCGGGCGCCGGGGGCCTGTGCGGACATGCGTGTTCCTCCTTTCGAAGGCTTCGGGTGAGTGGGAGGCGCCCGGGCCGGATGCGGCGGGGCGAAGACGTGGGACGCTGCGGTCCCCGGCGGGGCCGGGGTGGTGCCGGTCGGGCAGCGGCAGCGTGCGCTGCCCGACCGGCTCCGTGCCGACTAGCCGTTGATGAGCGCGTCGATCTTCTCGTCGTACTCGGCAGCGAGGGCCGCGACGTCGCCGCCGCCGTTCACCTTGCCGAAGAACTCCTCGAGCAGGCCCGAGCCCTCGACGGCCGCCCAGCCGGGCGCCGCGGGGGTGAG
>JAEYVF010000003.1 GCA_023432005.1 Actinomycetes bacterium
CGGAGCCCGACCTATTGTTACACATCGGATGGGGTCAGCGGCGCTGTAGGGATGGGCGGGCCGCCGCGACGACGGCGGTCGCGACCGCGTCGAGGGCCGTCGAGCGCAGGTTCCACTGCTGCCAGTAGAGGGGCACGCGCACGCCGGGGCCGCCGGGGGCGAGCTCGACGAAGGCGCCCGGGGCGGCATCCGCGAGCTGCGACTCGAGCAGCATCCCCCAGCCGAGCCCGAGCTCGATCGCCCGCAGGAAGTCGCTCGAGCCCGAGACGAAGTGCCGCGGGGGATCGAGCCGGCGGCGGGAGACGCGGCGCAGGAAGCGGGTCTGCAGCTCGTCGTCGTGGTCGAAGTCGACGACCGGCGCGCGGGAGAGGGATGCCGCGTCGGCGCCGCCGGGGAACCAGCGTTCGGCGAAGTCCCGGCTCGCGGCCGGGTGATACACGAGCACGCCGAGCGTCGTGACGCTGCAGCCCGGCACGGGCTCGGCCTGGGAGGTGACGGCCGCCATGACGCGGCCCGAGGCGAGCAGGGCGGCCGTGCGGTCCTGGTCCTCGCGATGCAGGTCGACGACGATGCGGTGCGCGGTGCACGCCTCCGCGATCGCGGGGAGGAACCAGCTCGTGAGCGAGTCGGCGTTGACGGCGAGCGGCACGGTCGTGAACCCCTCCCCCGCGCCGTCGAGGCGGAGCGCGGATGCGGCATCCGTCTCGAGGAGGGCGATCTCGCGCGCGAGCCGCACGAGCACCTCGCCGGACTCGGTGGCCCGGACGGGCTTCGTGCGCTCGACGAGCACGCGGCCGAGTTGCGTCTCGAGCGACTTGATGCGCTGGCTCACGGCGGACGGCGTGACGTTGAGCGCGCGCGCGGCCGCGTCGAAGGTGCCCGCGTCGACGACGGCGCGGAGCGTGGCGAGCAGATCCCGGTCGAGGTTCATCTGAAGTGAGGCTAATGCTTCTTGAGAATCTTGAACTGGATTGATGCCGGTCGGAGGCCTAGCGTCGTGACTCGTGACGACATCCGCCGCCCTCGCCGCCGCCTTCGCGGGATTCGCCCTCGGCCTCTCGCTCATCGTGGCGATCGGGGCCCAGAACGCGTTCGTGCTGCGTCAGGGCATCCGCAAGCAGCACGTGCTCACGATCGTGGCGCTGTGCGCGCTCTCCGACATCGTGCTCATGCTGCTGAGCATCGCCGGCACGGGCGCCGTGCTCGCCGCGGTGCCGTGGATCATGACGGCCGTGCGCATCGGCGGTGCGATCTTCCTCGTCTTCTACGGCGTGCACGCGGCCCGGCGCGCGCTGTGGCCGAAGGGCGAGGTCCTCACAGTCGACGCGGCCCCGGATGCGGCGGCGCGGCGCCGCTCGCTCGCCGCGGCCGTCGCGACGTGCCTCGCGGTCACGTGGCTCAACCCGCACGTGTACCTCGACATGGCGATCGTCGGCACCCTCGCGAACGGCCACGGCGACGCCCGCTGGCTCTTCGGGGCGGGCATGGGAGCGGCATCCGTGCTGTGGTTCACGACGCTCGGCTTCGGGGCGCGCGCGCTCGCACCCGTCTTCGCGCGGCCCGTCGCGTGGCGCGTGCTCGACGGAGCGATCGCGCTCGTCATGCTCACGCTCGCGTTCTTCGTCGCGCTCCCCCTCTTCACGGGCTGATCCGAGGTGTCACTTTCGGTCGCCCAGCTCGTGCGGGGGCGACAGGAAATGACACCTCGGGTCAGAGCAGGCGGCGCTCGAGGGCCCAGGCGGTGAGCTCGTGCCGCGAGGAGAGCTGCAGCTTTCGCAACACCGACGACACGTGCGTCTCGACGGTCTTGATCGAGATGTAAAGGTGCGACGCGACCTCCTTGTAGGCGTAGCCGCGCGCGATGAGGCGCATGACCTCCTGCTCGCGGGCCGAGAGGCGGTCGAGCTCGTCGTCGGTCGCGGCCACCGCCGGTGCGCCGGCGGCCGTGCCGAAGGCGTCGAGCACGAAGCCGGCGAGTCGCGGCGAGAACACCGCATCGCCCGCGGCGACCGTCGCGACGGCGGCAGCCACATCCGCCCCGCTCGTCGCCTTCGTGATGTAGCCGCGTGCGCCCGCGCGGATGACGCCCACGACGTCTTCGGCGGAGTCGGAGACCGAGAGGGCGAGGAAGCGCACGCTCGACAGCAGGGCGGCCGAGCGCCGCACGACCTCCGCGCCGCCGCCGCCCGCGCCGCCCGGCAGGTGCACGTCGAGCAGCACGACGTCGGGGCGCAGCTCGTCGATGACGCGCACGGCGGCGTCGACGTCGCCCGCCTCGCCGACCACCTCGACGGCGTCGCCGAGATCGGTGCGCAGGCCCGTGCGGAAGATCGAGTGGTCGTCGACGATGATGACGCGGGTCATGCCGCTCCCCCGTTGCCGTTCGCGCGGCCGGTGCCGCCCGCGAGCCGGGCGCGCGGCATCCGCAGCTGCACCTCGGTGCCGTCGGGCCCGCTCGTCACGATGCCCGTGCCGCCCGCGCGCGCCATGCGCCCCACGATCGACTCGCGGATGCCGAGGCGCCCGTCGGGTACGGCATCCGGGTCGAAGCCGGCGCCGCGGTCGCGCACGAAGACCTCCACCGCATCCGGGGTCGCCTCGGCGTAGACGGTGACATCGCCGCCCGCGTGCCGCGCCGCGTTCGCGAGGGCCTCGCGCGCGGCCGCCGCGAGCGCGCGAGACTCGACCTCGGCCACATCGCCGACGGTGACGACCTCGATGCGCACGGCGTGCTCGAGTTCGAGCTCGCGCGCGATCGTGCGCAGCTCGGTCGCGAGGTCGCCCGCGAACGGGTCGGTGCCCGCGAAGAGCCAGTCGCGAAGCTCCCGCTCCTGGGCGCGCGCGATGCGCGCGATCTCGGATCCGGCACCCGCGCGGTTCTGGATGATCGCGAGCGTCTGCAGCACCGAGTCGTGCAGGTGCGCCGCGATCTCCGACCGCTGCTCCTCGCGGGCGAGGGCCGCGCGCTCGGCCGACCGCACGGATGCGCGGGCGAGCAAGGGCGGCACGACGAACGTCGCGAGGCCGAGCAGCACCGGCACGACGGCGACGATCGCCACGAGGGTGCGCGACTCGGCGAAGCCCCCGGCGAGCAGCGCGAGCCCGTACCCCACGAGGAACCCGCCTGCGACCGCGCGTACGCGGGGCGCGGATGCCGCCCGCCGCTCGTCGCGCGCGTCGACCACGAGGGTCCACACGATGGCCGCGACGGCGGCCGCCGTGGCCTCGACGATGCCGACGGGCAGGGGCGTCCAGGTGACGAGCCAGCTGACGGGCACGAGCAGTGCGAGCACGCCCGCGGCGACCAGCAGCGCGACGGCGACCGGCACCTCGCGGCGGAGGGGCGCATCCGGGGTCGCGGTCTCGCGGGGCACGAGCGCCCAGAGCCACGCGTAGAGGAGAGGGGATGCCGCCGCGAAGGGGAGGATGCCGAACTCGCCGCGCAGGAAGATCGCGAGGCCCGCCCAGAGCACGCCGATGACGGCCGCGGCGGCGAAGGTCGTGCGGACGAGTGCGACGGGCCACGCGAGGTGGCGGGCGAGCGCGACGCTCACTCCCGCGAGCCAGACCTCGCGCGGCCGCACGAGCGCGGGCCGCACGGGGCGCACCCGGCGCACGCCGCGCGCGCCCTCGAGGGGCTGCTCGGCGGCGGATGCGGTCATGCGACGATCCAAGCACGCGCGACCCGCCCTGCAGCGAGGGATCAGGGGACGATCAGGGCGAACCCCCATAGAGCGGGGCCGATGCCGGCGGGCACGCTCGAGGCATGGCACGACGCACCACAGCACCCGAACCGCCGACGCCCGACGAGACGCCCGAGAAGACGCCCGACGAGGGCCTCACGAGCGAGCTGGCAACCGCTACCGTCGGCTCCGACGAGCCGACCGCGGGCCCCGGCGAGGCGGGCGCGGGCCCCGGCGAGGCGAGCGCGGCATCCGCGGAGCCGACCGCGGCGCCCGCCGAGCATCCGTTCTTCACGTGGCTGCGCGGCCTCGGCGTCGTGCGGCAGGAGGGTTGGCTCGGCGGCGTGTGCGGCGGCCTGGCCGCGCGCATCGGCGTCGACCCGCTCATCGTGCGGGGCATCGCGGTCGTGCTGGCGGTCGTCGGCGCTCCCGTCGCGTTCGTCTACGCGATCGCGTGGTTTCTGCTGCCCGACACCGCCGGCACGATCCACGCCCGCGAGCTCGGGCACGGCCGCGTCACGCGCGCGTTCCCCGGCATCGTCGCGGTGTTCCTGCTGTCGTTCCTGCCGCTCACGCAGGGCTTCTGGGCCGCGGGCGCTCTCTACTGGAACGACCCGGGCTGGGGCGGGGCGATCGCACGTGTGCTCGTCACCCTCGTGCTGCTCGGCGGCGTCGTCGCGCTCGTCGTGTGGCTCGCGCAACGCGCCTCGGGCGACGTCACGACGGCGCCCGCGACGACCGACGGGCGGCCCGAGACCGTGCCGACGTTCCCCGCGGAGGGGGCGACGG
>JAEYVF010000048.1 GCA_023432005.1 Actinomycetes bacterium
CGTTCGACCGCACGAGCGCCCTCCGATCGGGAGCGCAGCTGAGCGTCGCCGACGCACGCGGCTTCGACGAGAGCGCGATCGCCGCGGTCGAGGCCGTCGCGGGCGTCGACGCCGCCGCGCCCGTACGCCGCGACGAGCTCGTGCTCTCGGACGCGAGCGGCACGGTCGTCGCGATCGCCCCCGACGCGTTCGCCCAGCTGGCGAGCGATGCGGCGGGCACGCTCGATCCGGCGAGGGTGGCGGCGGACGTCGCGGCGGAGCTGCCGGGACCGCGCATCCCGGCGTCGGCCCGCGAGCTCGTGCTCACGGCGACGTTGACGGGATTCCTCTCGCCGCCCGAGGTGCGCGTGACCTACACCGACGGCTGGGGCCGCCCGTCGGTGCTCAGCGCGAAGGCGCCGCGCCCCGGGGGCACGCTCGACATCCGCTTCGCGCTTCCCTCCGGGCCGTCGACCTCCGAAGGGCGCGTGCTCGCGATCGACGTCGAGGCGCCGGACTCCTCCGTCGACGAGGTCACCGGTGCGACCGTGACGCTCGAGGACCTCGCCACGGATGCCGGCGCCGTGCCGGGCGGGCTCGGCGCGCGCACCTGGTCCGCGGCCGCGACGAGCCCCGGAGGATCGGCGTCGACGACGGGCCCGCGCGGGTTCGGCGTCGCGCAGGGCGGGATCGTCGTGCGCCTGACACCCGACCCCGTCGGCGGCACCCCGCCCGTCGCGATCTCGCGCGGGCTCGCCGACCGCTACGGGCTCGACGTCGGGTCGATGCTGCGCGTGCAGGCCGCGGGGTCGTATGCGAGCACCGACATGCAGGTGGCCGCGGTGCTCCCGGCGATCCCGGGCGCGGACGACACCCTCGGGGTGCTGCTCGACCTCGGACTCCTGCAGTACGCCGAGGCGCGGGACGCATCCGGCTCCCCCGCGCCCGACACGCTGTGGCTCGCCGCCGACGGCGAAGCGCCCGTCGCGGCCCTGCGCGACGCGCTGCCGCCCGGGACGCGCATCCTGACCGCGGATGATGCGGCGGGTCGGGCCGTGCTCGGCTCGGCGGCGGCCGCGCTCACGGGTGTCGCCGCGCTGTGCGTGCTCCTCGCCCTCATCACCCTCGCGGCCGTCGCGCGCGCGGATCACCGACTGCGCCTCGGCGACCTCGCCGTGCTGCGGGCCCTCGGCGTCCGCGCCCGCCAGCAGGCCTCCCTGCGGCGCACCGAATGGTGGATCGTCGCGGCGTTCGCCGTCGGCGCGGGCGCGATCGTCGGCGCCGCGGTCGTCGTGCTCACCATTCCGCAGCTCGCGAGCGCCGCCGTGCCGGATGCCGTCCCCGGCCTCGAGCCGGGCATCCGGATCGACCCCGTGGTCGCGGTGGGAGGCGGACTCCTCCTGATCGCCTCCGTCGCGCTCCTCGTGGAGCTCGCCGCCGCGCGCGTACGACGGGCGGCCGCGACGGCCATCGGCGGGGAGGAGGAGCGATGACGAGGTCGCGCGTCGGCACCCCCGGGCTGCTGCTCCGACATGCCTCCACCGGCATCTCCGGCTCGCTCCTCGTCGGGCTGCTCGTCGCGCTCGCCGTGTTCGCGACGGCGGTCGCGCCGCGCGCACTCGTCGCGCTCGGCACCGACGAGCTCCGGCACCGTCTCGCGGCGACGTCGCCGTCGCTCCGCGACATCACGGGCCTCGGACGCATCGGCCTCGTCGCGGCCGGGCGCGACGCCACCGCCGACGAGGTGCTCGGCCCCACCGACGATGCGATCCGCGGGGCCGCGCGACGCCTGCCCGAGCCCCTCGTCGCCCTCGCGGGCGAGCCTCGCTGGGTGGCGCGCAGCACGCAGCAGGACGCGACGCTGCCTGACGACGCCCCCGCCGCGCGGCTGCGTCTCGAGCTCGCCCTCGACCCGCGGTGGGAGGAGGATGTGCGCCTCCTCGAGGGCGCCCCTCCGCAGGCCTGGTCGGGCTCGGATGAGACGGGGGCGACGGAGGAGCCGCTCGAGATCGCGCTGCCCGCGGCCGCGGCCGAGGCGCTCGGCGTGGGGGTCGGCGACCTTCTCGGCTATCCCCCGCTGACGTTGCGTATCGCGGCGCTCTACGCGCCCGCCGACCCGGACGCCGCCCTGTGGGTGCACGCGCCCGACCTCGCGGCCCCCGCGGTGAGCGCCCCCGACGGCCTCGTGCCGACCGTCACCGCCTCGGCCTACGTCGCCCCGGGCTCGGCGGGGCGCCTCGCGAACACCTTCGACGCGGGCGCGCTCTCCGCGTGGATCCCCATCGACGCCTCCGGCATCCGGTTCGGCGACTCCGAGCGGATCGCGACCCAGACCCGCGAGCGCACGGCCACGCCCTTCACGCTCCCGGGCTTCGGCGAGCTGCGGTTCTCGAGCCGCCTGGCCGACACGGTCGACGAGACGCGTGCGCGCGTGGTCGCGGCGTCGGCGCTCCTCGCCCTCTCGCTCTCGGGTCTGCTGGGCGTGCTCGTCGCCGTGCTCACCCTCGGGATCGGGGCGATCGTCGAGCGGCGGCGCACGGCGATCGTGCTGACGGCGGCGCGAGGTGCGAGCGCCCTGCAGCTGCGCGGCGCGCTGCTCCTCGAGGGCGCGATCGTCGCCGTGCCCGCGGCAGCGGCGGGCATCGGGGCGGCGACCCTCCTCGTGCCCGAGCCCGTCGACGCGAGCGCGTGGGTGCTGCCCGTGCTCGTCGCGCTCGCCGTCCCGGTCGTCTTC
>JAEYVF010000094.1 GCA_023432005.1 Actinomycetes bacterium
GCACGTCGACGTGACCGCCGGCGGCGGCGACCTGGAACGGCTCGGTCGACTCCGAGCGCTCCTTGACGTGGATGAGCTGACCCGGCTTCACGCGGAACGACGGGCGGTCGACGATCTTGCCGTCGACGAGGATGTGGCGGTGCACGACGAACTGGCGGGCCTGCGCCGTGGTGCGGGCGAAGCCGGCACGCAGCACGAGAGCGTCGAGACGCATCTCGAGGAGCTCGACGAGGTTCTCACCGGTGAGGCCCTGGGTGCGACGGGCCTCGTTGAACACGATGCGCAGCTGCTTCTCGCGGATGCCGTACTGCTCGCGCAGACGCTGCTTCTCGCGCAGACGCACCGCGTAGTCGCTGTCGGCCTTGCGCTTGGTGCGGCCGTGCTCACCCGGGGCGTAGGGGCGCTTCTCGAGGTAGCGGGCGGCCTTCGGCGTCAGCGGGATGCCGAGCGCGCGGGAGAGGCGGACCTTGCGGCGGTCCTGGGACTTGGTGGTCATGGATGTCCTTCCAGCACGTGGCCGCGGCTCTCGCGGCTCACAGACGTGCATCCCCCCGTCCGGTGTCCCGGGCGCACGTCGACGCGACCGGTGGAACTGAAGGTGGGATGTGTTCGGACTCGAACCGGGACAGCTTACCAGAACGGGGCTACTGCCCCGGCGCCTCCTCGCGCTTCGGCAGCGGCCGGCCCGTGAGGAGCGCTCGTAGCCGCTCGAGGCGCGCGCCGAGCTCGCGTTCGTAGCCGTTGCCCGTCGGCGCGTAGTAGCGCGTTCCCGCGAGCTCGTCGGGGAGGTACTGCTGCTCGGCCACGCCGTACGGGGCGTCGTGCGCGTACACATAGCCCTTGCCGTGCCCGAGCTTCTTCGCACCGGGGTAGTGCGCGTCCCGCAGGTGGGTCGGGACCCGGCCGATGCGTCCGGCCCGCACATCCCCGATCGCCTTGTCGATGCCGAGGTACGACGCGTTCGACTTCGGTGCCGTCGCGAGGTAGACCACGGCCTCCGCGAGCAGGATGCGACCCTCCGGCATGCCGATGAGCTGCACCCCCTGCGCGGCCGAGACGGCGACCGTGAGCGCCTGCGGGTCGGCCATGCCCACGTCCTCCGCCGCCGAGATCATGATGCGCCGCGCGATGAACCGCGGATCCTCGCCCGCCTCGACCATCCGGGCGAGGTAGTGCAGAGCCGCGTCGACGTCGGAGCCGCGGATCGACTTGATGAAGGCGCTGATGACGTCGTAGTGCTCGTCACCCTGGCGGTCGTAGCGCAGGAGCGCACGGTCGACGGTGGCCGCGACGATCTCCGCGGTGATCTGCGGCGTCTCCCCCTCGGCGGTCGCATCGGGCGCGGCCGCCACGATCGCTGCGGCCTCGAGCGCCGTGAGCGCGCGGCGGGCATCGCCGGAGGCCAGGCGGATGATGGCCGCACGCGCGTCGTCGGCGAGCGTCACGCCGCCGTCGAGCCCCCGCGGGTCGATCACGGCGCGGTCGACGAGCGTGCCGAGGTCGTCGTCGGACAACGGCTCGAGGGTGAGCAGCAGAGAGCGCGAGAGCAACGGCGCGACGACGGAGAACGACGGGTTCTCGGTCGTGGCGGCCACGAGGATGACCCAGCCGTTCTCGACACCGGGCAGCAGCGCGTCCTGCTGGGCCTTCGTGAAGCGGTGGATCTCGTCGAGGAAGAGCACGGTCGAGATGCCGTAGAGGTCGCGGGTCGAGCGCGCCTCGTCCATGACCTGCCGCACGTCCTTGACGCCCGCGGTCACCGCCGAGAGCTCGACGAACCGGCGACCGGAGCTGCGTGCGATCGCCTGAGCGAGGGTCGTCTTGCCCGTTCCCGGGGGCCCCCACAGGATGACGGAGACCGAGCCCGACTCCCCCGTCGCGTCGCGTGCGAGGTTGACGAGCGGGGATCCGGGACCGAGCAGGTGCCTCTGCCCCGCGACCTCGTCGAGCGAGCTCGGCCGCATCCGCACCGCCAGCGGGGTCGACCCGGTGCGGAGTCCCTGCTGGCCGGTCATGCGCTCATGCTAACCGCGGCGCCCGACGGCCGCCGACGCCCGGTTTGGAGCCCCCGTGGGCGCTCGTTAGAGTTCACGGTGGGCTGCGCGGCTTGCGGCCCCGACCCGTCGGAGAGGACCACGAGTGGCATCGAGTCGGCAGCAGCGCGAGCAGCGGGAGGCGCGGGAGCGCCTCCGGGCGTACCAGGCTCGTCAGGAGGTCCACGAGCGGCGTACGACGCGACGCCGGCGCGACAACGTGGTCGCCATCGTGGGTGGCCTGGCCGTCGCGGCCCTCGCCATCACGACCCAGGTGATCTACTTCACCGCGGGCCCCGGAGCCCCGGAGCCCGCTCCCTCGGCGTCGCCGTCCGAGTCGCCCTCGGCGCAGGCGGGCGAGAACGTCGGCGCGCCCGATCCCTCGCTCGCGGAGGACCGCGTGTGGACGGGCGAGATCGTGCTCAACGACGACGTGGTGCTCGGGATCGAGCTCGACGGCACGAAGGCGCCCCAGGCGGTCGCCGGATGGGTGCAGGACGCCGAGGACGGCTACTACGAGGGCAAGACCTGCCACCGCCTCGCGACGAGCGAGGGGTTCTCGTTCCTCCAGTGCGGTTCGCTCGACGGCACGGGCGCGGGCGACCCCGGGTTCGCCTACGGGCCCATCGAGAACGCCCCGGCGGACGACGTCTACCCCGCGGGCACGATCGCGATGGCGCGTGCCTCGGGCGATGCGTACAGCAACGGCCACCAGTTCTTCATCGTGACCGCCGACACGACCCTGCCTGCGGACCCCGCGGGCGGCTACACGGTCGTCGGCACCGTCACGAGCGGGCTCGAGGATCTGATCGCGAAGATCACCTCGGCGGGCATCGACGAGGAGACGCTCGGCGGGGATGGAACGGGCCTGCCCGCGATTCCCACCGTCATCAGCCGGGTGACCCTGCAATAGGCTGTCACGGGCCGGAGAGAGGCACCGGCCACGAGGCGAGAGCAGGAGACGCAGTGAGCGACGATCAGACGGCCCCCTGGGGCCGCGTCGACGACGACGGCACGGTCTACGTCCGCGGCGCCGCGGGCGAGCGGGCCGTCGGCCAGTACCCGGATGCCACCCCCGAGGAGGCGCTCGCGTACTACGAACGCAAGTTCGCGGAGCTCGAGGGCCAGGTGAGCCTGCTCGAGCAGCGTCTGCGCGGAGGCGCCCCGGCGCAGGACGTCGCGAAGGCCGTCTCGGCGCTCGCACCCGCCATCCCCGAGGCCAACGCCGTCGGCGACCTGCAGAGCCTGTCCGACCGGCTCGCGAAGCTCCAGGAGACGCTGGGGGAAGCCGCCGAGAAGCAGAGCGCCGAGGCGCAGCAGGCGATCGCCGATGCCCTCGCCGGTCGTGAGGCGATCGTCGCCGAGGCCGAGGCGCTCGCCGCACAGGACCTCTCGAAGGCGCAGTGGAAGCAGGTGTCGGCTCAGCTCGACGCCCTCTTCGCGAGCTGGCAGACCGCGCAGCACAGCGGTCCGCGCATCCCGAAGAAGGACGGCGACGAGCTCTGGAAGCGATTCCGCGCGGCGCGCTCGACGATCGAGACCGCCCGCAAGGCGTTCTTCGCCGAGCTCGACTCGGTGCACCGCGACGCGCGCGCTCGCAAGCAGGCGCTCGTGGAGCGGGCCGAAGCCCTCGCCGACAAGGGCGCCGCGGGCATCCCCGACTACCGCCGCCTGCTCGAGGACTGGAAGGCCGCGGGTCGCGCGGGCAAGAAGGTCGACGACGCCCTGTGGGCGCGCTTCAAGGCAGCGGGCGACGTGCTCTACGGCGCCAAGGCCGAAGCCGATGCCATCGAGAACGTCGAGTTCAGCGAGAACCTCGAGAAGAAGCTCGCGCTCCTGGACGAGGCCGAGCCGCTCCTCACGGCGACGGATCGCAACGCGGCCCGGACGACCCTCACGGGCATCCAGCGTCGCTGGGATGAGATCGGCAAGGTCCCTCGCGAGCAGGTGCGCGTCGTCGAGGACCGCCTCCGCAAGATCGAGGCCGCCGTGCGCAAGCTCGAGGACGAGCACTGGAACCGCACCGACCCCGAGAAGCAGGCGCGTTCGGAGGGCTTCGCGGCTCAGCTCGAGCAGGCGATCGCGAAGGCCGAGCAGGAGCTCGCCGACGCGAAGAAGGCCGGCGACAAGCGCCGCATCACGGAGGCCGAGGACGAGCTCGCCGCCAAGCGCGCCTGGCTCACCGCTCTCGGCTGAGCCGGAACCGCTCTCCACAGGCACGGTTGCGCACAGATCGGCCGTGATCTCGCGTCGACGCACGCCGGCCCGCGCACCCTGAGGGGATGACGCCCTTCCCCGTGCTCGAAGACCTGCCCGAAACCGAGCTCCAGGCGGCGCTCCTCGACGGCGAGTGCTATCGGCTGGCCGACGCGTACGTGCCGATCGGGGTGGCCTCTTCTCCCGCGGTGCGCGCGGCGGCGGTCGTGGGCACGCGCTCGACGCGCCTCGTGGTCGCGCTCGGCACGGCCGCATGGGTGTGGGGTGCGGCGGCGGCGCCCCCGCAACGCGCCGAGTTCCTCGTGGACCTCGCGGCTCGATGGCGACCGCGCGCGATCGATCGCGTGCAGGTGAGCGAGAGCGTGCTGAGGCCGGGAGACGTGGTGCGCCTCGGGATCGTCGGCGTGACCTCTCCTCTGCGCACCGCGATCGACCTCGCGCGCTTCCGCGGGAGGTTCGGCGATGCCGAGGAGCACGCTGTGCGCGAGCTCGCTCGCCGGGGACCGTTCGACCTGGGCGACGCGATCGCGGCGATGGAGCGCGGTCGCAACCTCGCGGGGAAGCTCGAGGCGAGACGGCGCCTCCGCGCGGCGCTCAGCCCGAGTTGACCCGGTAGACGTCGTAGACGGCGTCGATGCGGCGCACGGCGTTGAGCAGGCGGTCGAGGTGCACGGTGTCGCCCATCTCGAACACGTAGCGGCTGATCGCGAGGCGATCGCTCGAGGTCGACACGTTGGCCGAGAGGATGTTGACGTGGTGCTCGGAGAGCACGCGCGTGATGTCCGAGAGCAGCCCGGCGCGATCGAGAGCCTCCACCTGGATCTGCACGAGGAACAGGCTCGACGAGGTGGGCGCCCACTGCACCTCGATCATGCGATCCGGCTGGGTCAGCAGCGTCTTGACGTTGACGCAGTCCGAGCGGTGCACCGAGACGCCGGCGCCGCGCGTGACGAAGCCGACGATCTCGTCGCCCGGCACCGGGGTGCAGCACTTCGCGAGCTTCACGAGGATGTCGGGGGCCCCGCGCACGAGCACCCCCGAGTCGCTCGGGCGCAGCGCGCGACCGCGCGCCTTCGACGTGAAGGTGAGCGTCTCATCCTCGGTCTCGACATCGGTCTGGAGCGATGCGAGCACCTTCTCGATGACCGACTGCGTGGAGACATGTCCCTCGCCGACCGCCGCGTAGAGCGCCTCGACGCCGTCGTAACGCATCTGAGCCGCGACGGCGTTGACGACGTCCTGGCTCATGAGCTTCTGCAGCGGGAGGTTCTGCTTGCGCATCGCGCGGGCGATCGACTCCTTGCCCTGCTCGATCGCCTCCTCGCGGCGCTCCTTCGTGAACCATCCGCGGATCTTGTTGCGCGCACGCGCCGACTTGACGAAGTTGAGCCAGTCCTGGCTCGGACCGGCGTCCGGGTTCTTCGAGGTGAAGATCTCGACGACGTCGCCGGAGTTGAGGGTCGACTCCAGCGGCACGAGGCGCCCGTTCACCTTGGCGCCCATGGTGCGGTAGCCGATCTCGGTGTGCACGGCGAACGCGAAATCGACCGGGGTCGCCCCCGCCGGAAGCCCGATGACCTTCCCCTGCGGCGTGAAGACGTAGACCTCCTTGGCGCCGATCTCGAAGCGCAGGTTGTCGAGGAACTCCCCCGGGTCGGCGGTCTCCGCCTGCCAGTCGCTGATGTGGGCGAGCCAGGCCATCTCGGTGCCCGAGCGCTCGGCCGAGGCATCCGACCGCCCCGTCGCCATGCGCTCCTTGTACGCCCAGTGCGCCGCCACGCCGAACTCGGCACGCTCGTGCATCTCGTGCGTGCGGATCTGGATCTCGACCGCGCGGCCCTTGGGGCCGATTACCGTGGTGTGGAGCGACTGGTAGAGGTTGAACTTCGGGGTCGCGATGTAGTCCTTGAAGCGCCCGGGGATCGGGTTCCAACGGGCGTGGATCGCGCCGAGCACGGCGTAGCAGTCGCGGATCGACCCGACGAGCACGCGGATGCCGACGAGGTCGTAGATCTCATCGAACTCGCGACCGCGCAGCACCATCTTCTGGTAGATCGAGTAGTACTGCTTCGGCCGGCCGACGACCTGGCCCTTGATCTTGGAGCTGCGGAGGTCGTCCGTGACGGCATCGATGACCTGCTGCACGAACTGCTCGCGCTGCGGCGTGCGGTCCCGTACGAGGCTCTCGATCTCGACGTAGAGCTTGGGGTAGAGCACCGCGAAGCTGAGGTCCTCGAGCTCCCACTTGATGGTCTGGATGCCCAGGCGATGCGCGAGCGGCGCATAGATCTCGAGGGTCTCCTGTGCCTTGCGCGCCGCGGACTCCTGCGGCACGAAGCCCCAGGTGCGCGCGTTGTGCAGCCGGTCGGCGAGCTTGATGATGAGCACGCGGATGTCCTTCGACATCGCGACGACCATCTTGCGCACGGTCTCGGCCTGGGCGGAGTCGCCGTACTTGAGCTTGTCGAGCTTGGTGACGCCGTCGACGAGCATCGCGATCTCGTCGCCGAAGTCGGCGCGCAGCATGTCGAGCGTGTACTCGGTGTCCTCGACCGTGTCGTGCAGGAGGGCTGCGGCGATCGTCTTCGGCCCGATGCCGAGGTCGGCGAGGATCTGCGCGACGGCGACGGGATGCGTGATGTAGGGCTCGCCGCTGCGGCGCTTCTGCCCGTCATGCGCGCGCTCGGCCGCCGAGTACGCCCGCTCGATGAGCGCGATGTCGGCCTTCGGGTGGTGCGACCTGACCGTCTTGAGCAGCCGGTCGACGGCACCGGTCGGCTGCGACCGTGAGAAGAGCCGTGGGAGCAGGGCGCGCCGGGACGCCGTGTTCTGCGTCTCGGTGCTCATCGCGCGTCCTCCCAGATCTTCGATTCTAGAAGGCTCGCGCGCGCGTCACCGGCTCAGGCGGAGACGAGTTCGCCGCGGCGCTGCAGCACCCGCTTGTCGCGCCTGGCGATCTCCGCCTCCCGCTCGCGGAACACCACGTAGAGCGGTGCGCCGAAAGCCGGCGTCGAGTAGGTTCCCGCGATCGTCCCGACCAGGAGCGCGAGCGAGATGTCGCGCAGCGTGTCGGCACCCAGCACGAACGCGCCGATGAACAGGATCGCCGCGACCGGCAGAGCCGCCACGACACCCGTGTTGATCGACCGGACGAGGGTCTGGTTGACCGCGAGGTTCACGGCCTCGCCGAAGGTGCGCGTGGAGTCGTCGCCGAGCTCGGCCGTGTTCTCGCGGATCTTGTCGAACACGACGACCGTGTCGTACAGCGAGTAGCCGAGGATCGTGAGGAACCCGATGACGGCGGCGGGGGTGATCTCCCACCCGGTCGCCGCGTAGATGCCCACGCTGATCACGAGGTCGTGCAGGAGCTTCAGGATGGCGGCGATCGACATCTTCCAGGTGCGGAAGTAGAGGGCCATGAACACGAGCGCGAGCACGATGAAGACGAGGAGGGCGCGCAGCGCACTCTGGGTGATGTCCTCACCCCAGGTCGCGCCGATGAACGACGCCGACACCGAGTCGGTCGCGTAGGCCTCCTCGAGGTTGGCCGTCACGTCGCGGGTCTCCGTGTCGCTCAGCTGGTCGGTCTGCACGCGCACGCCGCTGTCGCCGACGGTGCTGACACGCACCACGGCCTCCGGGACGACCTCGTGGACCGCATCCTCGGCGAGCGTGATGTCGATCGGGTCCGCGTGGGACTCCGGGATGTCCGACACCAGGAACTGCGAACCGCCGCGGAACTCGATGCCGAAGTTGAAGCCCGCGAGGAAGTTGCCGCCTCCGCGCACGAAGGGCACCGCGATCGACGCGATGATGAGCACCGCGGCGATGCCGAACCAGATGCGGCGCTTGCCGACGAAGTCGACGCTGCGGGCACCGGTGTAGAGGTCGTTGCCGAGCTGCTGGAACGGGCCGGCCATCAGCGTGCCTCCTTCTTCCCGGTGGAGTTCTTCTTCGTCGAGCTCGCGGATGCGGCCTCGAGCTCGGCTGCCTTGCGCTCGGCGATCGTCTGGCGACGCTCCGCCTCGCGGCTCGCGCCGACGCGACGCGCTTCCTTCGAGACCCGGAACTCCGCGCGGCCCCGGTACACCGCGCCGAGCGCGGTCGGGTCGAGACCGGATGCCGGATGCCCGCTCGCGAAGAACTTGGTCGTGGCGAGCAGCTGCATCATCGGGTGCGTGAAGAGGATCACGATGATGACGTCGATGATCGTCGTGACGCCGAGGGTGAGAGCGAATCCGCGGACGCTTCCGACAGCGAGCACGAACAGGATGACCGCGGAGAGCAGGTTGACGCTCTTGGCCGCGAGCACCGTACGCAGCGCGCGCTTCCAGCCGGCCTCGACGGCGCCGACGAGACCTCGACCGTCGCGCAGCTCGTCGCGGATGCGCTCGAAGTACACGATGAACGAGTCGGCCGTGAAGCCGATCGCGACGATGAGACCCGCGATGCCCGCGAGCGAGAGCCGGTACCCCTCGCGCCACGACATGATGTTCACCACGAAGTAGGTGATCACTCCCGCCACGATGAGCGACGCGATCGTGACCGTTCCGAGCAGTCGATACTGGAACAGCGAGTAGACGAACACCAGGATGAGGCCGATGAGGCCCGCGATGAGGCCGCTCTGCAGCTGCGTCTGACCCAGAGTCGCCGAGATCGTGTCGGTCGACTCGACCGTGAAGCCCACGGGGAGGGCGCCGAACTTCAGCTGATCGGCCAGCACCTTCGCCGACTCCTGCGTGAAGCCGCCGGAGATCTGGGCGCGCCCGTCGGTGATGGGGTCGTTCGCCGTGGGAGCGAGCACGACGGCGCCGTCGAGCACGACCGCGAAGCGGTCCCGCGGCGACTCGAGCTTGACGAGGCGCTTCGTGACGGTCGCGAACGAATCCGTGCCGGCGCCGTTGAAGGTCAGGTTGACGACCCACTCGCCCGTCGAGACGCCCGTCGAGGTCGTCCGCACACCCGCCGTGGCGTCGGAGATGTCGCCGCCCTGCACCTCGACCGGTCCGAGCAGGTACTTCTCGGTGCCGAACTGGTCGCACGTGATGAGGGGCTCGGCGGCGGGAGCGGCGCTCGTGGTGGCGCTGTCGAGCTGGTCGCAGCTGAACGCGTCGTACTGCTCGCGCAGCTCGGGCGTGACCCAGGCGAGGTCGGATCCGTCGGTGGGCTCGGTCGTCGGGGTGGCTGCCGGCGCCGGCGTCTCCGTCGCCTCCGGCTCCGCGGGGGCGTCGGTCGCCGCCGGGTCGCCCGTGGCGTCATCCGTCGGCTGATCGGTGGGGCTGACCGTCGCGGCAGCCGGGCTGCCCGCGAGCAGCACGGCGCGGAAGTCCATGCGCGCCGACTGCTTGATGCGATCGAGCGTGGCCTGATCCGGGGTCTTGCCCGGGATCGAGATGACGATCTTGTCGCCACCCTGCGTCGTGATCTCGGACTCGGAGACGCCCGCGGCGTCGATGCGGTCGCGGATGATCTGCACCGACTGCTGCAGCTGCTCCTCGGTGACGCTCTGCCCGTCCTCGAGGGTCGGGGTCAGGATGATCTGCGTGCCGCCGTCGAGATCGAGCGCGAGCTTCGGCGCCCACCCCCAGCCCCACCACAGCGCTCCGGCCGTGTTGAGCCCGACGAGCAGGACGATGATGCCCGCCAGCCAGCCGAGCGAGCGCCAGGCCTTGCGGACCGGCGTGGAACGTGCCGCCACCGCTTACTCTGCGGTCTCGGTGGGCTTCTTGCGCGGAGCGCGCTTCGGCTTCTCGACGCGCTCGCCGAACTCGGGCTCGACGGCGTCGGCCGCGGCGGCGGCGTCGACGGTCGTCTCCGCCTCGAGCTCGTCGGCGACCTCGTCGTCGGCCACGTCCTCGAGGGGAGCCTCGTCTTCGACGACGCGCACGATCGTCTGGCGGTGCACGCGCAGCTGCGTCCCCGGCGTGGTCTCGATGATCGCCTCGTTCTTGTCGTCGTCGATCGAGACGAGGGTGCCGAAGATGCCGTGCTGGGTCATGATCTCGGCCCCGGGGAGGAGCTTGGTCTGGAGGTTCTCCGCCTCGGCCTTGCGCTTACGCGAGCTGCGCCAAGTGAAGAAGATCATCACCACCAGCAGGCCGGCGAGCAGGATCAGCGTGTAGTCCATGGGAGAAGGGTGCCTTCCGGGAATGGGTGGGGAACGGCGTGTCAGCCTACGGGTGCGCGGCTTCGCGGTCCCCGAGAATCATACGTCATCGTCGAAGAGCGTCTCGGCGCTCGCGCGAGCGGCCCCCGCGGGGCGCATCCCGAGATGCTCCCACGCCCGCGGCGTGGCGACGCGGCCGCGCGGGGTCCGGCTGATCATGCCGATGCGCACGAGGAAGGGCTCGACGACCGACTCGATCGTCTCGGGCTCCTCCCCGACCGACACGGCGAGGGTCGAGAGGCCGACCGGTCCCCCGTCGAAGCGCGTCAGGATGGCGTCGAGCACCGCGCGATCGAGGCGATCGAGACCGAGCGGATCGACGTCGTAGAGCTCGAGGGCCGCCTGCACCGACTTGTGATCGGCTGAGCGCTCGTGCACGAGCGCGTAGTCGCGCACGCGGCGCAGCAGCCGGTTCGCGATGCGGGGCGTGCCGCGGCTTCGGGAGGCGATCTCCGACCGCGCGTCGGGAGCGAGCTCGAGCCCGAGAAGACCCGCGGCGCGCGCGAGCACCTGATCCAGCTCCGCGTCGTCGTAGAACTCGAGGTGCGCCGTGAACCCGAAGCGGTCGCGCAGCGGATTGGGCAGCAGGCCCGAGCGCGTCGTGGCGCCCACGAGAGTGAAGGGTGCGAGGTCGAGCGGGATGCTCGTGGCGCCGGCCCCTTTGCCGACCATGATGTCGATGCGGAAGTCCTCCATCGCGAGGTACAGCATCTCCTCGGCCGAGCGCGCCATCCGGTGGATCTCGTCGATGAAGAGCACCTCGCCGGGCACGAGGCTCGACAGCAGGGCCGCGAGGTCGCCCGCGTGCTGGATCGCAGGTCCGCTCGACATGCGCAGGGGGCGTGCTCCCTCGTGAGCGACGATCATCGCGAGCGTCGTCTTGCCGAGCCCGGGAGGTCCTGCGAGCAGGATGTGATCCGGCGTGCGCTGCTGCAGCTCGGCCGCTCGCAGCAGCAGCTGGAGCTGACCGCGCGCCTTCGACTGGCCCACGAACTCGGCGAGCGATCGAGGGCGAAGCGCACCCTCGAACGCGAGCTCGGCCTCCGACTCGGCCCCGGGGGCGGTCACCGCATCGCTCATGAGCGCACCCCCGCCCGCTGGGGGCCGAGTCGGCCGAGCGCGAGACGCAGGAGGGCCGCGGTGTCGGACGGAGTCTCCTCGCCGAGCTCGGTGACGAGCTCCTCGACCGCGGCGGCGGCCGTGCGCTCGGGCCAGCCGAGGCCGACGAGCGCGGCCACGACGTCCGCATCCGGCGCGACGACGGGGACGCCGGGGCGGGACGGGCTGGGAGCCACGACCTTGCCGGCGAGCGACACCGTGATGAGCTTCGCGGTCTTCGGGCCGATGCCCGAGACACGGCGGAAGGGCGCGTCGTCCTCGTCGGCGACCGCGCGGGCGATCTCCGCGGGGCTCAGCTGCGCGAGCACGCCGAGGGCGGACTTCGGACCGACACCGGACACGCCCCGCAGGAGGTCGAAGAGCTCCAGCTGCTCGCGCGTCGCGAAGCCGTAGAGGCTCAGGTCGTCCTCCCGGACGATGAGCGCGGTGTGGACGAAGGCCTCGGAACCCACGCGCAGGGTGAGCGCGTGATCGGGCGCGAGAGCCACCTGGAGACCGACACCGCCGACCTCGATGACGGCGCCGCCGCCCGCGACGTGCAGGACCGTGCCGCGGACACTCGAAATCATGTTCTAGAGTCTACGTTTCGCCGCGGACTTCTCGGCGTCGCGCCACGCCCGTTGCGCGGGTGTCAGTCCCCCCGCGGATCCCGCATCGGCCGCCGTCGCTCCCCCGCGCCACCCGTGGCAGATCGCGAGAGCGAGCGCATCGGCGGCATCCGCCGGCCGCGGCACCTCGGCCAGTCCGAGCACGCGCGCGACCATCGCCCCCACCTGGGCCTTGTCGGCTGCCCCGTAGCCCGTGATCGCGGCCTTCACCTCGCTGGGGGTGTGCAGGGCCACGGCGAGCCCCGCCTCCGCGGCCTTCGCGACGGCGATACCGCTCGCCTGCGCGGTGCCCATGACGGTGCGAAGGTTCTGCTGCGCGAACACGCGCTCGACGGCGACCGCATCCGGGCGGTGCTCCGCGATCGCCGCGGCGATGCCCTCCGACACGGCGAGCAGCCGCTCGGGGAGCTCGGCGTCCGCAGGCGTGCGGATGACGCCGACGTAGACGAGCGAGACCCGCCGATCGGGCATGACGTCGACGACCCCGACACCGCACCGCGTGAGCCCGGGGTCGATCCCGAGCACGCGCAACGCCTGGCCGGCGATGTGCTCAGTCCTCGGCGTCGAGCTCGGCCTGCACGTCGGCCGGGATGTCGAAGTTGCTGAACACGTTCTGCACGTCGTCGCTGTCCTCGAGGGCGTCGATGATGCGGAACACCTTCTTCGCGGTGTCGGCGTCGACCTCGACCTTGAGGTTCGGCACGAACTCCGCCTCGGCCGAGTCGTAGTCGAGGCCCGCCTCCTGGAGCGCGGTTCTCGCGGCGACGAGCTCGCTCGGCTCCGTGATGACCTCGAACCCGCCCCCGTGGTCCACGACATCCTCGACGCCCGACTCCATGACGGCCTCGAGGATCGCATCCTCGGTCACGCCGTCGGCCTTGGTGATCGAGATGACGCCCTTGCGGCTGAAGTTGTAGGCGACCGACCCCGGGTCGGCGAGCGTGCCGCCGTTGCGGCTGAGCGCGGTGCGCACCTCAGCGGCAGCACGGTTCTTGTTGTCGGTGAGGCACTCGATCATGAGTGCGACGCCGTTGGGCCCGTACGCCTCGTACATGATGTTCTGGTACTCGACCGCATCGCCCGAGATACCCGCGCCGCGCTTGATGGCGCGATCGATGTTGTCGTTGGGCACCGAGGTCTTCTTGGCCTTCTGCACGGCGTCGTACAGGGTCGGGTTGCCGCTGAGGTCGGCGCCGCCGAGCTTCGCGGCCACCTCGATGTTCTTGATGAGCTTGGCGAACGACTTGGCACGGCGTGCGTCGATGACCGCCTTCTTGTGCTTGGTCGTCGCCCACTTGGAATGCCCGCTCACGGTGCTCCTCTCGAAGAAATCCGCGGGCCAGTCTATCCGGGCCTCCTCATGCAGTCTGCGCAGCAGCTCCCGCGCGGCGCTCCGGGATGCGCACTCCCGCCTCGCGCGCCTCGAGCGCGGCGAGCCGGTGGACGACCTCCGCATCCTGCGCGAGCCAAGCCCGCACGGGGTGCGGCGAGATCCGCTGCAGCTCGGCGGCCGTCGCGTCGTCGAGCGCCCGGAGCGCGAGCAGCGCGTGGCCGTCCTCGAGCGCGAGGAGCGAGCGCGTCATGCGAGCGCGGAGCACGAATCGCACGCGCGGCCAGAGCCACCCGAGGAGCAGGATCGCGATCGGCAGGATGGCGACGCCGAGGCCCGCGGCGACCGCGATCGACTCGACGACCGCCTGCCCGTCGCGCCCCGCATCCGCGAGCGATCCGCCCGCCCCCGCGGCGTTCTCGAAGAGCTCGCGCACGCCGTCGCCGAACAGCGGGATGCCGCCGAGCGAGTCGCCGAGCTCTCCCATGGTGTCCTGGAACCCCGAGCCCGCATCCTGGAGGCGCGCGAACGCCCTCCCGAAGCCGGCGATGAGGTCGTGCACGGTCATCCCCGCGAGCACCGAGAGCACGATGATCGCGACGGCGACGATGTCGGCGACGAGCTGCCGCGCACGCCGCGGCCCGAAATCGGCGTAGAGCTTCATCCGTCCAGCATGGCAGCGCCCGCTGTTGTGCAGGAGTCCGGATGCGGGGCGGCGCGCGCCGGCGCGGGCGCGGCGGGGTCAGGAACGGGCGCGGACGCGCTCGAGGAAGCGGGCGTGGAAGCGGTGCTCGCCCGTGACCTCCGGGTGGAACGAGGTGCCGAGGAGGTTGCCCTGCTCGACGGCGACCACGCGGCCGTTCGGGAGCGCCGAGAGCACCCGGGCGCGCTGCCCGACCGACTCGACGACGGGCGCGCGGATGAACACCGCGTGCACGGGGGGCTCCCCGAGCTCCGGGATGTCGAGGTCGGTCTCGAACGAGTCGTTCTGGTTGCCGAAGGCGTTGCGCCGCACGGCGACGTCGAGGCCGCCGAGGCTCTGCTGCCCGGCGATCGCGTCGAGCACGGAGTCGGCGAGCATGATGAGACCCGCGCACGTGCCGTACACCGGCATCCCGTCCGCGATCCGCACGCGCAGCGGTTCGGCCATCCCGAACAGCCGGCTCAGCTTGTCGATGACGCTCGATTCGCCGCCGGGGATGACGAGTCCCTCGACGCTCTCGAGCTCCTGCGGACGGCGCACCGGGACGGCATCCGCTCCGAGGGCGCCCAGCACGGCGAGGTGCTCGCGCACGTCACCCTGGAGGGCGAGGACCCCGACCCGGAGACCGTCGCCCGGGCTACCAGCCACGTTCGGCGAGGCGGTGCGGCGCGGGCAGGTCGGCGACGTTGATGCCGACCATGGCCTCGCCCAGCCCACGCGACGCCTCGGCGATGACCGCCGGGTCGTCGAAGAACGTCGTCGCCTTGACGATCGCGGCGGCGCGCTTGGCGGGCTCGCCCGACTTGAAGATGCCCGAGCCGACGAACACGCCGTCGGCACCGAGCTGCATCATGAGCGCGGCATCCGCGGGGGTCGCGACGCCGCCGGCCGTGAACAGCACGACCGGGAGCTTGCCGGTCTCGGCGATCTCGGCGACGAGCTCGTAGGGCGCCTGCAGCTCCTTCGCCGCGACGTAGAGCTCGTCCTTGGTCTTCGAGCGCAGCACGTTGATCTCGCTCGTGATGGTGCGGATGTGCTTGGTCGCCTCCGACACGTCGCCCGTGCCCGCCTCGCCCTTCGAGCGGATCATCGCGGCGCCCTCGGTGATGCGGCGAAGCGCCTCGCCCAGGTTGGTCGCACCGCACACGAACGGCGTCGTGAACTGCCACTTGTCGATGTGGTTGACGTAGTCGGCGGGCGAGAGCACCTCCGACTCGTCGATGTAGTCGACCCCGAGCGCCTGCAGCACCTGCGCCTCGACGAAGTGGCCGATACGGGCCTTCGCCATCACGGGGATCGACACGGTGGCGATGATCTCGTCGATGAGGTCGGGGTCGCTCATGCGGGCGACACCGCCCTGGGCGCGGATGTCGGCGGGCACGCGCTCGAGGGCCATGACCGCGACCGCGCCCGCGTCCTCGGCGATGCGAGCCTGCTCGGCGGTGACGACGTCCATGATCACGCCGCCCTTGAGCATCTCGGCGAGGCCGCGCTTGACGCGATCGGTGCCGAGGGAGGTGGCGGAGCTGTTTCCGGGTGCGGGGGTGGTCATGCACGGAATCCTATTCCGCGCGAGAGGCACCGGCCCGCCCGCGCCGACACACGCCGCCACACGGTGCGCAGTGGCATCATCGGACGGTGAAGATCCTCTCCATCCAGTCGGCCGTCGCCTACGGCCACGTCGGCAACTCGGCCGCCGTCTTCCCCCTTCAGCGCATCGGCGTCGAGGTGCTGCCGGTCTACACGGTGAACTTCTCGAACCACACCGGGTACGGCGCGTGGCGCGGGCCGCTCATCCCGCCGGAGGACGTGCGCGAGGTCGTGACGGGGGTCGAGGAGCGCGGGGCGTTCCCGGCCATCGACGCCGTGCTCTCGGGCTATCAGGGCTCGGAGGGCATCGGAGACGTCATCGTCGACGCCGTCGCCCGCGTGAAGGCGGCCAACCCGCGGGCCGTGTACGCGTGCGACCCCGTCATGGGCAACGCGAAGTCCGGATGCTTCGTCGCCCCCGCGATCCCGGTGCTGCTGCGCGAGAGGGTCGTACCGGTCGCCGACATCATCACGCCCAATCAGTTCGAGCTCGGCTTCCTCACCGAGACCGATCCCGACACGATCGAGTCGACCCTCGCATCCGCCGACCTCGCGCGCGCCATGGGGCCGCGCACGGTGCTCGTCACGAGCGTCGAGCGCCCCGACCGCGATCCCGACACGATCGAGATGATGGTCGTCGACGACTCGGGCGCGTGGGTCGTGCAGACCCCGCTGCTGCCGATGAAGGCGAACGGCTCGGGCGATGTGACGGCGGCGCTCTTCACGGCGCACTACGTGTCGACCGGCGACGCCGCCGAGGCCCTCGCGCGCACGACGTCGAGCGTGTGGGATCTGCTGCGTACGACGCACGAGTCGGGCGAGCGCGAGCTGCAGCTCGTGGAGTCGCAGGAGTTCTACGCGAACCCGCGCATGCAGTTCGAGGTGCGGAAGCTGCGCTGAGTCAGCCCTTCGGCCAGGCGTCGGCGATCTCCTGACGCACCTCGCCGAGCAGCTTCGGCAGCGCCTTGGTCCGCGCGATGATCGGGAAGAAGTTGGCGTCGGTCGCCCACCGGGGCACGACGTGCTGGTGCAGGTGCGCCGCGATGCCGGCGCCCGCGATCGCTCCCTGGTTCATGCCGATGTTGAAACCGTCGGCGCGCGAGGTGTGGCGCACGACGCGCATGGCCGTCTGGGTGATCGCGCCGATCTCGGCGACCTCGGAGGCATCGGCCTCGTCATAGGTCGCGATGTGGCGATACGGCACCACGAGCAGATGACCGCTGTTGTAGGGGAAGAGGTTGAGCAGTGCGTACGCGTGCTCACCGCGGTGCACGATGAGCGCCTGCTCGTCCGGCAGCGTCGGCGCTGTGCAGAAGACGCACTCGTCGCCGGGCGAACCGCCGCCCTGCTCGATGTAGGCGATGCGGTGCGGGGTCCACAGCCGACCGAAGCCGTCGGGGATCCCGGCGAAGTCGCTCGCGGGCTCGGCCTCGGGGTACTCGGTGCCGTCGTAGTCGCGTGTCATCGCCTGTCAGGCTACCGGCGCGCGGATGCCGGGCGCGCTCGCTGCGACGCCCGGCATCCGCTCTGCGCTACTTGACCGTGATCTTGGTGACCTCGATCGGGTAGGTGTTGATCGCGTCGGAGCGCAGCGTCGCCGACGTCGACCAGGTCCCGCGCAGCAGGCCCTTCACCGTGTAGTCGAACGTCACGACGCCTCCCGCGGTGGGCGGGCTCGTGCGCAGCACGTACGCCGCATCCGTGTCGACGTCCTCGATGCTGACGCCGCTCGTCCCGTCGCGGTTCTCGGCGCCCGCGAGCCAGCCGGATGCGGTGTCGGGCGTGAGCGCTCCGCCGTACGTGATCCAACTGCTCTCGGTGGCGCCGAGCTGGATCCACACCTGGAAGGAGTTGCCGTCCCCGCCGCTCCAGGCGCGGACGTCCTCCCACTCGACCGCGAGGTACTGCGTCCCCGTGCCGTCGACGAGCGTGCCCACGCGGATCGCGCCGCCGTCAGCCGGATTGAGGTCGGTCCAGAACGGCGCGATGACGTTGTTGGGCGTCGCCGCGTCGGGGAACGATGCCGGCGGCTCGTACTCGACGTCGCCCGCCGCTCCCCCGCCGATCACCACGTAGCCGTTCGAGACGACGCCGATGCGGTCGTAGACCTCGCCCCCGTAGACGAAGCTCGGCACCGTGAAGTTGACGATGCTCTCGTCACCGATGCCGGCCACGGGCGCGATGCCGAAGGCGGAGAGCGGCAGGTAGCCCCCGCTCACCGTCTCGTCGGGATCCACCGCGTCGATCGCGTCGATCGACGGCGGCAGGGCCGCCGAGAGGGTTCCCGTCCAGGTGGCGCCGAGCGCGTGCTTCCTCGCCGGAGCCGTCACCTTCGTGACATGCAGGATCGGGTTCGCGAGCACGTCGATCGTGGCCTGCACGTCGACCGGCAGCGAGCTCGACGCCGTGACCGTGCACGTCGAGGTCGAGTTGCGCTTGATCTGGGTCGGCTCGCACGACTGCGCGAGCGCGAGCGAGGCCTCGCCGACGTCGACCGCCACGGGCAGCACCACGGGGTTCCCGCCCTTGCGGGGCGAGATCGTGATCTGCCCCTCGTGCCATCCGTCTGCCGCGCCGATGCCGCTCAGCACGATCGTGAGCTCGCGCGACCGGCCGGGTGCCACGGTGAAGGTCGACGGGCTCACGACGACCTGCACACCGCCTGCGACCGACGAGCTCACGGTGAACGACTGCGCTTTCCCGGTGACGTTCGTCACCGTGCGCTTCACGATCGCCGCCCCCGGCAGCGGGTCGACGAGCACGCTCGGGATGTTGAGGTCGTTGCGGCTGAGCGGGTCGGCCGCGCTCGCCGCGAAGTCCTCCGCCGTCTCGCTGATCGTGAGCATCGGCGCGACCGCACGGTCGGCCCGGATGCTGCCCGCACCCCGGTCGAACACGCCCGCGGGGCTGCCGTCGGGGTTCACGACGCTCTGCACCGAGGACGTCATGAGCGCCGACTTGACCTGGCCGGGCGTCCAGCCGGGGTGCGCCGCGATGACGAGCGCCGAGACGCCCGCCGCGTGCGGGGACGACATCGACGTCCCCGCGATCGCTTGGAAGAGCTCACCCTGCGGTCCGGTGGCGAGATCGGTCGACTCGGGCGTGTGGCCCGCGAGGATCTGCACGCCGGGGGCCGTGATGTCGGGCTTGAGGAACTCGCCGATCGGACCGCGCGAGCTGAAGCCGGCCATGACATCCCCGAGAGCCGCCGCCGACTGGCCTTCGGCCCACGTCGCCGTGACGTCGGGGTGCGCCGCGAGGAACGCGAGGAGCTCGTCGTTCGGTCCCTCGAGGTGGATCGTCGGAAGGAAGTGGTTGTCCGTCTCGACGTCGCTCGCCGTGGGGTTGTAGAGGATCATGCCGGCTGCGCCGCCCTGGAGGGCGTTGTAGCCCTTCTCGACGCGACCGTTCTCGCCGCGCTCGCACACGACGACCTGGCCCTCGACCGATCCGTCCGGGAAGGGCAGCAGGCAGCGCGCGCCGCCCGTGTAGCCGGGCACGGACGCAGCCGACACGACGGGGGCGTCGGTGACGCCCTGGGTCAGGGTCGACCCGGACTTCGCGTACGTCGCGCCGTCGCTCGAGGTGAGCGTCACCGTCGAGGCGAACTGGCGGTCGAAGGTCGACGCGGCGACGGTCGTCACCCACGGTCCGGCGTGGTTCGCGGTCGAGGCGCCCGGGCCGTCGTTGCCGGCGGATGCGTTCACGGCGATCCCCGCCGCGTAGGCGTCGAGGAAGGCGAGCCCGACCGCATCCGAGTAGACGGATGCGGAGCCGCTGATCGAGTAGTTGATGACGTCGACGCCGTCGACGATGGCCTGCTGAACAGCCCCGAGCAGATCGGACGTGTACCCGCCGCCCGGGCCGAGTGCGCGGTACGCGATGATCGATGCTCCCGGGGCGATGCCGCTCACCGGCCCGCGGTCGACGCCGAAGACGGGTGCGCTGTCGACGTAGGACCCGGCGGCGGTCGTCGCGGTGTGCGTGCCGTGGCCGTCGGAGTCGCGGGCCGAGCACTCGCCATCCGAGCAGAAGTCCTCCACCCCCACCTCGTTGAGGGCCACGTAGGTGTCGAGGAACGCGTAGGCGCCGACGAGCTTGTCGTTGCACGTGAAGGCGGCGTCTCCGCCGTCGCCGAAGTCGCAGGCCCAGGGGCCGCCCGCGGGCCGCGGGATGCCGTTGTCGACGAGCATCGGGTGCTCCGGCCAGATGCCCGAGTCGATGACCCCGACGATGACGCCCTGCCCGGCCTTGTCGCGTCCGCCGAGGGACGGCCACAGTGCGTCGGCGCCGATGAAGGTGCTCGCGTCGTTGTCGAGGCCGCTCTCGCCGGCGGCGACGGCGGCGCCCGACGTCGCGACGGTCGACGCGGATGCCGCGAGGCTCCCGCCCTCGGACGACGGGAGGTTGCGCAGCGCGTTGTCCTGCACCGCGGCGACGCCCTCGACCCCGAGGATCGCCTTGGCATCCCGCGCCCGGACGGTCATCGCGATGCCGCCGTAGGCGACGGCGTAGGACTCGAGCGCCTTGGCGCCCGGCACGGCGCTCGTGATGGCCGCCTGCGTGTCGGCGAGCACGCCCGTCACGTACTCGAGGTACTTCTTCGTGGCGGCATCCGTGAGCGAGAGCTCCTTGCCGGTGACCTCGGGGCTCGTCGCGGCGTAGCCCTCGACGCCGCCCGTGTACGACGCCACGGGGTCGACGTCGACCTTGACCATGACCGGCACCACCGCCGCGTCGGAGCGGGCGAGCAGCTCCTGGTCGCTCTCCGCCAGCTGGCCGGTCTTGGTGCGTGCGCCCTCCTGCGGGGGCCCCTCGGGGCTCACTGCCGTCCCGGTGAGACCGGATGGCGGATCCGCGGCGTACGCAGGTGCGGCGACCGCCCCCACGAGGAGTGCCGATGCGGCACAGACGGACACGAGGACAGATCGACGAGAGCGCATGCTTCCCCTCCGCGGATGGTGGTGCGGTGCCGGCGCCACTACCCCTGTATGCGGGTAGACCCCCCTGTCTGGGCGACGCCTGATCGGTACCGTATCGGCCCGCCGAGCGAGCGCGCTAGAGCGGATCGCGCAACATCCCCGCGTCTGCTCGCACGATCATTGCGAGCGGGGCGTGCGCGCGCTCAGACCTGCGCGTGCGTGTCGATCGCCTCGCGGATGCGGCGTACGGCCTCGTCGACCGCGACACCGTTCTCCTGGGTTCCGTCGCGGAAGCGGAAGCTCACCGTTCCGGCGTCCCGGTCCTGACCGCCCGCGATGAGCTGGAACGGCACCTTCATGAGGGTGTGCGTGCGGATCTTCTTCTGCATGCGCTCGTCGCTCGCGTCGAGCTCGGCGCGCACGCCCTGAGCGCGCAGGCGGTCGACGATCTCGCCGAGGTAATCCGCGTACTCCTCGGCGACCGGGACGCCCACGACCTGCACGGGCGAGAGCCACACCGGGAAGGCGCCCGCGTAGTGCTCGAGCAGGATCGCGAAGAACCGCTCGATCGATCCGAAGAGCGCACGATGGATCATGATGGGGCGCTTCTTCTGACCGTCGCGGTCGGTGAACTCGAGCTCGAATCGCTCGGGCAGGTTGACGTCGACCTGCACCGTCGACAGCTGCCAGGTGCGACCGATCGCGTCCCGCGTCTTGAGGTCGATCTTGGGTCCGTAGAAGGCCGCCTCGCCGGGCACCTCGGTGTACTTGAGACCCGATGCCCGGGCGACGTTCCGCAGCGCGTTCGTGGAGTACTCCCAGAACTCGTCCGAGCCGATCCACTTGTCCTTCTCGTCGTCGCGCATCGAGAGCTCGAGCTCGAAGTCGTCGAGGCCGAAGTCGCGCAGCATCGAGATGACGAACTCCAGCACCTTGGTCGTCTCCTCCTCGAGCTGCTCGGGGGTGACGAAGAGGTGCGAGTCGTCCTGGGTGAAGCCGCGCACGCGGGTGAGGCCGTGCAGCGCGCCCGAGAGCTCGTTGCGGTAGACGGTCCCGTTCTCGGCGAGCCGCATCGGCAGGTCGCGGTAACTGCGCGCGCGCTCCTTGTAGATGAGGATGTGCATCGGGCAGTTCATGGGCTTCAGGTAGTAGTCGTGCCCCTGCTTCGTGACGTTGCCCTCGGCGTCGCGCTCCTCGTCCATGACGATCGGGGGGAACATCCCCTCCTTGTACGTCACGAGGTGGTTCGACTGCAGGAAGAGGTCCTGCTTCGCGATGTGCGGCGTGTACACGTAGGTGTAGCCGTCCTCCACGTGACGACGGCGCGCGTGCTGCTCCATCTCCATGCGGATGACGCCGCCGCGCGGGTGCCAGACGGAGAGGCCCGAGCCGATCTCGTCGGGGAAGCTGAAGAGGTCGAGCTCCTTCCCGAGCTTGCGGTGATCGCGCTTGGCAGCCTCCTCGAGGCGCTCGAGATACGCCCGCAGCTCGTCCTTGCTCGCCCACGCGGTGCCGTAGATGCGCTGCAGCTGCGGATTCTTCTCGGAGCCGCGCCAGTAGGCCGCCGCGACGCGCATGAGCTTGAAGTGCCCGAGCGCGCCCGTGTTGGGCACGTGGGGCCCGCGGCACAGGTCCTTCCAGACGGTCTCGCCGTCGCGGTCGACGTTGTCGTAGATCGTGAGCTCTCCGGCTCCGACCTCGACGCTCTCGCCGTCCTTGCCCGACTCGGCGCCGCCCTTGAGCCCGATGAGCTCGAGCTTGTACGGCTCGCCCGCGAGCTCCGCGCGCGCCTCGTCGTCGCTCACGACCCGGCGCACGAAGCGCTGACCCGAGCGGATGATGCGGTCCATCTCCTTGGTGATGGCGCCGAGGTCGTCGGGCGTGAAGTGCTCGACGACGTCGAAGTCGTAATAGAAGCCGTCCTGGACGGGCGGGCCGATCCCGAGCTTCGCCTCCGGGTTGATGCGCTGTACGGCCTGGGCGAGTACATGCGCCGTGGAGTGGCGGATGATGCTGAGGCCGTCAGGCGAGCTCGCCTCGACGGGCTCCACGGCATCCGTCTCGGTGACCGTCGTGGCCTTGTCCTTCAGCTCGCCGTTCACGCGGATCGCGATGACGGCGCGGTCGGGGAACAGGTCGAAGCCGGTCTGCGCGCTCATTCCCCCGAGTTTAGTGCGGACACCGGGTCGCGCTGTCCGCCGGCGTCGCCCGTATCCGACGAGCGACGTGCGGGAGGCAGCAGCAGGAGAGAGGAAGGTGGTGGTGGGCGATACTGGGATCGAACCAGTGACCTCTTCCGTGTCAGGGAAGCGCGCTACCGCTGCGCCAATCGCCCGTCTCCGAGGCTCGCGCTTCGGTTCCGGTGAGTGAGGTGGCGACGGGATTCGAACCCGTGTGGACGGCTTTGCAGGCCGCTGCCTCGCCTCTCGGCCACGCCACCAGGTGTGCGGTCTGTGCACTTGGTCGTGCAGCTGACCGTGAGACTCCTAACTCGAGCGGATGACGAGACTCGAACTCGCGACCCTCACCTTGGCAAGGTGATGCGCTACCAACTGCGCTACATCCGCATTCGCTCACCGTTTCCGGTGCGCGTGATCGACTGTAGCCGATTCCCGCGCGAGGTCAAAACCGAGACACCCCTGTATGACGCGACCCCGCGACGTGTGCGGAGCACCCGCTCCGGATGTGGCAGGATGGTCGTCGCGGGCGATTGGCGCAGTTGGTAGCGCGCTTCCTTCACACGGAAGAGGTCATCAGTTCGAGTCTGGTATCGCCCACCATGAACCCCCGGTCAGCCGGGGGTTTTCTCGTCCCCGCGGAGCGATCGTCGCGCGAGCAGCCAGCTCGGAACGCTTGCGAGGAGGCCGAGTGCGGCCGCCGAGGCGAACGCGGCCACGGGCGGGAGCAGAGCGCCGAGGCGGCCGGTGAAGACGAAACCGATGGTGTCGCCGGCGATCGCCGGAGCGAGGTAACCGATCGCCGTCGACGTGAGCACGACGAGAGCCCAGTGGCCCGCGCGGCCGCCCGACGACAGTCGACGCGAGCCGTAGACGACCGCGGCCGATGAGCCCGCGAGCACGCCCACCACGAGCGACCACGGGAACGAGATGCCCGCCGCGCCCGGCACGATGGCCACGAGCCCCGCGAGCACGCCGTCCGCGGCCGAACGCGCTGGATGCCGCGGTGTGCCCTTCAGGAGGTCGACGAGCAGCCAGCCGGCCGCTCCCCCGGCAGGCGCGATGAACGCGGCCGCGAGGATGCGGGGCGTGTAGCTGTCGATGACGCCCTCGAGGCTCACGAGCCACACGACGGCGGCGAGCCACACGACGACCGCCGGGATCGCGAATCGCGCCCACCCCTCCCGCACGCCCGAGGAGGGCGCGTGCCAGGCCAGCAGCACCGCCGATGCCGACGTCACGAGGAGGGCCAGCCCGCCGCCGAAGTCCTCGGCGCGGCAC
>JAEYVF010000011.1 GCA_023432005.1 Actinomycetes bacterium
GCACTGCCCGACGGCGCCCTCGCCGCATCCGGTGCCGCCGCATCCGGCGCCGCCGCGCCCCGCATCCGCATCTCGCTCGCCGAGGGCGCCGACGACCTCGTCGTCCGCTTCGCCCGCCTCATCCGCGCCTAGGCCGACGGTCAGGATCTGTCGGCCTTCTTGAGGCCCTTGACAGGGGCGGGGAGCGGATGCGGCGCTCGCCAATCTGCAACTCAGGGGTTGCATTAAGTAAGAAACAGGTGCAACCTGGGGATTGCATATCCGCACGAGAAAGGGAAGCATCATGAGCATGACCATCAACCCGCCGGCCGTCGTCGACGAGGAGTCGTTCAGCGTCCGGCGCAGCATCCGCATCGCCGCGCCCGTCGAGAAGGTGTGGTCGGCGATCACCGACCCCGCCCACATCTCGCAGTGGTTCGGCCAGACGGTGCTCGACGGTGCCGGCCCCGGAGCGACCGGCACGATGAGCTTCGAGGGCTATGGCGCGATCCCGCTGCGCATCGAGGCGGTCGACGCCCCGCGCGAGATCACCTACCGCTGGGGCAACGACGACGCCGCGCCGGAGCGCCCGGCGCAGCTCGAGGAGGAGACCTCCACGGTCTTCACGTTCACCCTCGCCGAGGTCGACGGGGGCACCCAGCTCACAATCGTCGAGACGGGATTCGAGCGCACGAGCGACCCGCGTGCGAACGCGCGCGATCACGGCACCGGATGGACGGACGAACTCGACAAGCTCGTCGCGCTGCTCGAGGGTGGCGCGTGACCGAGACCCTCGTCCCTGTGTTCGCCGCGCTCGGAGACGAGACCCGGTGGAGCATCCTCGCAGCGCTCGGCGAGGGCGACGCATCGGCGTCCGCTCTCGCCGGGCGCCTGCCCGTGACCCGCCAGGCCATCGCGAAGCACCTCGCCGTTCTGCACGAGGTCGGCCTCGTGGAGCCCGTGCGTGCGGGTCGCGAGGTGCGCTACCGCGTGGTCGGTGCGCAGCTCGAGGCGACCGCACGGCGGCTCGACGCGATCGGCGTGGAGTGGGATCGCCGCCTGCGCGAGATCAAGCGCATCGCCGAGTCCATCTAGCCGCCGCTCCGAGGGGGAGCGTCACCCGCCCGGACGCGCTCGCAGACCGACCGCCGCCTCGCGCAGGGCCGCCGCGAGCGGGGGTGCGGGCTCGGCGGGATGCGTCGCGAGCACGATGCCCGCCGCCACCTCCGGATCGAGCTCCACGCTGTGCACCTCGGGCCCGAGCTCGAACGGCGCCGACCACGCGGCCGGCACGATCGCCGCCCATCGCCCTGCGCGCACGAGCGAGTGCAGCGCGGCGATCGAGTCGACGACGACGGATGCCGACGGCACGACCCCCGCGGCGGCGAAGGCGGCATCCGTGAGGCCGCGTCCGTGCATCGTCGTCTCGATCTGCGCCAGGGGCAGCTCGCCGACCTGCCCCCAGGTGAGCCGGTCGGGCCGGCCCCCGAGCAGCGCCGTCGAGGCGATGAGCACCGAGCGGTCGCGGTAGAGCGGCACGGTGCGCAGCCCCTCCACCTCCGAGCCCGCGTAGGTGATGCCCGCGTCGAGCTCGAACGCGAGAATGCGGCGCACGATCTCCGATCCCGCGAGCTTGGTGTTGAGCTGCAGCGTCACGAGCGGATGCCGCTCCGCGAACGCGGACAGCAGTGGCGCGGCGGTCGTCGACGCGGCGGGCACGACGCCGATGCGCAGCCTCCCGCGCAGCCCCGCGCGCAGGCCGGCCGCCTCGTCGCGCAGCGCGTCGTGGTCGGCGAGCACGCGCCGCGCCCACGGCAGCAGCCGCTCGCCCTCGGGGGTGAGCCCCTCGTAGGCGCGCCCGCGCTGCACGAGCGTGACGCCGAGCTCGGCCTCGAGCTTGCGCAGCGCATCCGACAGGGCGGGCTGGGAGACGAAGCACGCCTCGGCGGCGCGGGCGAAATGGCCCTCACGCGCGAGTGCCACGAAGTACTCGAGCTGGCGGATCAGCATGTCGCCCCCTGCCTGTTGCCGGAAGCGTAGCGATAAGCGCCGCCTATCGAACAGTCGATGCTGCGTCTTGGACGCGGCCGGGTGCCGGCGGGCAGCATCGACGCGTGCCCCACCCGGGCCCCCGACAGAAAGGTGCGAGAGATGACCACCACCTCCGTCCACGTCCGCTCGCTCACCGGCGCCGCCCCCGCGTTCGAGAGCGAGCTCGGTTCCACCCGCGCCGTCGATGCCGGCACGCTGCCGATCCTCAAGAACCTCTCGATCAAGCGCATCGTGCTCGAGCCCGGCGCCATCCGTCAGCCCCAGTGGCACGTCGACGCGGATGCGCTCGGCTATGTGCTGCGCGGGCGCGTGCTCGTCTCCACCCTGGGCAACGCCGACAGCTTCTCCACCTTCGTCGTGGCTCCCGGTCAGATGTTCCACGTCGAGTCGGGCGCGATCTACCACGTCGAGAACGTCGGAGAGACGACCGCCGAGGTCATCCTCGGCCTTCGCAACGAGCGGCCCCACGTGTTCGCGCTGCAGAACGCGATGAACTCCATGACCGACAACGTGCTCGGCAACGCCTACGGACTGCCGGGATCCGCGTTCGCCGACTTCGCGCGCGGCGACGCGCTCGAGCTCATGCACCGCGAGGGGCCGGCGCGCATCCCCGACGGCGCGACCCTGCCGAATGCCCGCCTCTTCGACATCGAGGGCCAGGCGGCGCCGATCTCGTACGAGTTCGGCAGCGCCCGCCTCGCCCGCAAGCAGTACTGGGCGGCTCTCGACGACATCTCGATGTACTCGCTGCGCGTCGCGGGCGACGGCATGCGCGAACCCCACTGGCACCCCACGACGGTCGAGATGGGCTACGTCGCGCAGGGTCACGGGCGCATGCGCGTGCTCGACCCCGACGGCACGCTCGACGAGTACCTGCTCGAGCCGGGCGACGTGTACTTCGTGCCGAGCGCCTACCCGCACCACATCGAGGACGTCGGCGAAGACGACATCCACTTCCTGATCTTCTTCGACCAGCCCACCCCCGGCGACATCGGCTACCGGGCCACGGCGAGCGCGTTCTCGCGCGAGGTGCTCGCGGCGACGTTCCAGGTGCCGGAGCGCCTGCTGCCGCAGTTCCCCGAGACGCCCGTCGACCCGCTCATCGTGTCGCGCGTGAACCCCGTCGACCCGGTGCAGGGCTGAGGCGCGGGCCATGGACACGGGAGCCGTGCGCCGTACGCGCATCGGACTGTTGTCGGTCGTGCTGCTCGCCTTCGCGAGCGGCGCCGCCGACGCCTTCGGGTTCCTCGAGCTCGGCGGCATCTTCACCGCCAACATGACCGGCAACCTCGTGCTCGCGGGCCTCTTCACCCGACCCGACTACCTCGCGACCCTCGCGGGTGCGGGCGCGGCGCTCGCCGCGTTCCCCGTCGGCCTCGCCGTCGGCTTCCGGCTCTCGCGCGGATCGCACCGCAGCGCCGTGCTCGCGCTGCTCCCGATCCTGACCGCGGCCGCCGCGGGAGTGTGGTGGGCGGTGGGGACGGATGCGGGTGCGCGCTTCGCGGTCATCGCCCTCTCGGCCGCGGCTCTCGGCGTGCAGACCGTGCTCTCCCGCCGGGTGTCGGGCGAGCTCGGCCTCACGGGCACCTATCAGACCGGCACGCTCACCGCGCTCGTCGAGGACCTCGTCGACCACAAGCGAGGTGGCCGGCTCGTCAAGCTCGGCAGCATCGTCGCTCTCGTGCTCGGCGCCGTCGTCGGCACGCTCGCGGCATCCGCGGCTCCCGCGCTCGCCCCCGTGCCCATGCTCCTCACGACCCTCGTCGCCGTCGCGCTCCTCGGCCTCCGCCGCCCGCCCGTCGATCCCGGAGCGCTGTCAACCCCCTACGACGACGCCCCCGCCTCGGCGAACCTGAAGGCATGACGAACGACAGGAACAGCGACGGCATCGCGGACGGCTCGGTCGACCCCGACATCGCCCCCACCCCGCCCGACGAGGACGAGGACGACGACCCGCAGGGCATGAAGGGCCAGCTCGACGACTCGATGGACGGCCTCGAGGAGGGCGACGACCTCGGAGAGGCGTCGCGCGGCATCCCGCAGGACTAGGACGGAGTCACGACGCGGCCATCGCGCGCCGCGCGTGCGCCGAGCGCCGCGTCGTGGCGCGCACGGCATCCGTCTTCGCGCTCCCGCTGCGGTCGTCGTCGCCCGGGCCGTCGATCGTGGGCACGGAGCCCGTCTGCATCGTCTCGGCGTCGAGCTGGATGCCGCCCGTCGAGTTCGACGAGCGCAGGATCTGCTCGATCCAGTCTCGGCTCAGCGGGCCCGGCTCGAGCTCGTCGAACTCGAAGCGCAGCGGAATGGCGGGCTGCATCCAGATGGTGGTGCGCCCGACGGCCTCGCCCGGTCGGTGGCTCCACGAGAGCGTGAAGCTCTCCCCGCGCCGCAGCTTGGTGACCAGCGCGATCTTGAGATGGGAGCGGGTGCGATCGTCGATGACGATCGCCTGGTCGGCGTAGTAGAGAACGCCCATGATGAACCTCATAGGGGTGTCGGCGACTGATCGGCTCGAAACACCTGGGCGCTCTGAGATGCGAAGACTCGCTATTGCGGATGGAGATCGGTTATCTGTCACCCTACCCCGCGAATGGGGGACATGGGTGGATCCCTCCTGTGAATGTGCGGCGCTATGCCGCGAGGTGGAACGTGGTCGCGAATCGCGCGAGCAGCTCGTCGGGCCCGCGGAGCACCTCGACCACCCCCGACGCGATGGCCCGCTCGGGCGTGAGCTCGCCCGAGATCAGGCGGCGGATGTCGGGGCCGGCCGCGAAGTCGAGGTCGGCCGGGGCGAGCCCCCGTCGCACGTCGAGCCGCGGCCCCTCGACGCGCACGAGCAGCTCCGCGGGGCCGAGGCGCGCGATGTAGGAGGTGGCCGGGAGCCGCTCGGCGGCATCCGCTCGGAAGGCGGTGCGCAACGCCATCGTCATGGAGTCGGGTGTGATCACCTGGTTCTCGCGCGGGTCGCCCATCGCCTTGAAGCCCCACGCCCCGAGCGCGAGCACGACCGGCTCGAGCTCGCGACCGTACGGCGTCAGCTCGTAGACGATGACACGGGAGCGCGGCGCCCGACGGATGAGGCCGGCCTCCTGCAGCTCCCTGAGCCGCGCCGCGAGGATGTTGCTCGGGATGCGCGGGAGGCCCGCGGCGAGCTCGCCGTAGCGGCGCGGTCCCACGAGCAGGTCCCGCACGATGAGCAGCGCCCATCGCTCGCCCACGAGCTCGAGGGCCCGCGTGACGCCGCAGTACTGGCCGTAGTCGCGCGCCGCCATCCGGTCAGGCCTGCTGCTGCGCGGCCATGTAGGCCTCGGGGCCCTTCTCGGAGGCGGCGGGGTCCATCCAGCCGAACTCCAGGAGGTTGCCGTCGGGGTCGGTGAGCTGGCGCTGGTACATGAACCCGTAGTCCGCCGGGTCCTGCGACTCGCGGCCGCCCGCCGCGACGCCCGCGGCGACCGCGCTGTCGACCGCCTCCCGGCTGTCGACGAAGATCGCGGTCGTGTTCGTGGGGTTCTTCGCGTTGTCGCCGATGGGGAGGTCGGTGAAGGTCTGGAAGAACTCGCGCGTGAGCAGCATGAAGTAGTTGTGGCCCTCGTCGATGACGATGCAGGCCGCGTTGTCATCGGTGAAGAGGGGGTTCACGGTGCCGCCGATGGCCGTGTAGAACGCCTTCGCGCGCTCCAGGTCAGTGACCGGCAGGTTGACGAACATCGAGGTCATGGTGGTCTTCTCTCTTGGCGAATGTGGACGGTGTCCACACTTGCAAAAAACAAGTGCGGGTGTCAAGAGGTCGGTTTCATGTAGCGGCGACAGGCTGAATGCGTCTGTCGTCCGCCGTGCGCCGGGTTCGGGGGCGCTCGAGCCTGTGATCGCGACGCATCCGCGCGACCATGGAGGCATGACGCCGCCGG
This sequence comes from Actinomycetes bacterium, assembly GCA_023432005.1. Taxonomy (GTDB): domain Bacteria; phylum Actinomycetota; class Actinomycetes; order Actinomycetales; family Microbacteriaceae; genus Homoserinibacter. The sequence goes on from JAEYVF010000011.1 coordinate 5,940, forward strand.
ATGCCCCCTTCCCCGATGCCACGACCGCCCTCGGCTGGATCGCCGAGCGCCGCGCCGTGGTCGAGGAGCGCCTGGCCGGCGTCGAGGCCCGGCTCGCGGCGGTGCGCTCCGCCCGCGGCGACTGGATCGACGAGGAGCACGACCCGGAGGGATTCGCGCTCACCTTCGAGTGGCAGCAGGCGGAGGGTGCGCGCGCGGAGCACCGCGCGGAGCTCGCCGAGCTCGACGCCGCCGAGGCGCGGGTGGCATCCGGGAGCTACGGCGTGTGCAGCGTGTGCGGTCAGCCCATCCCGCCGGGTCAGCTCGAGATCCGCCCCGCGCGCACGGTCTGCGTCGCCTGCACCGACCGCTGACCGCGTGACGCCGTCGCCGTCGCGGCGTATCGTCGCGGCATGTGCCGCAACATCCGCTGCCTTCACAACTTCGAGCCCGCGACGACCGACGATGAGGTGCGGGAGGCGGCCCTCCAGTTCGTGCGCAAGGTGAGTGGGTCGACCCGCCCGTCGCGCGCGAACCAGGCCGCGTTCGACCAGGCCATCGACGAGATCGCCGCGGCCACGCGACGCATGCTCGACCAGCTCGTGACGAGCGCGCCGCCCAAGAGCCGTGAGGCCGAGGCGATCAAGGGGCGGGCACGGCACGAGAAGCGCATGGAGCGCGAGGTGCGCATCCGCACGGGGCTCGCCGCGAGCTGAGGGCCGACTCTGCCGTCAGCTCGGCCCGAAGCCCTTCTCGTCGAGCCACGCGAGCACGTCATCGGCGACGTCGCGCCAGCCCGCATCCAGCGTGAGGGAGTGGCCCTTGCCCGGGTACTCGCGGTACTCCGTGATGGACGAGGTGTTGTCGGCGTAGAGCTTCGCGACGGCGGCGGTGACGACGCGCGGGACCGTGTGGTCCTCCGTGCCCGAGGTGAGCAGCAATGGCCCGCGGACGGCGGTATGGGTGTCGACGGCCGCGGGCGAGTTGCGCACGAAGTTGGCCGTCGCGTCCTCGAAGAGCGGCCGGCCGGGCCCCGGGATCGTGAACGCGTCGAAGATCGCCTTCGACTCCGCATCCGAGAGCCGGTTGCCGAAGGCGTACGTGAACTGCGACTCGTCGAGGGCGACGGTCCTCGTGCGGTTGGCGGGATTCGACAGCACGGGGAATCCCGAACGCAGCTGTGAGAAGGGCAGCACCTTGACGCCCTTGACGGGCGCCGGGTCGATCGCGACGGCGGCGGCGGCGAGGTCGTGGGCGAGCAGCTCCTGCGCGATGAGGCCGCCGAAGGAGTGGCCGACGACGATCGGCTTCTCGTCGAGCGTCTCGATGATGTCGGCGTAGTGGCGGCAGATCTCGGAGATGCCCTGGTTGTTCAGGCCGCTCGGATCGGCGCGGGTCGCCTCGACCGTGGGCAGATCACCGGGCCATCCGGGAGCGTCGGTCGTGTAGCCCTTCTGCTCGAACAGGTCCTGCCAGGGGCGCCACGCTGACGAGTGGATCCACAGTCCGTGGATGAAGACGACGTGCTTCGACATGGGGCTCCTTCAGGGGGGGG
>JAEYVF010000173.1 GCA_023432005.1 Actinomycetes bacterium
TGACCGCCTGCGTCGGGTTCATGATGCGCGTGTAGATGTTGCCGAACTCGGCGAGCGCGAAGAGGTTCTTCGCGTGGTCGGCGTTGTTGAAGACGTACGACGTGGTCTTGTAGATCGGCGTCGCGCGTGCGTTGGTGACCGGGTCCGGCGCGGCGCCGGCGTGGATCTGCAGGGTCTCGAACTTCCAGTCCGACATGGTTCGCTCCTCGCTCGGGTCGGCGGGCACCTTGCCGCCCGCTTGCCGGGAACGTTACGTGCGCCCAGGTCAGGCGGCAATTCGCGACGAAACGCCGCGTCACATCCGCGTCTGCCGCTGCCTCAGGACGAACGGCGCGCGCCGGTGGGGTCGGTGCGCGACGCGGCGGGCGGGCGCTCGTCCCGTTCCGCGAAGATCCAGTTGGGCTTGGGCTCGATGAGGGGGCGGAACACCCGCCGCACCCAGGGGCTCGAGAGCGCGACGGAGATCGCGAGGGAGGCGAACACCATCGTGAGCAGCCAGATCGCCGAGGAGTGGTCGTCCTTGAGCACCCCGGACTCGCGGATGGGATAGAGCACGAAGGAGTGCAGCAGGTAGACGTACATCGTGGCCTGGCCGAACCCGGTGAAGAACGTCTGCCTGCGGGGCACGAGCGCGAAGAACGCCGCGCTCAGCAGCACGGCGAGGCCGATGAGCCCCAGCCGCAGCAGCCCCGCCCACCAGACGGGCTCGCCGAGATCCTGATACGAGTCGTCGTAGAAGAACCAGAAGCGCAGGTCGAAGTCGCGGAACTGCTGGATGTTGACGACGACGACCGCGAGCCACGCGGCCAGCACGGCCGCGGCGACGACCCGCACGCCCCACACCCCGCCCGTCGGCAGGCCGCGCCAGCGGTCGGCGATGGTCCACGAGCGCAGCTTCCAGCCGAGCACGAAGAACGGCAGGATGCCGATCGCGCGCGAGAGCGAGAACGTCGAGTCGACGTTCGAGAGGAATCCCACGCCGACGGATGCGATGACGGCCCAGAACAGGGGCCAGCGCAGGAGCGCGAGGTAGGGGAGCACCGTGCGGAAGATCGCGAGCGCGAGCAGGAACCACAGCGTCCAGTGCGGCTCCGTCGGGTTGAACGCGTTCTTGCCCTCGACGAGCCACTGCACGAGCGACCAGATGCTCTGCATGATCACGTAGGGCAGCACGATGTCGGTGATCACCCGGCGCATCTGGCGGATCCCGGGAGGCGCCGCCTTCGAGAAGTAGCCCGACACGATGGCGAACGCGGGCATGTGGAAGGCGTAGATGAACAGGTAGAGCGTGAGCGCGTTGTCGGAGTCGCTCGTCTGGCGCTGGATCGCGTGGCCGATCACGACGAGCACGATGCACCCGAATCGCGCGTTGTCCCACAGCGGCACCCGCACGCGCGGCTTCGTCGGCACGGACGCGGTGTCGGTCATCCGTCCAGCGTAGGCGGCGAAGGTAGCGTTGCCCCATGGCATATCGCGTGGTCGTGACGGGGGCGAGCTCGGGCATCGGGGAGGCGACGGCTCGGCTCTTCGCCGCCCGCGGGTGGGACGTGATCGGCGTCGCGCGCCGCGCGGAGCGGCTCGAGGCGCTCGCGGCCGAGGGAGTGCTGACGCCCATCGTCGCGGATGTGACGGTCGAGGCGGACGTCGCCCGCGTCCGCTCCGAGGTCGAGGCGGGCGGCCCGGTGCACGCGCTCGTCAACAACGCGGGCGGCGCCTTCGGCACCGAGAGCGTCGAGGACGCCGTCATCGACGATTGGCGCGCCATGTTCGAGGTGAACGTGCTCGGCACGCAGCGGATGATCGCGGCGCTGCTCCCGTCGCTCCGGGCCGGCTCGGTCGAGCGCGGCTCCGGCGACATCGTCGCGGTGACCTCGATCGCGGGCCACACGGTCTACCTGGGCGGCGGCGGGTACAACGCCGCGAAGCACGCGGAGCACGCGCTCATGGCGGTGCTGCGCCTCGAGCTCGGCGGCGAGCCGCTGCGGGTGATCGAGATCGCCCCCGGCATGGTCAAGACCGACTTCTCGCTCGTGCGCTACCGCGGCGATCAGGCGGCCGCCGATGCAGTCTACGCGGGGGTCGAGAACCCGCTCCGCGCCGACGACATCGCCGAGACGATCGTGCACGCCGTCGAGCTGCCGAGCCATGTCGACCTCGACCTCGTGATCGTGAAGCCCGTGGCGCAATCGGCCGTGCGCACGATCCACAAGGGACAGCTCACTCCGAAGGGCTGAGTCAGCCGCGCTCCACCGCGGGGAGCAGCTCCTCCTCCACATCGGCGAAGGCGAGCCTCGGCACGAAGAACAGCAGGACCATCGCGATGAGGGCGCCGCCGCCGCAGATCGCCCAGACCGTCATGTAGCCCGCGAGGGGCGCGACGGTCGTCTCGGCGACATCCGCGGCCGCCGTCACGAGCACGACGCCGAAGATCGCCGAGGCGAACGCCCCGCCGATCGTCTTCGTCGTGTTCGTCATGCCGGATGCGACGCCCGTCTGGCCCACCGGCGCCGCCGCAGCCGCGGCAGCCGGGAGCGCCGCGACGAGCGCGCCCGATCCGAGACCCGCGACGACCATGTTCGCGACGACCTGCCACACCTCGGTGTGGAAGGGGAGGAACGCCAGATAGCCGACGGCGACGAGAGCCGTCGCGACGATGAGCGCGAGCCGCGGCGCGACACCGCGCGAGATCGCGGAGAAGAGCAGAGCGCCGATGATCATCGCCACGAGGTACGCGCCCACCAGGTACGAGCGGGTGTCCTCGTCGAGGCCCAGCCCGTAGCCGTGCACCGCGGGGTCGGTCGCCGAGAAGGTCAGCAGCGGCGCCTGCGCGCCGAGCACGCTGATGCCGAAGAGGGCCGCCGTGACGAGCACGGGCCACATGGCGGGCTGTCGCATGACCCGCAGATCGATCGCCGGATCGGGATGGCGCAGCTCCCAGCGGCCGAAGGCGTAGAGCACCGCGGCGCCCACCGCGACCGCGATCACGAGCGCCACGACACGCGTCTCCATGGAGACCACGAGGTCGCCGATGGTCGAGATCCGCAGGAAGACGAGGCCGGCCGTGATGACGAGCAGCCCCGCCGACAGCAGCGCGAATCCGACCCCGTCGAGACGGCGCCGCCCCTGGGGCTCGGACTCCGGCACGCCGAACAGGATCGCGAAGAACACGAGCGTCACGGCGATCGCCGGCACGAAGAGGGTGAGCGTGAGGTCGCCGCCGACGGCGCGGAAGACGCGGCTCGCGCCGAGGGCGCCGATGATCGCGCCCGCCTCGAGAGCCACGACGAGGAACCCCGCGGCGCGGCGGGTCTGCGAGCGACCTGAGCCGCTGCGGCGTCCGCGGTCGAAGATGAGGGCGACCTCGAGCGGCAGCCACACGACGTAGAACGCCTGGAGCGACCAGGCGATGAGGAACGTCGTGAAGTCGGCCGCGACGGCGAGCCACCAGGTGGCACCGGCCGTGAGCGCGGTCGTCACGAGCAGCATCCGCTTGTGCCCGTACATGTCGCCGAGCTTCGAGAACACGGGCACCGCGATCGCCGACAGCAGCAGCTGCGCCGCCTCGAACCAGTTGAAGTCGCCGTCGTGGATCTCGAGGTGGCGCACGATGTTGGGGATCAGGGGCACGTAGAACCCCTGCAGGATGCCGCTCGTCAGCTCGACGAGGAAGAGGTAGCCGATGAGGGAGAACGTGATCGCGGAGGCAGTGCGGGCTCGGGTCGCCATGATCGGATGCTAGACCCCGCGAGGGGTGGGTACCGTTGAGGCATGGCGGTTGCGGAACGCGAGATCCTCGACGGCGGGCCCTCCGGGCGGGCGTCGCGCGGGCTCGCCTGGAGCGCGGACGCGTGAGCGTCCACCTCGTGGGGGGCGGCTGGTCTCCCGAGGGCGATCCCGAGGTGACGACGGCCTTCCTCTCCGAGACGGCCGTGCGCGCGACGGCGAGCGGCCGTGCGGTGCCGCGTGTCGGCATCCTCATCGTCGTGGATGGCGAGACCCCCTCGCCGGAGTACCGAGCGGGGTACCCGGAGTCGCTCCGCCGCGTGGCCGCGTGCGACCCGGTCGTGACCGTCCTCTCCTCGGGCGAGACGTTCCCGGCGAGCGTGCTCACCGACATCGACGGGCTCCTCGTGGGCGGCGGGCTCACCCCCGCCTACCACGCGGCCGTCGATCCGCTCGTGGAGGAGATCCGCCTGCTCGTCGCCGACGGCCTCCCGTACCTCGGTTTCTCGGCCGGGGCGATGATCGCCGCGGATCGCGCGATCGTGGGCGGCTGGCGCATCAACGGCATCGCCGTGTGCCCTGAGGAGACCGCGGAGGACCTCGAGGAGGTCACGGTCGTCGAGGGCCTCGGTCTCGTGGATCTCGCCATCGACGTGCACGCCGCGCAGTGGGGCACGCTCAGCCGGCTCGTCGCGGCGACCGAGGCGGGACTCGTCGACGGCGGCGTCGCGATCGACGAGAAGACCGTCCTCGTCGTGGGCGACGACGGCTTCGCGGTGTTCGGCGAGGGCAGTGTCTGGCAGGTGCTCGACGAGCCGGCCGGAGTCATCGTGGGCACACTCGGGGCATGAGCGCGCCGCGGCCGCTCGCCGAGCTCGTCGACCCGGGGTGGGCCTCGGCCCTCGAGCCCGTCGCGCCGCAGATCGCGCGGATGGGCGAGCTGCTGCGCGCCGAGGTCGCGGCGGGGCGCCCGTACCTCCCGGCAGGGGCGAACGTGCTGCGGGCCTTCGCCCAGCCGTTCGACGACGTCCGCGTGCTCATCGTCGGGCAGGACCCGTATCCCACGCCCGGTCATCCGATCGGGCTGTCGTTCGCCGTCGAGCGCCACGTGCGTCCCATCCCGCGGAGCCTGCAGAACATCTACACGGAGCTCGCCGTCGACCTCGGCGTGACCCCGCCCGAGCACGGAGACCTGTCGGGGTGGAGCGGTCAGGGGGTCATGCTGCTCAACCGCGTGCTCACGGTGCGCGCGGGCGCATCGGGCTCGCACCGCGGCATGGGGTGGGAGGCCGTGACCGAGCACGCCATCCGGGCGCTCGTCGCGCGCGGCACCCCGCTCGTCGCGATCCTGTGGGGTCGGGATGCGGGCACGCTGCGGCCGCTGCTCGGCGACACGCCCGTCATCGCGTCCGCCCACCCGAGCCCGCTCTCGGCGCACAACGGGTTCTTCGGATCGCGACCGTTCAGCCGGGCGAACACCCTGCTGAGCGAGGCGGGAGCTCAGCCCGTCGACTGGGACCTGCGAGCGCTCGACGCCTCCTGACCCGCGTCTCCGTCGCAGGGCGGAGGCGCGCCCCCCGCCCGTGTCGGTAGCGTGGGCGCCATGGCCGGGCCCGTCATCGAGATCCAATCCCTGACCAAGCGGTTCGGCGGCACGACAGCCGTCGACGATCTGAGCTTCCGTGTCGAGCCGGGGGTCGTCACGGGCTTCCTCGGGCCCAACGGCGCGGGGAAGACCACGACGCTGCGCTCGCTCGTGGGCCTCGTGCGCCCCACGAGCGGGCGGGCGACCTTCGACGGGCGCAGCTACGCCGAGCTCGACGCGCCGCTGCGTACTGTCGGCACGGCGCTCGAGGCCGCGAGCTTCCACCCCGGCCGCACGGGCCGCGATCACCTGAGGGTCATGGGGGCCGCCGCCCGTATCCCGTCGGCGCGCGTCGACGAGGTGCTCGCGTGGGTCGGGCTCTCGGATGCCGCCCGGCGCCGTGTGGGCGGCTACTCGCTCGGCATGCGTCAGCGGCTCGGCCTCGCGGCCGCCCTGCTCGGCGACCCCGGCGCCCTCGTGCTCGACGAGCCCATCAACGGCCTCGACCCCGAGGGCATCCGCTGGATCCGCGTCTTCCTGCGGGATCTCGCGGCCGAGGGGCGCACGGTGCTCGTCTCGTCGCACCTCCTGAGCGAGGTGCAGCAGACGGTCGACCGCGTCGTCATCATCTCGCACGGCAAGCTCGCCTACGAGGGCACGCTCGACGGCCTCGCGAACGGGGCGATCGCGCGCGTGCACGTCGACGCCGTCGACCGCGAGGCGCTCGCCCGCGCGCTTCAGGCGGCGGGTGCGCAGGTCGAGGTCGCCCCGGACGGCCTCCACGTGAGCGGCCTCGACGCCGACGCGATCGGGCGCCACGCGCTCACCGCCGGTGTGCCCTTGCGCCTCCTGGTGCCGCAGAGGGAGGGGCTCGAGGACGTCTTCCTCGGGATCGTCGGAGAGGGGGAGATCCGCTGATGCTGCGCTCACTGCATTCCGAGCTGCTCAAGATCGCCACGACGCGCGCGTGGTGGCTCCTGGCCCTCATCCTCTTCGTGTGGACGGCCTTCAACGCGGGGGTCATCGCCGCGCTCGGCGGCGTGCTCGTCGAGGAGTCGGGCGGGATGTTCGGCGACGACGCCGTGCCCCCGCTCGTCTACAGCACCGCGACATCCGTCGGCTATGTGTTCCCGCTGCTGTTCGGCGCTCTCGCGTCGACCTCCGAGGCGCGTCACCAGACGCTCACGCCCACCTTCCTCGCGACGCCCCGCCGCGGCCTCGTGCTCGGCGGCAAGGTCGGCGCGGGCCTCGCGTGGGGCGTCGTGTACGGACTCGTGGGCCTCGCCGCATCGGCGGGCCTCGGGGGGCTCGTGCTGCAGCTCGTGGGCGTCGATCCGGGCTTCGGGTCGAGCGACACGTGGGCGCTCATCGCGCGCGCCCTGCTCGCGATGGCGCTGTGGGCGGTCATCGGGGTCGGCCTCGGCGTGCTCATGCCGAACCAGGTCGCCGTGATCGTGACGGTGCTCGCCTTCACGCAGTTCCTCGAGCCGCTCCTGCGCCTCGGCACCTCGTTCTGGGAGTGGACGGCCGCGGTGGGACGCTTCCTCCCGGGCGCCGCGACCGACGCCCTCGTGGGATCGAGCATCTACTCGCTCGTCGCGGGAGGGGCCGCGGACGCCCTCGAATGGTGGCAAGGTGGACTCGTGCTCGCGGGCTATGCCGTGCTCTTCCTGGCGATCGGCGGGCTCACGACGTGGCGCCGTGACGTGACCTGACGCTCGGAAGGGGGCGGGATGCTCGAAGAGGAATACAACCCGCGTCGACGCCTGCCTCCCCACTTGCGCAAGCGGCCCGAGCCCGAGCCCGACTTCTCCTTCTCCATCCGCGACGCGACGGAGCAGGACCTGCCCGACATCCGCGAGATCTACAACCACTACGTGGCCAACTCGACGGTGACCTTCGACGAGGAGCCGCAGTCGCTTCGCGAGCTGCGCTCCAAGTTCCGCCACAACGCGAAGCTCGGCTACCCCTGGCTCGTCGCCGTCTCGCCCTCGGGGCAGATCCTCGGCTATGCGAACGCGTCGCCCTGGAAGCAGAAGGCCGCCTACCGCTTCACCGTGGAGAACTCGATCTACCTGCGCGCGGCGTCGACGGGCAAGGGGCTCGGGAAGGCGCTCATGGGCGAGTTCCTGCGACGGGCGAAGGAGGCGGGCATCAAGGAGGTGATCGCCGTCATCGCCGACAAGGGCGCGGAGGCGTCGATCGCCATGCACCGCTCGTTCGGCTTCACGGAGATCGGCCACATGGGCAAGGTCGGCTACAAGTTCGACCGATGGCTCGGCACCGTGCTGATGCAGAAGAGCCTCAAGTGAGCGCCCTGCAGCTGCGGCTCGTGCTGGAGACCGCCGACCTCGACGCGGCGCTCGCCTTCTACCGCGACGGTCTCGGCCTGCCCGTGCTCGAGGCGTACGAGGCCGAGGGCGACGCGCGCGTCGTGATCCTCGGCATCCCGGCGGCGACGCTCGAGCTGGCCAACCGCGCGCAGATCGACTTCATCGACGATGTCGAGGTGGGCCGTCCCGCCGCGCACGTCTACCCGCTCACGATGCGCGTGGCGCTCGAGGTGGCCGACGCGCAGCGGACGACGGACGCCGCGGTCGCCGCCGGCGCGGAGCTCGTCGCCCCGCCGACCCCGACCCCGTGGAGCTCGCTCAACGCGCGCCTCGAGGGGCCGGACGGCGTCGCCCTCACCCTGTTTCAGGAGCTGGAGCAGAGCGAGGGCGACGGCGAGGGCTGAGCGTCAGCTGCGCGGGGTGGCCCTCCGCAGCAGCAGGTGGCCGAGACCCGCGGCGAGCACCGCCGGCACGAGCAGCACGCTCGCGACGCCGAGGGTGCCGAGCTCGATGACCCGCTCCCAGAAGCCGCCCCAACTGCCCGTGAAGGTGAGGATCGCGACGCCCGCCACGACGAGCGCACCGAGCACGAGGAGCGCCGTCGTGAGGCCGAACGCCTTCCAGCGCACGAACACGGCGGCGAAGATCATGCCCGTGAAGAAGAAGAACACGAACCAGCAGAAGTAGATCCACCACTGGGCGAGCCAGCCGGCGTCGGTCGCGAAATAGGCGGAGCCGAAGAAGCTCCCGTGCACCCCCCAGCCGTCGGTGAGCTGCTCGAGCCAGCGCCCGAAGGTCATGACGAGGGCATAGCCCGCCGAGAGCAGCACCCAGGTGAGTCCCGCGCCGGTGCTGAAGGCGCGGCGCGTGGAGCCGTAGCCGAGCGCGAGGGGGAAGGTGAGGTTCACCGCCTGCACGGCGACGACGAGCATGTAGAAGAAGATCCACGCGCTCGCACCGTTGTAGCGGATGCCGTCGGCCGCGTCGGCCGCGTCCGTGCCCGAGACCGAGCTCATGATCATCCACCAGATGAACCACGTGGCGAGGAAGATGAGCCCGACGATGAGCAGCGGCATCCCGATCGTGGTGGCCGGGTTCGCCGTGAGCAGCCGCACGACGCGCCAGACGCGGGCGCCCGGCGAGGCGGGGGAGTGCGTGGGGGTGGTGACGGCGGTCATGCGGAGACTCCATTCGTGCGGTCGGCGGTCTCGCCGGCGGTCGTGCGGATGACGAGCTGCTGGAGCGAGACGGGCGCGAGCTCGAGTCCCGCCGCGCGGGCCTCAGCCCGCCCGGCCTCGTCGAGCCCTGCGATGGTCGCGGTCGCGAGGCCGCCGAGGGCGCTGCGGTGCAGCACCTCGCGGCCCGCGGTGAACGACTCGACGACGGAGCGCGCGCCCACGACGTCGATCGCGGAGCCGCGCAGCTCCTCGGCATCCGCGTCGATGATGATGCGGCCCTCGTCGATCACGACGACGTGCTCGAGCAGGTTGGAGACCTCGTCGATCAGGTGCGTCGAGAGCACGACGGTGCGCGGGTGCTCGGCGAAGTCGGCCAGCAAGGTGTCGTAGAAGAGCTGCCGGGCCACCGCGTCGAGCCCGAGGTACGGCTCGTCGAAGAAGGTCAGGGGTGCGCGGCTCGCGAGGCCGACGATGACCCCGACGGCCGAGAGCTGACCTCGCGAGAGCTTCTTGACGCGGCGGTTCAGGGGCAGGCGGAAGCGCTCGACGAGGTCCTCGGCGAAGTCCTCGTCCCACTCGGGGAAGAACCACGGGGCGCTGCGCAGCACGTGCTTCACCCGGAAGTCGTCGGGGTAGCGCTGGCTCTCCTTGATGAAGCACACCCGGTCGAGCACGCGCGCGTTCTCGACGGGCGACTCTCCGAACACCTCGACAGCGCCCGCGTCGGCGAACTCCTGCCCGGTGAGCAGCTGCATGAGCGTGGTCTTGCCGGCGCCGTTGCGTCCGAGGAGACCGTGGATGCGGTTCTCCTCGAGCGCGAAGCTCGCGTCGGCGACGGCGTGCACGGCGTTCGCACCGTGGCCGTAGGTCTTGCCGAGTCCTTCGACGCGGATCACGGTGGTCATCGTCCGTCCTCTCGGATCATGGCGGCGAGCTGCACGGGGGTGATCCCGAGTCGCTCGGCCTCGGTCAGCAGGGGAGCGAGGTACTGCTCCCGGAATCGATCGCGGCGCTGGGCCACGAGGCGCGCGCGGGCGCCCTCGGCGACGAACATGCCGATGCCTCTCTTCTTGTAGAGGACCCCCTGGTCCACGAGCAGGTTCACGCCCTTCGCGGCGGTCGCCGGATTGATGCGCAGGAACGCGGCCAGCTCGTTGGTGGAGGGGACCTGGGTCTCCTCCGGGAGGCGCCCCGCGACGATGTCGTCCTCGAGCTGTTCCGCGATCTGCAGGAAGATCGGGCGGCTGTCGTCCACGTGGGCTCCCGGTTGGTGGGTGGGTTCATTACTTGAGTAACTAACCAACCATGCGGGACCCCGGATGTCAACCCCGCATCCGCCTACGCTCGGAGGGTGTTCGAACTCCACCACCTCACGGCCGTCGAGCAGCTCGACTGGCTGCGTCGCGGCGAGGTGACGCCGCGCGAGCTCGCCGAGCACTACCTCGGCCGCATCGCGCGGCTCGACGCGGGGCTCGGGGCGTTCGCGCGCGTCGACCCGGATGCCGCCCTCCGGCGCGCGGACGATGTCGCCTCGCTCCCGCATGCGCTCGCGCTGTGGGGTCTGCCGCTCGCCGACAAGGCGCTCGTCGCGCGAGCGGGACGCGAGACGAGCTTCGGATCCCGTGCGTTCGCCGGCTTCGTGCCGGACGAGAGCGACGAGCTCGCGATCGTGCTCGACGACGCGGGGGCGGTGAGCCTCGGCGCGACGGCTGCGCCCGAGTTCGGCTTCCCGAGCTACACGGAGCCGCTCGCCGGGCGGCCCGCGCGCAACCCCTACGACACGGGCCTCGGTGCGGGCGGTTCGAGCGGGGGCGCCGCCGTCGCCGTCGCCGCCGGGCTGCTTCCCGTCGCACCGGGGTCCGACGGCGGGGGATCCATCCGTATCCCCGCGGCGGCGACCGGCCTCGTGGGGCTCAAGCCCTCGCGCGGGCGCGTCCCCGCGGCGTCGGGCTTCGCGAGTCTCGCAGGGCT
>JAEYVF010000184.1 GCA_023432005.1 Actinomycetes bacterium
CCGAGGAGTACGGCGGAGACACGATGTTCATGGACGTCTCGGCGCTCAACAACATCGGCATCACCGAGCTGCTCGACGCCGTGCTCCTCACGGCCGACGCCGGGCTCGACCTGCGCGCGAACCCCAACAAGGACGCGCGCGGTGTCGCGATCGAGGCCAAGCTCGACAAGGGCCGCGGCGCCGTGGCGACCGTGCTCATCCAGTCGGGAACGCTGCGCGTCGGCGACGCGATCGTCGCGGGAACGGCGTACGGCCGCGTCCGTGCCATGCACGACGAGAACGGCGACCCGGTCGAGGAGGCCGCGCCGTCGCGTCCCGTCCAGGTGCAGGGCCTCTCGACCGTGCCCCGCGCGGGCGACACCTTCCTCGTCACCGAGGAGGACCGCACGGCCCGGCAGATCGCCGAGAAGCGCGAGGCCGTCGAGCGCAACGCCCAGCTGGCCAAGGCCCGCAAGCGCATCTCGCTCGAGGACTTCACCCGCGCGCTCGAAGAGGGCAAGGTCGACTCGCTCAACCTCATCATCAAGGGTGACGTCTCCGGTGCCGTCGAGGCGCTCGAGGAGTCGCTGCTCAAGATCGAGGTCGACGACTCGGTCCAGCTCCGCATCCTGCACCGCGGCGTCGGCGCGATCACCGAGTCCGACGTGGATCTCGCCACGATCGACAACGCGATCGTCATCGGCTTCAACGTGCGCCCGGACGTCAAGGCGCGCGAGCGCGCCGCGCGCGAGGGCATCGACATCCGCTTCTACTCCGTCATCTACTCCGCGCTCGACGACATCGAGTCGTCGCTCAAGGGCATGCTCAAGCCGGAGTACGAGGAGGTCCAGTCGGGTGTCGCGGAGATCCGCGAGGTGTTCCGCTCCTCCAAGTTCGGCAACATCGCCGGTGTGCTCGTCCGCTCCGGCACGATCACGCGCAACGCCAAGGCGCGCGTCATCCGCGACGGCGTGGTCGTCGGCGACAACCTCGCCATCGAGTCGCTGCGTCGTTTCAAGGACGACGTCACGGAGGTCAAGACGGACTTCGAGGCCGGTATCGGGCTCGGCAAGTTCAACGACATCCAGATCGGCGACGAGATCGAGACGATCGAGCTGGTCGAGAAGCCGCGCGGCTAGTCATCACGGGTGACGGCGGCTTCGGGGGACGGATGTCCCTTCTGAGTCAAGAGCGGGGGCCCCTTCCCCGATTGACTCAGAAGGGACATCCGACCCCCTCCGCCGCCTGAGTCCCTTTTTCCGGGCCGCGCTTGCGACCACGTCATCTGAAAGGCAGGTGGGCAGATGGGTGAGAACCCTCGGGCGGCCAAGGTCGCCGATCGGATCCGCGAGATCATCGCGCAGCGCCTCGAGCGCGGCCTCCGAGACCCGCGGCTCGGCTTCGTGACGATCACCGACGTGCGCGTCACGGGCGACCTGCAGCATGCGAGCGTCTTCTACACCGTGTACGGAACCGACGAGGAGCGCGCCGACTCCGCCGCCGCGCTCAAGGCCGCCACCGGGATGCTGCGCACCGAGGTCGGGCGCAACCTCAACCTGCGGCTCACCCCGAGCCTCGAGTTCATCGCCGACGCGATCCCCGAGAACGCCGCGGCGATCGACGCCCTGCTTCGCGAGGCCACCGAGCGCGACAACGAGGCCCGCGCCCTCGCCGCGAACGCCGACTACGCGGGCGACGAGGACCCCTACGTCAAGCCGCGCGAGCTCGACGACGAGGACGAGGACGAGTGACACGCAGCTGACCTCGACACGAGACTGCGCCGCTACTCAATCAGCGGGTTGCTCGCCGGTTGAGTAGCCCGCGCAGCGGGCGTGTCGGAACCAGCCCGAGGAATGACCCCGCAATCGCGCGCGTTGACCCCTGGGTGACCCCCGCCCTCTCCGTCCTCGACCTCGTGCCGGTGCACACCGGCCAGACCTCCGCGGATGCCGTGGCCGCGTCGCTCGCGCTCGCCCGCCGCGCCGACGCGCTCGGCTTCACGCGCTACTGGTACGCCGAGCACCACAACATGCCGGCCGTCGCGTCGACGACACCACCCGTGCTCATCGCCGCCACCGCGGCGCGCACCGAGCGCATCCGCGTCGGCTCGGGAGGCGTCATGCTGCCGAACCACGCCCCGCTCGTCGTCGCCGAGCAGTTCGCGGCCCTCGAGGCGCTCGCGCCGGGGCGCATCGACCTCGGGATCGGCCGCGCGCCGGGGTCCGACCCCGTCATCTCGGCGCTGCTGCGCGCGAGCGGGCCCACGAGCGAGGTCGACCGCTTCGAGGAGCACCTCGGCGACATCCGCGCCCTCGCGGGCGACGGCGCGACGGTCACCGTCAACACCCATGACGGGCTGCGCGACTACGAGGTGCGCGCGACCCCCGCGGCTGCGGGGCTGCCGGAGCTGTGGCTGCTCGGCTCGTCCGACTACTCCGCGCACCTCGCCGCGAAGCTCGGTCTGCCCTACGTGTTCGCTCACCACTTCTCGGGCGAGGGCACCGAGCGCGCGCTCGAGATCTACCGACGCGAGTTCCGCGCCGTGGGAGCCCTCGATGCCCCGCGCACGTTCCTCACGCTCAACGTCGTCGTCGCGGACACCGCCGAGGAGGCGCACGCGCGCGCCCTGCCGTCGCTGCACAACATGGCGCGACTGCGCACCGGCAAGCCCCTGCGCGTGCTCGACACCGTCGAGGGCGCCGAGCGCGAGGAGCTCGACGCGGCGTCCCGCCACGTCGTCGAGGCCATGCTCGAGCGCTGGGTCGTCGACGCCCCGGATGCCGCGGCCGAGCGCATCCGGGAGCTCGCCGCGCGCTTCGGCGTCGACGAGGTCATGGTGTCGCCCGGCGCCGGATCGCGTGACGGGGAGAGGGCCGACCGTGCCGTGGGACGTGAGCGCACGCTCGAGCTGCTCGCGGATCAGCTGCTCGGCTGATCGCGGTCCCGTGACCCGTCCACCCCGCGGGCTCTCCTCGACCCGGTGGGCGGATCACTTCAGCAGTCGATCCATCACGCGATCGCTGAGCTTCCTGCCGCCCGTCTGACACGTCGGGCAGTACTGGAAGGTGCGGTCCGCGAAGATCACCTGCTCGATGCGCGTGCCGCACACGGGACACGGCTCGCCGAAGCGCCCGTGCACGCGGAGGTTCGACTTCTTCTCGGCCTTGAGCGCGGAGGCGGTCGTGCCCTCCGCACGAGCCACGGCCTCCGCGAGCGTCGTGCGCAGGGCGTCGTAGAGCGTCGCGGCATCCTCCTCATCCATGGCGGCGGGCTTGTAGGGCGACATGCGCGCGAGGTGCAGGATCTCGTCGGAGTAGGCGTTGCCGACGCCCGCGATGACCGACTGGTCGCGCAGCACGCCCTTGAGCTGCGCACGCCCCTGGGACGTGAGGATGTCGCGGAACCGCTCGAGGGTGAAGTCCTCGGCGAGCGGGTCCGGGCCGAGCCGCGCGACGCCGGGCACGTCCCGGGGATCGCGCACGACGAAGATCGCGAGGCTCTTCTTCGTGCCCGCCTCGGTGACGTCGAAGCCGGATCCGTCGTCGAGCACGAGTCGCGCGGCGAGGGGGCCCGCACCCGGACGCCCCGAGCGCTGCGGCGCCGCAGCGCGCCAG
>JAEYVF010000174.1 GCA_023432005.1 Actinomycetes bacterium
GGATCGACGTGGCCTCGAGGATCCCGTCGGTCACCGTCAGCTGCGCCTCGTACGCGGCGACCGCCGCGGCGACGGCGAGCTGCTGCACCTCGTCGGAGGCCGGGTCCGCCCCCGCGGCGAGCGCCTCGGCGAGCGGATCGACGAGCCCGGCCGCGCGCAGCACGACCGCCTCGGCGGCGGTCACGAGCGCCGAGACGCGCCCGACGACGGCCTGCAGCTGCGCGTCGCGTCGCGGCTCGGGGTCGAGCCCGTGCGGGTAGTTGCGTCGGCGGTCCTGCACCGCGCTCACGAGCTCGGCACGCGCGGCGCGGCCGACGCCCACGAGCGAGGCGAGCAGCACGAGCTGGTACACGGTCTCCTGTGAGAGCGCGCGCTCCTCGAAGTCGTAGATCGCCTCCGCGTCGACGCGCGCTCCCGTGAACACCGTCGTGCCGGATCCGGTCTGCCGCTGACCGACGCCCGACCAGTCGTCGAGGCGCGTGACGCCCACGGCATCCGCGCGCACGAGCGCGATGACGGGCTTCGCGTCCTGGTCGAGCGCGAAGACGCTGATCCAGTCGGCGTAGATGCTGCCCGTGCTGTAGTACTTCGTGCCGTCGAGCACGCCTCCGTCGGCGTCGCGCGTGAGCCGCGTGCCGACCTTCTCGAGGCCGCCCGAGCCGAGCTCCGACCAGGCGCCGCCGAAGACCTCGCCCGCGGCGATCCGCGCGACCCACACGGGGTCGAACGCGGATCCGGTCAGCAGGCGGTCCTCGACGAAGGCGATGTGGTTGCGCCACAGCTGCGGCTGGTTCGAGTCCGCCTCGCCGAGGGCGATGAGCAGCTCGAAGAGCTCGCGGATGCCGGCTCCCGCGCCGCCGAGCTCGACGGGCAGCCGCACGGCTCCGAACCCCGCCGCGGCGAGGGCGCGCACCTCGTCGTAGGGGCGGGTGCCCGAGCGCTCGTGCTCGCGTGCACGCTCGGCGATGTCGGCGAGAACCGGCGCGAAGCGCTCGACGAGGGCGCTCATCGCTCGACCCCCTGCGCGATCGCCGCGGTGCCGAGGTTCGCCCCGCCGCGATATCGGGTCGCCGGATGCGTCTCGGGCAGGCGCGCGCCGCTTCCCGTGACGCGCTCGCGCAGCGTCTCGCCCGGCACGTACCCGGGGCGCAGCCGCCCGCGCCGGCGCAGCTCGGGAACCGCGTGCTCGATGAAGTCGAGGGCCGTGCCGTACGAGTGGTACTGCACGAGATTGATGCCGTCGATGCCGTACTCGTCGAGCCAGCGCTCGATCTCGTCGGCCACCTGCCCGGCATCGCCCACGGCGAGGAACGGCTCGCGGTGGAAGCTCACGACGCCGTCGAGGAACTCGCCGACCGTGAGCTCGTCGGTCGCACCGCGCAGGAACGGCTCGGCACCGCTCCCCTCGCGCAGCCGCACCTCGCCGATCGTCGTGGCGCGGTCGTAGGAGAGGAAGTCGACGGTCGAGCTCCAGTGCGCGAGCACCCCCGCGACGCTCGCCTCGCGGTCGTACTCGGCGAGCTTCGCGCGCGCCTCGGCCTCCGTGGCCCCGACGACGACGGTCGCGCCGACGACGAAGCGCACGTCGTCGCGCGAGCGGCCCGCGGCCTCCGCGGCGTCCCGGATGCCCGTGATCGTCGCCTGGATCGCCTCGAGTGAGGGGCCGCCCGTGAACACGAGCTCGGCGTGCCGCCCCGCGAGCTCGATGCCGCGCCTCGACGCCGTGGCCTGGATGAGCAGGGGCGTGCGCTGCCGCGACGGCGAGGCGAGGTGCGGCCCCGCGACGCGGTGGTTCTCGCTCACGTGGTCGATGTAGCGGATGCGCGCGGGGTCGGCGTAGACCTTGCCCTCGCGGTCCTCGAGCACGGCGTCGTCATCCCACGACCCCTCCCACAGCTTGTAGAGCACGTCGAGGTACTCCTCGGCGAGGGCGTAGCGGTCGTCGTGCGCGATCTCGTCGTCGTGCCCGAAGTTGCGCGCGGCGTTCGGCAGGTAGGAGGTGACGATGTTCCAGCCGACGCGTCCCTTCGTGAGGTGGTCGAGCGTCGACATGCGGCGTGCGAACGCGAAGGGCGGCTCGTAGCTCGTCGAGAACGTGATGCCGAACCCCAGGTGCTCGGTGACGGCCGCCATCGCCGGCACGACGAGCATGGGGTCGTTCGAGGGGATCTGCAGGCCCTCGCGGATGGCCGTCTCGGGGCCGCCGCGGAAGGTGTCGTAGGCTCCGATGACGTCGGCGAGGAACACCGCGTCGAAACCGCCGCCCTCGAGGATGCGGGCGAGCTCGGTCCAGTACTCGATGTCGGTGAAGCGGTGCCGGTTGTTGCCGGGCAGCGTCCACAGCCCGTGGGTGATGTGGCTCACGCAGTTCATCTCGAAGAGGTTGAGGATGAGGCGCTTGGGGTCGGACATGGCGTGCCTTTCAGGCCAGGAGGAGGCGACGGTCGTCGCGGCCGGGGATGGAGTCGACGAGGTCGGCGGTGTAGGGGTCGCGGGGGTCGTCGAACACCGCGCGCGCCGTGCCGTGCTCGACGATGCGTCCGTGCTGCAGCACCGTCACCTCGTCGGCGATCTGCCGCATGAGGCTCAAGTCGTGGGAGATGAAGAGGTAGCTGAGGCCCTGCTCGGCCTGCAGCTCGAGCAGCAGCTCGACGATCTGCGCCTGCACCGTGACGTCGAGCGCGGAGGTCGGCTCGTCGAGCACGAGCACCTCGGGCGCGAGCACGAGGGCGCGCGCGACGGCGACCCGCTGCCGCTGGCCGCCGGAGATCTCTCGCGCGCGGCGGTCGAGTACGGATGCCGGCAGCGCGACCCGCTCGAGGATCCCGCGCACCGCGGCGCGACGCGCGGTGCGGTCGCCGACCCCGTGGATGCGCAGCGGCTCCTCGAGGATGCGCTCGACGGTGTAGCGCGGATCCACCGCCGCGAGCGGGTTCTGGGGGATGAGCTGCAGCCGGCGCGCGAGCGGGTTGGTGACGGGCGGCACGGCGGGCAGCGCGGTGTCGCCGATCGTCACGGTGCCCGCGTCGAACCCCTCGAGCCCCGCGACGATGCGCGCGAGGGTCGTCTTGCCCGACCCCGACTCGCCGACGAGCGCGTGAACGCTCCCCGCGCGCACCCGCAACCCGACGCCGTCGAGGGCGGGGGCGTCGGTCCTCGAGAAGCGCTTCGTCAGCCCCGTGACCTCGACCACGGCATCCGGGCGCACCGCGGGGCGGACGCGATCGGCGTAGCGGTCGGGGCTCAGCGAGGGGGCGTCGGCGAGCAGTCGCACGGTGTACGGGTCGCGCGGCGCCGCGAGCACGGCGGATGAGGGTCCGTGCTCGCGCAGACGGCCGTGGTTGAGCACCGCCACGTGGTCGCTGCGCTCGAACGCGAGGGCGAGGTCGTGCGTGATGAGGAGGATCGAGAGACCGAGGTCGTCCTGCAGCTCGCCGAGCAGGTCGAGGATGCGGCGCTGCACGGTCACGTCGAGGGCGGAGGTCGGCTCGTCGGCGATGAGCACGCTCGGGTCGCCCGCGATCGCCCCCGCGATGAGCACGCGCTGCAGCTGCCCGCCCGAGAGCTCGTGCGGGTAGGCGCGCAGCTTCCGCTCGGGCTCGCGGATGCCGACCCGGTCGAGCAGGCGCACGACCTCGGCGGGCGCCTCAGCCCGGGAGAGCCCGCGGTGCAGGCG
Source organism: Actinomycetes bacterium (assembly GCA_023432005.1). GTDB lineage: Bacteria > Actinomycetota > Actinomycetes > Actinomycetales > Microbacteriaceae > Homoserinibacter. Next base: position 3,677 of record JAEYVF010000174.1, read on the forward strand.
CAGCACGGCGCCGAGCTGTCGCCCGATGCGCTGGAGGGGGTCGAGGGAGCTCAGCGGATCCTGCGGCACGAAGCCGATCGTCGAGCCTCGCAGGGCGCGCCACTCGCGGGGCCGCAGCCGCGTGACGTCGTGGCCCTCCACGCGGATGCCGCCCCCCGTCACGACGCCGGCCGCGGGGAGGAGCCCCGCGACAGCGTGGGCGATCGTGCTCTTGCCCGAGCCCGACTGCCCGACGAGCGCGAGGGTCGTCGCGGGTTCGAGCCGCAGCGACACCCCGTGCACGACGGTCGCGACGTCCGCGCGCGGCGACGGCCGGTATCCGATCATGACGTCGTCGAGTTCGATTGCTGCGCTCATCGCGCGATCCTCGCTTTCACGATCTGGCTGATGCGGCTGATGGCGACGCCGGCCGCCGTGATGACGACGCCGGGGACGAGAACGAGCCACGGCGACGACACCATGTAGTCGCGGCCCTCGGCGACGAGGAGGCCCCACTCGGGCTGCGGGGGAGGGGCGCCGTAGCCGAGGAAGCTCAGCGCCGAGATCCACAGGATGGCGTTGCCGAACTGCAGGGCCGTGAGCGACAGCACGGCCGCCGTGGAGTTGGGCAGCACGTGCCGCGCGAGCACGCTGCCGCGCCTGGCCCCGAGGTGGTGGCTGGCCTCGACGAACGGCAGGCCCTTGATCGTGAGCACCTCGGAGCGCATGAGGCGTGTGAACATCGCCACCGTCGAGATGCCCACGGCGACCGCGGCGTTGAGGGTCCCGAAGCCGAGCGACACGACGACGACCATCGCGAGCAGCAGGCCCGGGACCGACAGCAGCACGTCGACGACGCGGCTGATGACGGCGTCGACCACCCCGCCGAGCGTCGCCGCGAGCAGGCCGAGCACGACGCCGCTGCCGAGGCCGATGAGCACCGCCACCGAGGAGCCGAGGAAGGTGCGCGAGGTGCCGTGCACGATGCGCGAGAGCAGGTCCCGGCCGAGGTAGTCGGTGCCCAGCGGATGCGCCCAGGAGGGCCCCGCGAGCACGGCCGCCTCGTCGGGATCGAGCGGGTCGTAGGGCGTCAGCAGCCCCGGTGCGAAGGTCGCGACGAGGAGCAGCAGCACGAACGCGAGCGCCACGACGTCGACGGGCGCGAGCCCGGTCAGGAGGCGACGGGCCGCGTTGCGGGGGCGCAGCGGGGCCGGCGCGGGGCGCTCGGCGACGGCCGTCATGCGAACACCTCCCGGCGGCCGCGGCGCGCCGCCCGCACCCGGGTGCGCCGCGTCGCGTAGCTGATGCGCGGGTCGAGCAGCGGGTAGACGAGGTCGGCCACGAGGTTGATGAGCACGAACGTCGTCGACACGAGCACGACGACCGCGAGGATGACCGGGGTGTCCTGGTCGCGCACCGCCTGCTGCGTGATGAAGCCGATGCCGGTGCGGCTGAAGACGGTCTCGACGACGACCGTGCTCGCGAGCAGGTCGCCCACCGTGAGGGCCAGGAGCGTGACGGCGGGGATCGATCCGTTCTTGAGCAGATGACCGCCCACGATCGCGGGCTCCGAGATGCCGCGCGAGCGCAGCACCGTGACGAACGGCTGCCCGGCCGCCCGGTCGAGACCCGTGATGAGCACCTGCGTGATGGGGGCGTTGACGCCGATCGCGAGGGTGAGCGCGGGCAGGATGAGCGAGACGAAGCCCTCGTCGCGGATCGAGGAGATCCATCCGAGCTGGAACGAGAACACGAGCAGCAGCAGGAATCCCACGAGGAAGCTCGGCGTCGAGAGCGACACGAGCGGCAGGAGGCGTGCGATGCCGCGGAGGCGGCGCGGCCCGAAGACCGCGACGAGCGCGATCCCGAGCGCGAGCACGGCCGTGAGCAGCAGGGCGAGGGCCGCGAGCGGTGCGGAGTTCGCGAGGCCCTGGGCGACGAGGTCGACCACGGGCTTCCCGTTCGTGAGGGAGTAGCCCCAGTCGCCCTGGAGCAGACGCCCCACCGAGATGAGGAACTGGGTCACGGGGGGCTCGTCGAGGTGGTAGTAGCTGATGAGCGGGCCGGCGGCCTCGTCGGGCAGGGGGTTCTGCGGGTTCGTGAGCTTGTTCTCGATGGGGTTCCCCGGGAGCACGAAGAGCGTGAAGAACACGAGCGTGTAGGAGAGGACGATGACGAGCAGCGCCTGCGCGCCGCGCACCGCCGCGAACCGTGCGCGGTCCATCACGACACCCAGGTGGCCTGGAAGCTCGGCAGCGCCCCGTCGGTGAGGAAGAAGCCGTGCACGCGGTCGCGCGCCACGTAGACCTGGCTGTCGTCGAAGAGCGGCAGCACGTAGGCCTTCTCGACGAGGTAGCGCTGCACCTGCTCGAGCTCGGACGCGCGGGCGGCGTCATCGGTCGCGACGAGGGATGCGCGCAGCAGCTCGTCGAGGTGCGGGTCGTCGACCTGCAGCGGGTTCCAGTTCGCGCTGTCGTAGTACTCGTTGAGCCCGACGGGGTCGGGGTGCGGCCAGCCGACGCGCAGTACGCCCGTCTCGGGGTCGGAGAACGCGGTGGCCCAGTAGGAGGAGTAGTCGATCTCGCCGATGACGAGCTCGACGCCGAGCTGCTTCCACTGGTGCTGGATCGCCTGGAAGAGGGGCTTCGCGCTGATCTCGTAGACGTCGACGAAGGTCGAGATCGTGAGGCGCTCGCCGTCGCGCGTGCGGTATCCGTCCGCATCCCGCTCGGTGAAGCCGGCCTCGTCGAGCAGGGCGTTCGCCCGGTCGGGGTCGAACGCGAGCTCGGCGCCGAGGTCGACGTAGCCGAAGGTGCCGGGGCTCAGCACGCTCGTCGCGACGTGCCAGTTCTCGGTGTACACGTCCGTCAGGATGCGCTCGCGGTCGGTGCCCACGAGGAGCGCCTCGCGCACCGCCTGCTCGGCCAGGAACGGAGCGGCCTGCTGGAAGATCCACTGGTTGACGAGCCCCACGCCGCTCTTCGCGATCACCTGGTAGCCGTCGTGCGCGAGGGCCTTCTCCTCGCTCGGCTGCACGTAGCGCAGCAGGTCGGCCTGGCCGGAGCGCAGGGTGCCGAGGCGCACGCTGTCCTCGGTGACCGGGATGACGCTGACCCTGTCGAGGTAGGCCTCGCCCTGGTTCGGCGAGCTCGGCGGCGCCCACGCGTAGCCGTCGCGGCGGGCGAGCACGAGCTCCTTGCCGTAGACCTCGCTCTCGACGACGAACGGGCCCGTGCCGACGATCCTCGTGTACTGCAGCTGGTCCTCGCGGGAGAGCTCGAGGGTCGAGTCGGAGACGAGCCCGGCACCCCACGCGGTGAGCGCGCCGAGGAGGGGCGCGTACGGCTGCGGCAGCGTGACCGTGACGGTGCGTGTCGCCTCGTCGGTCGTGACCTCGGCCTCGTGGGGGAAGGTCGCGTTCGGCGCGATCGCCTTGTCGGGCTGGCCGAAGATCTGGAACTCGAGGTTGGCCGCGACGTTGTCGACGTCGAGCGGGGTGCCGTCGGAGTAGGTGACGTCGTCGCGGATGACGAAGTAGTAGCGCAGGCCGTCGGGGCTCACCGTCCAGCTCTCGGCGAGCCACGGCTCGAACTCGTAGGTGTCGGGGTTGCGGTAGATCAGCCGGTCGGTGAGGTTCTGCAGCAGCCCGCGGTCCTGCCAGGCACCCGACTCCTGCAGCTGCGCGCCGAACGGGATCTCGGCGTCGAGGTACACGAGCTCGCCGCCGCGCACCGGCTCGCCGCCCGAGCTCGACGCCTGGGACGGCACCGAGCAGGCGCTCGCGAGCAGGGCGACGGAGACGACGGCGGCGGCTGCGGCGGTGGCGCGCAGTCGTGCGCGCACCGTCCGGGTCGTGGGGGACATGCGGGGCTCCTGGGACAGAGGGTCGGCTGCACCTCCGAGTGGAGGTACCCCGGATTCCTATCCCGGGTGCGAGGGGGCGCGCATCTTCCGTGACCGGCGGTGACCGCGGGTTGCGGCGGGTTGCCGATTGCGACGCTCGGCGACGGCCTGTGTGACGGCGCGCGTCATCCGGCGACAGCGGACGACGCGGCCTCCTCAGGCGCCGACAGCGCGTGCCGCGTACTGCTCGCGGATGCGGGGAACCGGCGCGGCGTCCGGGCGCGCGAGGGTCTCGGGGCGCCACTCGGGGCGGCTGCCCGTGAGCACCCACGCCGCCTGCACGCTCGCGCCGAGCGCCACGTACTCGCCGGGCTCGGGCACCTCGACGGGCGCGTCGAAGACCTCCGCGGCGATGCGCGACACGGCCGGGTTGGCCGCCGCGCCGCCCACGAGGAGCACGCGCGAGGCCGTGACACCGAGGCGGCGCACGGCGTCGAGTCCGTCGGCGAGGCCGCACAGCATCCCCTCGACGGCTGCGCGCGCGAGGTTCTCGCGGGTCGTCGAGGCGAGCGTCATGCCGAAGAGCGTCGCGGTCGCGTCGGGCAGGTTGGGGGTGCGCTCGCCCTCGAAGTAGGGCTGCAGCACGAGGCCGTCGGATCCCGGCTCGGCCGCGAGGGCGAGCTCGCCGAGGCCGGTGTGGTCGACACCGAGCAGGGAGGCGACGCGGTCGAGCACGCGCGCCGCGTTGAGCGTCGCGACGAGGGGCAGGTACACACCCGACGCATCGGCGAATCCCGCGACCGTACCGGTCTCGTCGGCGACCGGCGCATCCGTCACCGCGAAGACGGTGCCGCTCGTGCCGATCGAGACGACCACGTCGCCCGCCCGTGCGCCGAGGCCGAGGGCCGCCGCCGCGTTGTCGCCCGCGCCGGCGCCCACGAGCACGCCGGCCGGGATGCCGTCCTGCGCCGCGGTTTCTCCCATGGCCTCGCCGGGCCCCACGATGCGCGGCAGCACCGCGTCGTGGCCGAGGGATGCGATGAGCAGCTCGCGGTCGTAGTCGCCCGTCGCGGGGCTCCAGTAGCTCGTGCCGGATGCGTCGGAGCGGTCGGTCGCGAGCGCGTCGAGGCCGGGTCCGAGGGGGCTCTCGTCGGCGGGGCCGTAGCCGCGCAGCCGCCAGCTGAGCCAGTCGTGGGGGAGCGCGACGGCCGCGACGCGCGCCGCGTTCTCGGGCTCGGCATCCCGCAGCCAGCGGAGCTTCGTGGCCGTGAACGAGGCGACGGGCACGCTGCCGGTTCGCCGGGCGAGCTCGCCCGCGCCGAACTCGGCGATGAGGTCGCGTGCCGCCTGCGCCGAGCGCGTGTCGTTCCAGAGCAGGGCGTCGCGGATGACGCGGCCCTCGGCGTCGAGCACGACCATGCCGTGCTGCTGGCCGCCGATCGCGATCGCGGCGACGTCGTCGATGCCGCCCGCGTCGGCGATCGCCGTGCGGAGCGCATCCCACCACGCGGCGGGCGGGACCTCCGTGCCCGCGGGGTGCGACGCGCGGCCCGTGCGCACGACGGCGCCCGACTCCGCATCCCGGATCACGACCTTGCAGCTCTGGGTCGACGAGTCGACCCCCGCGACGAGCGTCATCGCCCGCCCTCCTTCACTTCTCATGCCGTCAGACACGTCCGCGAGAGTACGCACTTTTCCGCCCTTTCGGGCTGGATCTGCCGAAAAGTACGTACTCTCGCGGACAGGAACGGGGTGGTGGGTCAGCGGGCGCCGAGCAGGTGCTCCGTCGCAAGGGCCTGCAGGCGCACGAAGCCGAAGCCCTTGCCGTCGAAGTAGGCGCCCGGGTCGAAGTCCTCCCACGTGGAGCGGTCGGCGACGAGGTCGTCGATCGTCTCGCCCGAGCCGAGGGTCGGCTGCGCGAGCTCGGTGACCTTGGCGGCCTCGAGCGCCTCCTGCACCTCGGGGTCGGCGCGGAAGGCCGCGGCGCGCTCCTTGAGGAGCAGGTAGGTGCGCATGTTCGCGGCCGCCGACTCCCACACGCCCGTCTCGTCCTCGGTGCGCGAGGGCTTGTAGTCGAAGTGGCGCGGGCCCTCGTAGGCGGGGCCGCCGTTCGGGCCGCCGTTCTCGAGCAGGTCGACGAGGGCGAACGCGTTGTGCAGGTCGCCGTGGCCGAAGACGAGGTCCTGGTCGTACTTGATGCCGCGCTGACCGTTGAGGTCGATGTGGAAGAGCTTGCCGTGCCACAGCGCCTGCGCGATGCCGGCCTGGAAGTTGAGGCCCGCCATCTGCTCGTGCCCGACCTCGGGGTTGAGGCCCACGAGCTCGGGGTGCTCGAGCTCGTTGATGAAGGCGAGCGCGTGGCCGACCGTCGGCAGCAGGATGTCGCCGCGGGGCTCGTTCGGCTTCGGCTCGATCGCGAAGCGGATGTCGTAGCCCTTGTCGAGCACGTACTGGCCGAGGAGGTCCATGGCCTCCTTGTAACGCGAGAGCGCGGCGCGGATGTCCTTGGCCGAGTCGTACTCGGCGCCCTCGCGGCCGCCCCAGAATACGAGCGTCTTGGCGCCGAGCTCGGCGGCGAGGTCGAGCTGGCGGATGACCTTGCGCAGCGCGTAGCGACGCACCTGGCGGTCGTTGGACGTGACGCCGCCGTCCTTGAAGACGGGGGCCGAGAAGAGGTTCGTGGTGGCCATCGGCACGATGAGGCCGGTCGCCTCGAGCGCGCCCTTCAGGCGGTCGATCTGCTTCTGGCGCTCGGCATCCGTCGAGCCGAAGGCGAACAGGTCGTCGTCGTGGAAGGTGAGGCCGTAGGCGCCGAGCTCCGCGAGCTTCTCGACCGCGTGCACGACGTCGAGGGCCGCGCGGGTGGGGCCGCCGAAGGGGTCGCCGCCGTTGTAGCCGATGGTCCAGAGCCCGAAGCTGAACTTGTCGTCGCGGGTGGGTGTGAGCGCGGTCATCGCGGAATCTCCTCGTCGAGTAAATGTTGCGAAGTCAAACATATACCATGGGAGACGCGGGCGGAAGTCCGACAGTTTCGCGAAAACATCGAAACCGCCCGCGTACACTGAACCGGTCGAAAGGACGCCGATGCCCCGCTCCACCGCATCCGCGCGCGTGACGCTCGCCCAGGTCGCCGAGGAGGCGGGCGTCTCGCTGTCCACGATCTCGAAGGTGCTCAACGGACGCCCCGACGTGTCCGCCGCGACGCGCTCGCGTGTCGAGGCGCTGCTCGCCGAGCACGGCTACCTCCGCCGCAAGTCGAACCTCTCGAGCACGGGGCTCATCGAGCTCGTCTTCCATGAGCTCGAGGCCGCGTGGTCGATGGAGATCATCCGCGGCGTCGAGGACGTCGCGAGCGCCCACGGCCTGAGCGTCGTGCTGACGGAGAGCGGCAGCCGGCACTCGCCGTCAGCCGACTGGGTCGAGGGCGTGCTGCGGCGTCGGCCCGCAGGTGTCGTGCTCGTGTTCTCCGACCTGCCCGCGGAGTACCGCGAGGCGCTGCGCGCCCGCGCCATCCCCTTCGTCATCATCGACCCCGCGGGCGACCCCTCGCCGGAGGTGCCGTCCGTCGGCTCCGCCAACTGGTCGGGCGGGCTCATGGCGACCCGCCACCTCATCGAGCTCGGTCACACCCGGATCGCCGCCATCACGGGGCCCGACGACATGATGTGCTCGCACGCACGCATCGACGGCTACCGCTCGGCGATGAACTCGGCCGGACTCGCGATCGAGCCCGACTGGATCCGCTTCGGCGACTTCCACACCTCGGGCGGCTACGAGCACGGCCGTTCGCTCCTGACGGGAGCGGAACGGCCGACGGCGATCTTCGCGGGATCCGACCTGCAGGCGCTCGGCGTGCTCGAGGCCGTGCGCGAGCTCGACCTGCGGGTGCCCGAGGATCTCTCCCTCGTCGGCTACGACGACGTGCCCCTCGCGAAGTGGGTGAGCCCGCGCCTCACGACGGTGCGGCAGCCGCTGCGCCGCATGGCGGAGGAGGCGACGCGACTCGTCGTCCGGATGGGGGAGGCGCCGCTCGAGTCGGTGCCGCGGATGGATCTCGCGACGAACCTCGTCGTGCGCGAGAGTACGGCACGGCTCGCATCCTGACCGGGGGAGTCTCGACGCACGTCCGGCATCCGCTCCCGCTCAGCGGGCGGCTATAGCGGCAGGCGGCGGGAGGAGTTGCTCCCGCCGGGCGCGCGCGTTGCCGCCCGCTCGCGCGGTTGATCCCGCCGAACGTGCGGTTGATCCCGCCGAACGGAGCGACGGCGGTCAGGCGAGCGTGAGTGGGTCGAGCGCCGCATCCGCGCCGGAGCGCTCGATCGCGAACGAGGCCGAGCGGTCTCCGAGGATCACCCGGTAGTCGCCGAGGAAGCCGGACACACGGACGACCCCATCGTCGTCCGTGCGGGTCCGGGTCGCAGGGAGCCACCACTCGCGGCGCACGAGGTCGCGGAGCGCGTCGTACGCGGGCTTGCGCGAACCGTCGGCGCGCAGCAGCCCGGCGGGGGCGCCGAGCCAGGCTCCCGCATCCGTGATGCCCCAGTAGGTGATCGACTGCACCGAGGGGTGCCCGACGAGCGAGCGGTAGTGCCGCACGAGCTCGTCGGCCTGCCGCTCCTCGCCCTCGGGCGTCGACGGCCACGACGCGGGCTGGTAGTCGTTGAGGTCGACGATGTGCGCGGGCATGAGCTCACCCGAGAGCAGGGTGTTCTCGGTGAGGTGCAGCGGAAGGCCGTAGCGCGCGAAGCGGTCGACCATCGCGAGCATCGTCTCCTCGCCCCAGTAGCCCTGGTGCATGTGGGTCTGCAGCCCGATGGCGTCGATGCGCACCCCGTTCTCGAGGAGCCCCTCGATGAGGCACTCGTACGCGCTCGACAGGTCGAAGTCGTTGATGAGCAGGGTCGCGCCGGGGTTCGACTCGCGCGCCGCCTCGAACGCCTCGCGGATGAGGGGGATGCGCCCCTTCGCCCGCGCGATGCGGGAGACCACGTTGGGCACCCCGTCGGGCTCGTTCTCGAAGACGGGCATGATGACCGCCTCGTTGACGACGTCCCACGCGTCGATGAGGCCGCGGAACCCGCCCACCTCGCGCCGCACGCGATCGAGCGTGACGCGCCATCCCTCCTCGAGCGAGAGCGCGTCCATCCACGGCGCCTTGACGGTGTGCCAGACGAGCGGGTGGCCCTTGAGCCGCACGTCCCGCTCGGCGAACCACTGCGCGGCGGCGCGGATGCGGTCGGCCTGCGTCGCGCCCGGCTCGCGTTCGTAGTCGCCTCGGTAGAAGGGCAGCGTCGCCGTGTCGAACACGCCGAGCCAGTCCTCGGCGAGCGCCGCGTCATCCGTCTCCCCGTTCGCGTGGGGGATGAGCTCGAAGCCCGTCGACCCGAAGGCGAAAGCGTGCCGCGTCTGCTCGACGACGACCTCGCGCCCGGCGAGCGGGACCCCCTCCGGGTCGACGAGCCGGATGCTGAGCTCGCCGACCCGGTGGTCGGGTGATGCGGGGGTCGGGGTCACCTGGGTCTCAGGCACCGGATGCCGGGGTCACGGTGACGTCCGCGTGGAGCGGACGCGTGTGGTCGACCTCGCGCGTCTCCCCCGTGAGGTCGACGGCGTGCTCGAACACGATGTCCCCTGCCGAGCGGCCGAGGCCGAGCACGAGCGTGCCGGGCTCGACGATGCGGCGCCCGTCGCGCCCCGTGAAGGACGCGAGCTCGGCCGGCACCCGGAACGACACCGTCGCCGATGCGCCGGGCTCGAGGTCCACCCGCGCGAAGGCGATGAGCCGCTGCACGGGTCGCACGACGCTCGCGACCGGATCGTGCAGGTACAGCTGCACGACATCCGAGCCGGCACGGTCGCTCGTGTTGGCGACCTCGACGCGCAGGTCGACGGTCTGCGAGAAGAGCTTCCCCGACACCCCGAGGTCGCGCCACTCGAACGTCGAGTACGACAGGCCGTGACCGAACCAGTAGGCCGGGGTCGGGTCGATGTTCGAGACGCCGCTGCGGCGTGCGAGCGGGGCCGCGAGGTAGCTCGTCGGCTGCGCGCCGGGCGTCGCGGGCACGCTCACCGGAAGGCGGCCGGCGGGGTTGACGCGACCGCTGAGGGCGCCCGCGATCGCCGGGGTGCCCTCCTCGCCCAGGAAGAACGCCTCGACGATGGCGCCCGCGCGCTCGGGCGCGGTGCCGAGAGCGTAGGGACGGCCGGCGAGCAGCGTCACGACCGCGGGCGTGCCCGAGGCGACCACGGCGTCGAGCAGCTGCTGCTGGGCGCCCGGCAGGTCGAGCGACTCGACGTCGCATCCCTCGCCGCTCGTGCCGCGGCCGAAGAGGCCCGCGCGGTCGCCGAGGGCGACGATCACCACGTCCGCCTCGGCCGCCGCCGCGACGGCGGCGGGGATCTCGGCGGTCTCGCCGCCGTCGACCGTCGTGCCCTGCACATAGACGAGGTCGCTGTCGGGGAACTCCGCACGCAGCGACTCGAGCAGCGTGGGCAGCGCGATCCCGATCGGGGTCTCCGGATGCTGCACCCCCACGTGCGCCGGGAACGAGTAGCAGCCGAGCACCGCGTACGGGTCGTCGGCGGTCGGGCCGACCACCGCGATGCGCGCGGGCGAGGCGAGCGGCAGCACGCCGTCGTTCTTCAGCAGCACGATCGCGCGCTCGGCGAGGCGCTTCGCGAGCTCGCGGTTCTCCGCCGTGTCGAGGTCGACGCTCCCGCGCAGCTCGGCGTCCGCCGAGGAGCTCGCGAGCGCGGCGGGCACGGGCGACCAGTCGTCGAGCAGGCCCATGTCGATCTTCTGCGTGAGCACACGTCGGAGGGCGGTGTCGACGACGGCCTCGTCGAGGCGTCCCGAGCGCACCTCCTCGGCGAGGGGCGCGCCGTAGCCGCGCACCGTCGGCAGCTCGACGTCGATGCCGGCCTCGAGGGCGGCGACCGCCGCGGCTCCCCAGTCGTCCTCCGCCACGACGCCGTGCAGCGCCGCGAGGAAGCCGACCGAGTAGTAGTCGGCGACGACGGTGCCTGCGAAGCCCCAGCGCTCGCGGAGCAGCTCGGTCAGCAGCCCCCGGTCGGCGGCGGTGGGCACCCCGTCGATGTCGGTGTAGGCGTTCATGACGGAGCGCACGCCGCCCTCGCGGATCGCCATCTCGAACGGGGGGAGCAGGACGTCGGCGAGCTCGCGAGGGCCGACCGAGACGGGCGCGAGGTTGCGCCCCGCCTTCGATGCGGAGTAGCCGACGAAGTGCTTGAGCGTCGCGATGACGCCCGCACGCTCGAGACCCTGCACGTACGCGGTCGCGATCGTCCCCACGAGGTACGGGTCCTCGCCGATGGTCTCCTCGACGCGGCCCCAGCGGGCGTCGCGCACGACGTCGAGCACCGGGGCGAGCCCCTGGTGCACGCCGACCGATCGCATGTCCGAGCCGATGCGTCCCGCCATCTCGCGCACGAGCTCCGGGTCGAAGCTCGCGCCCCAGGCGAGCGGCACGGGATATGCCGTCGCGCCCCACGTGGCGAAGCCCGCGAGGCACTCCTCGTGCGCGATCGCCGGGATGCCGAAGCGGTTCGACGCGACGATGCGCTCCTGGGTGCGCTGCAGCGAGAGCGCACCCAGGGCCGGATCGACCGGCGCCGTCCCGAAGGGACGCGTGAGCTGGCCGAGGCCCGTGGGCAGCAGCTGCTCGATGTCGACGTCGTCGATCATCTCGTTCTGGTGCGGTGCGACCTCGCCTCCGGACGCGTCCGCGCCGACCCAGATCCCGTAGAGCTGGGCGAGCTTCTCGTCGAGCGTCATCTCGGCGATGAGCGCCTCGACGCGGACGGCCGTCGGCTTGGAGGTGTCGCGCCACACGGGGACGACACCGATGTCGAGCGACATGACTAGCCCTTCACCGCTCCCGTGAGACCGCCGACGATGCGGCGCTCGGCAGCGAGGAAGAACACGAGGGCCGGGATCATCGCGAGCGAGGTGTACGCGAGCACGGCCCCGGTGTCCTGCGAGTACTGCGTCGAGAACTGCTGGACGCCGAGCGGCAGGGTCCACAGGTCCTGCGGCATGCCGCCGGCCGCCATCACGAGGAGGGGCAGCAGGTAGCCGTTCCACGAGCCGAGGAACGCGAGCACGCCGACCGTGATGAGGCCCGGGAGCGAGAGCGGCAGCACGATGCGCCAGAAGAACCCGATGCGGCTCGCGCCGTCGATCTGCGCGGCCTCCTCGATCTCGTTCGGGATCGCCCGCAGGAACGGCACGAGGATGATGATCGTCACGGGCAGCGCGAACGCCACCTGCGGGATGATCACGCCGAGGAACGTGCCGTGCAGCCCGATGTCGCGCAGCAGGATGCTGAGCGGCAGCGCCGCGACCGTCAGCGGGAACATGAGTCCCGCCGAGAAGAAGGTGTAGAGCCACTGGCGTCCGCGGAACCGGTAGCGCGCGATGACGTAGGCCGCGCAGATGCCGAGCACCACGACGCCGAGCGTCGTGCCGACCGCCACGAGCGACGACGAGAACACCGAGCCCCAGAACCGCGGGCTCGAGAGCACGTTCGCGTAATTGCCGAGGAACCACGGGTCGGGCCAGCCGCCGGGGTTCGTGTTGAGGTCGGCGCTCGTGCGGAAACCCGAGATCCAGATGTAGAGCACGGGGATGATCGACACGAGGATCGCCGTGAGGGCGACCACGTAGACGATGGGCGAGCGCCAGCCGAAGCGCGAGCCGGCCTGGGCTGCAGGTGCGGTTGCGGTCGACATGTCAGTCATCTCCTCGGGCGTCGGACGTTCCGAGGTCACGACGCATGGCGTGGCGTTGGTAGAGGACGGCGATCACGAGCGAGATCAGGAAGAGGATGACGGCGACGGAGCTTCCGTAGCCGGGGTTCCCCTGCCCGTACTGGATCATGTAGGTCGCCATGGTGCTCGTGGCGCCCACGGGTCCGCCCTTCGTCGTGACCCAGACCATGTCGAACAGCTGCAGCGAGCCGATGATCGACAGGAAGGCCCAGATGCGGATGGTGGGGCCGAGCAGCGGGATCGTGATGTGCCACTGGATCTTCCACCAGCTGGCGCCGTCGATCGCGGCTGCCTCCGAGAGCTCCTCCGGGACGCCCTGCAGGCCGGCGAGCATGAGGAGGATCGCGAAGCCGAGGTACTTCCAGGTGAGGATGCCGAACATCACCCAGAGAGCGGTCTGCGGCTGGGCGAGCCAGGGCTGGGCGAGGTCGCCGAGTCCGATGCTCGTGAGGAAGGCGTTGACGCCGCCGCGGGGCGACAGCAGGAGCTTCCACGAGAGACCGGCGATGACCTCGGCGAGCACGTAGGGCACGAAGATCGCGGCGCGGATGATCGTGCGGCCGCGCATGCGGCGGTTGAGCAGCAGGGCGACGATGACGGCGAGCGGCCCCTGGATGAGGAGCGACAGCACGACGATCGTGAAGTTGTTGCCGATGGACTTCAAGAACAACGGGTCCGTCAGCGCGCGGATGTAGTTGTCGAAGCCGATGAAGCGCTCGAGCGGACCGAGGCCGTTCCAGTTGAAGAAGCTGTAGACGGCGGCCAGCACGACCGGGAGGATCACGAAGCCGATGAAGACGATGAGCGCGGGGCCGGCGAAGAGGCCGATCTCGAGCCACTTGCGGCCGTCGGCGCGGCGCTTGCGGGTACGGGCGGGTGGGGCGGCACGGCCCCCGGGG
>JAEYVF010000178.1 GCA_023432005.1 Actinomycetes bacterium
GAGCGGCTGCTCGTGGAGCTGCTGGGGCGCCTCGTCGAGCCGCGGGAGGTGTAGCGGGGGCTGGTTTCGACAGCCCCGGCTCTACAGGAGCGGCCGCCCCGCGAGCCCGGGGCCGCGGGCCGCGATCGCGTCCGCGAGGCCCGAGAGGGCCACGGCAGCCGCATCCGCGGGGTCGCCGAGCACGACGGGTGCGCCCGCGTCGCCCCCGGCGGCGACGGATGCCGTGAGCGGCACGCGCGCGAGCACGGGCACCTCCAGGCGCCGCGCGACCTCGTCGCCGCCGCCTGAGCCGAACACGCCGCCGGCCATGTTCTCCACGACGCCGACGACCGTCTGACCCACCTGCCGCGCGAGCAGACCGGAGCGCTCGGCCACATCCGCCGCGGCCGCCTGCGGGGTCGTCACGACGATGACCTCGGCGTTGGGCAGCAGCTGCCCGAGCGTGATCGCCACGTCGCCCGTGCCGGGCGGCAGGTCGAGCAGCAGCACGTCGAGGTCGCCGAAGTACACGTCGGTGAGGAACTGCTGCATCGTGCGGTGCAGCAGCGGGCCGCGCCACGACACGGGGGTGCGGGCCTCGACGAACATGCCGATCGAGATGACCTTCACCCCGTGCGCGACGGGCGGCAGGATCATGTCGCCCACCTGCGTCGGCTTCGCGTCGGGGATGCCGAGGATGCCCGGGATCGAGAAGCCGAAGACGTCCGCGTCGACGAGCCCCACCGCGAGCCCGCGCGCCGCGAGCGCGACGGCGAGCTCCGCCGTGATCGTCGACTTGCCGACACCGCCCTTGCCCGAGGTGATCGCGAGCACGCGCGTGAGGCTGCCCGGGCCGAACGGCATCCGGCGCTCGCCCCGCAGGCGCGTCACGAGCGCCTCGCGCTCGACGGGCGTCATGACCCCCAACTCCAGGTCGAGCATGTCGACCCCGGGCACCCCGAGCACCGCCTCGCGCACGTCGCGCTCGATGCGGTCGGCGGCCGGGCACCCCACGATCGTGAGCCGCAGACCCACCCGCGCCACGCCGTCGGCGACCGACACCTCGCGCACCATGTCGAGCTCGGTGATGGGGCGACGGATCTCGGGATCCAGAACACGGGCGAGCGCGGCGCGCACCGCGTCGGCGGCGGGGGAGGAGGAGGTCACCGCGCGACCTCGTCCGACTCCTTCTCCTTGTCGAGCTCCTCGAGCAGCGCGCGCAGCTCGGCTCGGATGAAGTCCTTCGTCGCCATGTCCTTGACCGCGAGGCGCAGCGCCACGACCTCGCGTGCGAGGTACTCGGTGTCGGCGAGGTTGCGCTCGGCGCGCTGGCGGTCCTGCTCGATCTGCACGCGGTCGCGGTCGTCCTGCCGATTCTGGGCGAGCAGGATGAGCGGGGCCGCGTAGGAGGCCTGCAGCGACAGGATGAGCGTCAGCAGCGTGAAGTTGAGCGCGCGCGGGTCGAACTGGAACGGCACGGGCATGACCGAGTTCCACACGAGCCACAGGGTCACGAACACGGTCATGCCGATGAGGAACCAGCTCGTGCCCATCGCACGCGCGAACGCCTCCGAGAAGCGGCCCATGCGGTCGCGGCCCGAGGGGCGGAAGCCGAACGCCGGGCGGATGCCCTTGGGGGCGTCGAGTCGCGGCTCGTTACGACGTGCCATGCGGCGTCCTCCTTCCTCGGATCGGGATGGCTGCGGTGCTCGTGCTCACGGGCTCCGGTTCATGCTCGTCGTGCGAACTTCGCCAGTCATCCGGCAGCAGGTAGTCGAGGACGTCGTCGATGGTCACCACCCCGACGAGGCGGTGCTTCTCGTCGACGACGGGAAGCGAGACGAGGTTGTAGGAGGCGAGGATGCGCGCGACCTCGGCCGCGCTCGTCTCGGGGGCGACGGGCTCGAGGGTCGCGTCGATGAGCGTGCCGAGCCGCTCGTGCGGCGGGTAGCGCAGCATCCGCTGGAAGTGCACGACCCCGAGGAAGCGGCCCGTGGGGGGCTCGTACGGCGGCAGCGTGACGCACACGGCGGCGCCGAGCGCGGGCGCGAGCTCGTGGCGACGGATGAGGGCGAGCCCCTCCGCGACGGTCGCGTCGGCCGAGACGATGATCGGCTCGGTCGTCATGAGCCCACCGGCCGTCTCGGGGGCGTAGTTGAGGAGGAAGCGCACGTCCTCCGCCTCCTCGGGCTGCATGAGCCCGAGCAGCGCCTCGCCGCGCGCCTCGGGCAGCTGCGCGATGAGGTCGGCGGCGTCGTCCGGCTGCATCTGGTCGAGCACGTCGGCGGCGCGTTCGTCGTCGAGCTGCGTGATGATCTCGACCTGCTCGTCCTCGGGCATCTCCTCGAGGGCGTCGGCGAGGCGGTCGTCGGGCAGCTCCTCGGCGACCTCGATGCGCCGCTCCTCCGGGAGGTCGAGGAGGGTCGAGGCGAGGTCGGCGGGCAGGAGGTCGGCGTAGGTGGCGATGAGCTGCTCGGCGGACTGCGACTCGCCGGGCGCGTTGACCTCGCGCACCTTGTCCCACGCGGCGAGCACCGTGCTGCCCTTGCCGAAGGGGGCGGCGCTCGTGCGGGGGCGGCGCAGGAAGAGCTCGCCCACCACCCACTCGCCGGGGCCGGACTCCTCGATCGCGACGTCCTCGATCGTGGCGGTGCCCGACTCGTCGCGCAGCACGACCTGACGGCCGAGCAGCTCGGCGATGACCCGCACCTCGCCGCCGCGCTGCTCGAAGCGGCGCAGGTTGATGAGGCCCGTCGTGATGATCTGCCCCGCGCCGATGCTCGTGACGCGCCCGATCGACACGAAGACGCGCCGACGACCCGGGATCTCGACGATGAGGCCGACCACGCGAGGCGAGTGCTTCGGGCGGTAGACGACGAGCACGTCGCGCACCTTGCCGACCCGGTCGCCGTTGGGGTCGAAGACGGAGCACCCGGCCAGTCGGGCGACGAAGACTCTCGTGGCGCTCACGGGAAAACCCTACCCGCCGGATGCCAGAATGTCGGGGTGACCAGCCCTTCGCCTTTCGCACGCCCCGGGGTCCCGCTGACGGTGCCGCACGGCGACGTGCTCGGCACCTACGACAGCTATCCGGAGGCCCAGAAGGTCGTCGACCGACTGGCCAAGGCCGACTTCCCGGTCGCCAAGCTCGCGATCGTCGGCAACAACCTCACGAGCGTGGAGATCGTCACGCGCAAGCGCTCGTGGAACCGCGCGGCGCTCTCCGGCATCCTGTCGGGCGCGTGGCTCGGCATCTTCATGGGGCTGCTGCTGAGCCTCATCTCGCCGACCTTCACGTGGCAGCTCTTCGCGGCCGCCGTGTTCATCGGCGCCGCGCTCGGCCTCTTCCTGCAGCTCATCAGCTACGCGATCAGCCGCCGCAACCGCGACTTCGAGTCGGTGTCGCAGGTGATCGCCGCGAACTACCAGATCGTCCTGGAACCCGGGGAGCTCGCCCGGGCCCAGGACGCGCTCGCGCGGACGCCGAGCAGCTAGCGGCGGCCGGCCTTCGCCCGGAAC
Organism: Actinomycetes bacterium; assembly: GCA_023432005.1. Classification (GTDB taxonomy): domain Bacteria; phylum Actinomycetota; class Actinomycetes; order Actinomycetales; family Microbacteriaceae; genus Homoserinibacter. The sequence goes on from JAEYVF010000178.1 coordinate 3,499, forward strand.
AGCACGCGTGTGAGCACGGCGCCGACGGCGAGGAAGGCGACGCACCAGCCGAGAGCCCACCATCCGCTCGTTCCGATGTCGGTGCCGAGCAGGAGACCGCGGATGGTCTCGATGATGGGGGTGAGGGGCTGGTTGTCGGCGATCCAGCGCAGCCACTCGGGCATCGTGTCGACGGGAACGAAGGCGCTCGACACATACGGCAGGAACATGAGGAAGAAGCCGTACCCGTTCGCCGCCTCCGGGCTCGACGCCGCGAGCCCGATCGCCGCGAAGACCCAGGTGATCGCGAGGATGTAGAGGGCGACGAGCGCGCACATCCCGATCCACTCCATCGGTCCGGCGCTCGGTCGGAACCCCAGCAGCAGGGCCACGCCGATGACGATCGCGGTGGCGACGAGGTTGCGCACGAGGCTCGCGACGACGTGCCCCGTGATGACCGTCTCGGCGCGCATCGGCATGGTGCGGAAGCGGTCGATGACGCCCGTCGTCATGTCGGTCGCCACGTCGACGGCGACCGAGGCGGCCCCGAACCCCGCGCACAGCAGGACGATGCCCGGCACGACGTAGTCGACATAGCCGCCGCCGGGGGCGATCGCGCCGCCGAACACCTGCGTGAAGAGCACCATGAGCATGGTGGGCAGCGCGATCGCCATGACGAGCGCGTCGGGGGTGCGCAGCGTGTGCAGCATGCTGCGGCCGACGAAGGTCGCGAAGACGGATGCCGCTCGCGGCGGCGCGGCGGGCGCCGGCGCGGGCGCGCGTCCGGGTGCGGTGAGGGTGGTCATGGCGGTCAGTCCTTCGTGAGGGCGAGCTCGGGCTCGCGGGTGGCGGGGGATCCCGTGACGGCGAGGAAGACGTCGTCGAGGCTGGGGGAGCGCAGGGAGACGGATGCGGCATCCGCGTTCCCGAGTCCGGCGAGCGCGCGGCGCAGTCCCGCGACGGTGCCGTCGGTGGGGAGCTCGGCGAGCACGGCGCCCGCGGCGTCGCTCACGGTGATCACCTCGCCGCCGACGCGCGCCTTGAGCTCATCGGCGGTGCCCTCGGCCACGACGACGCCGTGCTCGATGACGGCGATGCGATCGGCGAGCTGGTCGGCCTCCTCGAGGTACTGCGTCGTGAGCAGCACGGTCGTGCCGTTCGCGGTCAGGGTGCGGATCTCGTCCCACAGCGCCTGGCGGCTGCGGGTGTCGAGGCCCGTCGTCGGCTCGTCGAGGAACACGACGGGCGGCGCGAGGATGAGGCTGATGGCGAGGTCGAGGCGCCGGCGCATGCCGCCCGAGTAGGTGCCGACCCGCTTGCCGGCCGCCTCGACGAGGCCGAAGCGGTGGAGCAGCTCGTCGGCCCGGCGTGCCGCGTCGGCCCGACCGAGACCCGACAGTCGACCCATCATGCGCAGGTTCTCGCGCCCGGTGAGCACCTGGTCGACCGCTGCGGCCTGGCCGGTGACGCTGATGCGGCGCTTGACCTGCTCGGGCTCGCGTGCGACGTCGTGTCCCGCGACCAGTGCGGTGCCGGCGTCGGCGGCGACGAGCGTGCTGAGGATGCCGAGCAGGGTGGTCTTGCCGGCCCCGTTGGGACCAAGCAGGGCGAAGACGGTGCCGGCTGAGACGTCGAGGTCGATGCCGCGGAGCACCTCGGTGCCGCCGAAGCTCTTGCGGATGCCGCGAACGGTGATGGCGTCCATCGCGCGTCCTTCCTGGGGTGTGGATGACGTAAACTGTTTACGCCATATGCGAACTGTTTAACAGATACACAGTTAGTGCCCTGCACGTCAACCCCGAATACGATGAGGCCGATGACCGACACCCCGACCGAGCCGGAGCTCCCGCGGGCCGTCGCCCTCGCGTGGGGCGTCGCGGCGCATCCGCAGCGCGGCCCCAAGCGCGAGCTCTCGATCGAGCGCATCGTCGACGTCGCCGTCGAGCTCGCCGACCGGGGAGGTCTCGGAGCGGTCTCGATGGCGGCCGTCGCGTCAGAGCTCGGGTACACGCCGATGTCGCTCTACCGCTACGTCACGAGCAAGGACGACCTGCTCGTGCTCATGCAGGAGCGCGGCATCGGCGTGCCGCCCGAGAGCGTGCGAGAGGCCGAGGGCTGGCGCGACGGGATGCGCGAATGGGCCGCCGCGACCCTCTCGACCTACCGCGAGCATCCGTGGCTGCTCGACCTCGCGATCGAGGGCACCCCCCAGACGCCCAACAACCTCGCGTGGCTCGACGCGGCGCTCGAGACGCTCGCGGAGGCGCCCGCCGACTACGAGGCCAAGGTGTCGATCGTGCTCGCCGTCATGGCGCAGGTGCGCTGGCAGGGCGTCGTCGAGCGCGGGTACCTCGCGGCGGCCGCCGCCGCATCCGTGCGACCCGAGGATCTCGACCGCCAGGCGAGCGACGTCATCGCGACCTTCATCACGCCCGAGCAGTTCCCCGAGGTGCACCGCGCGCTGCAGGCCGGCGTGTTCGGGCCCGGTCCCGACGACCCCTTCGCGTTCGGCCTCGAGCGCGTGCTCGACGGCATCGAGAGCTACCTCGCGACCGAGCCCTCCGCACGGCCCGCGACGCCCCTCGGCGACCCCGAGGAGGAGCAGATCGCGCGCGACCCCAAGGTCAAGGAGGCCGTGAAGGCGCGACGCGAGGCCGAGAAGCAGCTGCGCGAGGCCCGCAAGCGCGAACGCGAACGGATGCGCGAGGCGCGCGAGCGGATGCGGAGGGGCTAGCCGATCGCGGAGGTCTCGAGACGCGTCCGCTGCGCGGGCGCTCCTCGACCACCTGGGTCAGCCGGTCGTCACGACGACGGAGGCCGCGGTGCGTCGGTCGTGCGCGTCGATCGTGACGGCGCGGTACTCGATGCGCGTGCCGTCGGCGAGCGGGCGCACGTCGTGCACGACCCGGGCGCCCGGGCCCGTCGCGGTGCCGAGCCCGCGCCACTCGTCCGAGCCCACCTCGCGCCACGAGAAGCTCGTCTCGCTCCACAGGGCACCCGTGTCGACGTCGACGTGCACGATGCCGTCGATCTCACCCGACTCCGGCGAGGTGAAGACGGGCGCGACCGCGGCATCCGGGGCCCCCACCTGGCGGTCGGCGACGAGCACGACGGCCGAGAGCGGCGGCACCGCGACGGAGGCGACGCCGTCCGCGTCGGCCGTGGTCGCATCCGTCTCGCCGTAGAGCACCGAGAACGCGGCGCCGGGGGTGAGCGTCGGCACGTCGATCGTCACCTCGCGTCCGCCGGCGTTGAGCACGACGAGGTGCTCGACGCGCTCATCGTGGTCGACCCGCGAGAACGCGTAGCTCGAGCCGTCGGCGAGGCGCTCGAGCTGCGCGCCCGTCGCGAGGGCCGGATGCGACTTCCGCAGCTCGGCGAGCTCGGCGATGAGCCGGTAGAGGGGCGCGTCGGGGTCGTAGCGGTCGACGGCGCCCGCGATCTCGCCCGTGATGAGCGGCTGGTCGGCGTACTCGGGGGTCGCGGTCGCGAAGAGGCTCTGGCGCGCGTGGCGGTCGGCGCCGTCGCCCGCGCCGACGAAGCCCTGCTCGTCGCCCGCGTAGACGACGGGCTGCCCGCGGGCGAGGAAGAGCAGCTCGTGGGCGAGTTCGTCGCGGGCGAGGGCGTCCTGGTCGCGCACGAGGTAGCCGATGCGACCCATGTCGTGGTTGCCGAGGAAGGTCGGGAGAGCGCGCGCGTCGCCGTCGGCGGTCGTGTAGCCCGCGTCGCCCGCGAACACCTCGGCGAGATGGGCGGACCCCGCGCCGTTGACGAAGTCGAGCGCGGCGGATTGGAACGCGAAGTCGAGCACGGCGTGGAAGCCCCGGTCGCGCACGTACGGCGCGAGCAGGTTCGGATCGGCGTCGAAGACCTCGCCGAACACGAAGAAGTCGTCCTTGCCGATCTCGGCCGCGTGGGCGTCGAGCCCCTCCGTGAACGCAGCCCAGAACTCCTCGTTGACGTGCTTGACGGTGTCGATCCGGAAGCCGTCGACGCCGAGGTCCATCCAGTCGCTGTAGACGTCGATGAAGCCGTCGACGACGCGCGGGTCCTCCGTCATGAGGTCGTCGAGGCCCGCGAAGTCGCCGAGCGTGACGGACTCGCCGGCCCACGTCGTGTCGCCGCGGTTGTGGTACAGCGTCACGTCGTTGAGCCAGGCGGGCACCTTGATGTCGGCCTCGGCGGGGTCGACGAGCGGCGCGTACGGGAAGCTCGTCTCGGCATCGAGCTCGGGGAAGTCGTCGGTGCCCGCGACGGAGGCGAGGTCGACCTCGTTCCCCTCCGCATCGAGGTAGGGCTTCGCGGCCGTCGCGATGTAGCTGTGGCCCGACGGACCGTAGGAGATCACGTCGGCCGTGTGGTTCGTGATGATGTCGAAGTAGAGCCGCATGCCGCGCGCGTGCAGCTCGTCGATGAGCCGCTCGAGCTCTTCGTTCGTGCCGAGGTGCGGGTCGATGCGGGTGAAGTCGGTGACCCAGTAGCCGTGATAGCCCGCCGAGCGGTTCGCGCCGACACCCTGCACGGGCTTGTTGGCGAAGCTCGGCGTGAGCCAGATCGCGCTCACCCCGAGCCCTTCGATGTAGTCGAGCCGCTCGAGGAGGCCCGCGAGATCCCCGCCCTGGTAGAAGCCCGTGTCGGTCGGGTCGAACCCCGTCGCGTAGCGGTCGCCCGCGAGCCCGCCCGTGTCGTTCGTCGGGTCGCCGTTAGCGAACCGGTCGGTCATCACGAAGTAGAACGACTGCCCGGCGCCCGCTGGGAGCGCGGGTTCCCGCACGAGCGCGGCATCCGCATCCGTGTACGCGCCGCGCGGCTGCTCACGCGCCGCGATCGCGAGCGGGATGCCGACCCCCGCTCCGAGCGCAAGCACGGCCGCCGCCGCGATCCCGATGATCGCGGGGCGGTTCAGGCGACGGCGCACGCCGCGACGCTACCCGCCTCGTTGCGCCGATTGCAACCGCTTCCAACGCAGGACGCGAGCGGAGTGGGTGTGCGGATTCGAATCCGCACACCCGCGAAGCGACCCGTGGAGGGGGCGGGAGCGTTACGAGCGCAGCGACGCGATCCACGCCTCGACCTCGTCGGCCGTGCGCGGGATCGCCGCCGAGAGGTTCTCGGCTCCGTCGGCCGTCACGAGGATGTCGTCCTCGATGCGCACGCCGATGCCGCGGTACTCCTCGGGCACCGTGAGGTCGTCGGGCTGGAAGTACAGGCCCGGCTCGATCGTGAACACCATTCCCGGCTCGAGCACGCCGTCGAGGTAGAGCTCGCGACGGGCCTGCGCGCAGTCGTGCACGTCGATGCCGAGGTGGTGGCTCGTGCCGTGCACCATGTAGCGGCGGTGGTACTGCGCATCCGGGTCGAGCGACTCCGCGGCGCTCACCGGCAGGAAGCCCCACTCGGCGGTCTTCGCGGCGATGACCTTCATGGCCTCCGCGTGGATCTCGCGGAAGCGGATGCCGGGGCGCACGATCTGGAACGCCGCATCCGCCGCCTCCCGCACGGCCTCGTACACGCGCCGCTGCACCTCGGTGAAGGTGCCGGAGACGGGCAGGGTGCGGGTGATGTCGGCCGTGTAGAGCGAGTCGAGCTCGACGCCCGCGTCGATGAGCAGCAGGTCGCCGGGGGCGACGGGGCCGTCGTTGCGGGTCCAGTGCAGGATGCACGCGTGGGGGCCGGAGGCGGCGATCGTGTCGTAGCCCACGGTGTTGCCGTCGGCGCGGGCACGGCGGTTGAACGTGCCCTCGACGAGGCGCTCGCCGCGCGGATGGGCGATGATCTGCGGGAAGTCGGCGATGACGTCGTCGAAGCCCCGGCGCGTGGCGTCGACCGCGGCGCGCATCTCGGCGACCTCGTACTCGTCCTTCACGAGGCGCAGCTCGCTCAGGGCGCGCACGAGGTCGGCGTCGGCGGTGCCGGCGGGCGCGAGATCGTCGGCGGCCTCATCGACGCCGCGCAGCACGATGATCTCGTCGCCCTCGGCCGCGAGCTCGGCGAGCGGGCGCGTCTCGAGGGCGAGGTCGGCCGCGACGTGCGCGAGGGAGGGGCGCGGGCCCGTCCAGAACTCGCCGATGGCGGCGTTGGCGTAGAACTCCTCGGTGTCACGGCCCGCGGTGGGGGTGAAGTAGAGGGCGGCGGGGGCGTCGTCGCCCGGGCCGATCACGAGCACGGCGCCCGGGACGGTGTCGCTCGCCCAGCCCGTGAGGTGCGAGAACGCGGAGTGCGCGCGGTAGGGGTAGTCGGTGTCGTTCGAGCGCACCTTCGCCGGTCCCGCGGGGATGACGAGGGTCGCGCCCGGGAACTTGGCCGCGAGGCGCAGGCGGCGCGCGGCGGCGAAGGCGGCCTGCGCGCGGGGCGAGGGGGTCACCTCGGGGTGCTCGGCCCATCCGGTGGAGATGAAGTCGCGGAACACGTTCGAGGTGGGCGTCGTGGAGCGGTTGGCGGTCGCCGGGGTGGTGGAGGCCGCGACGGTGTCGACGGGGGTGCTGTCAGCCATGCCCCCATCCTCCCACCGCGAGCCGAGCGCGGGCTGCGGATGCGGTGGGCGGCCTCAGGACGCGGGGCGCAGCTGAGCGACAATGGGCCGGTGGTCCGAGCCCGCGCCGTCCTCGGCGTCGATGACGCGGAACCCGACGACCTCCCACGCATCCGTCGCGAGCACGTGGTCGATGGGGGAGCCGAGCACGGCGGGCATCCGTGTCGGCCAGGTGCCGAGCGCGGCGGCGCCCGCGGCGCGCGCGGCGTCGCGGCATCCGGCGAGGCCGACATCCGAGCCGAAGCGCGACCAGTGGTCGAGCGTCGAGTTGAGGTCGCCCGCGACGACGACGTCGGCGTCGCGGTCGGCGCAGCGCTCGGCGAGCCACGCGAGACCCTCGCGCCAGTTGCCCATCTCGCCCGGCACGGGCGCCACCGGATGCGCGGCGACGATCGTCGGGCCGGAGCCGTCGACGGGCACGGCGACGACGCTGGGGAGCGTCGGGGTGGACCCGGCCTCCTCGTCGACGCGGTACTCGCCGAGCGCGGTGCTCACGAGCAGCATCGTCGAGCGCGCCTTCGACACCGTGTCGTACTGCAGCTCGAGCAGCTGCATGGGCCGTCCGCCCGCGGTGAGCAGCGCCTGCACGGATTCGCCCGCCTCGCGGCTCGTCTCGGGGAGCGCCACGACGTCCGCCTCCTGGTCGAGCGCGAGGTCGGCGATGCGCTGGGCGCCCGGAGCATCTCCGAGCGTGTTCCACGAGAGCACCACGAGGTCCCCGTCGGCGAGGGTCTGGAAGGCGCCGCCCGCGAAGCCGCGGATCGACAGCACGCCCGCCGACAGCACCGAGAAGGCGAGCAGCAGCACGGCGAGCCCCGCGAAGAAGCGGCGGCCGGCGCCCGACAGCAGGGCGATGAGCGTCAGGAGCACGGCGAGCAGGATGGCGACGAGCGTCGCGATGCCGCGCACGGCGACGAGCTGCACGACCCCCATCGTCTGCTCGAGACCGAGCAGCTGGGGCCAGCAGGCGACGAGCAGCAGGGCGGCGAGGGCGAGGGTGATCGCGGCGGCGAGAATGCGTCGGACCATCGGATCGAGCTTAAGCGCACGGTGCGGGAGGGGGCTGGAAGTCCGTGGTGAGCCGCGGACGCCCGCGCCGCCGCATCCGCCGCCCGTCGTCGGGCAGCGGCGTGGGGCGCCGCGGCCTAGCATGAGGTGATGCCCGGACCGATCGACCTGCACACGCACTCGAGCGTGTCCGACGGCACGGAGACGCCCGCCGAACTCGTGGCCGCGGGGGTCGCCGCGGGCCTCGGGGTGCTCGCGATCACCGACCACGACTCGACGGCGGGCTGGGACCAGGCGATCGTCGCGGCCGACGGCACGGGACTCGAGCTCGTGCCCGGGATCGAGCTCTCGACGCAGCTCGACTACGCGAGCGTGCACATCCTCGGCTACCTCGTCGATCCCGACGACCCCGATCTCGTCGAGGCGACCGCCGCCATCCGCTCGGAGCGGCTGCACCGCGCCGAGTCGATGGTGAAGCGCATCTCGCGCGACTACGCGCTCGAGTGGGATGACGTGCTCGCGCAGGCGACCCCCGGCGCCACCATCGGCCGCCCGCACATCGCCGACGCGCTCGTCGCGCGGGGCCACGTGCCGGACCGCTCGTCGGCGTTCGGCACGATCCTGCACTGGCGGGGCGGCTACTACCGCCCCCACGAAGCGCCGCCGCCTCTCGAGGGCGTCAGGCTCATCACGCGCGCGGGCGGCGTCGCCGTCATCGCCCACCCGGGCGCGCGCGGACCCGAGCGCGTGCTCACGGAGCCCCGGATGCGGGAGCTCGCCGCGGCGGGGCTCTTCGGCCTCGAGCTCGCCCACCGCGACAACCCGCCGGCCTCGCGGGCCCACTGGGCCGAGGTCGCGGCGCGCCACGGGCTCGTCACGACGGGGTCGAGCGACTACCACGGCACCGGCAAGCCCAATCACCTGGGCGAGAACACGACCGATCCCGCGGTGTACGCCGCGATCGTGGCGCGAGCCACCGGCTACCGCCCGTTCCGCACCGACCCCGCGCCCCGATCCTGATCCGCCTCGCTGCCGTTGTCATCCGTTCGGCGGGAGCAACCGCACCACCGGCGGGAGCAACCGCACCACCGGGCGCTGAAACGACCATGCGGCGGGAGTGATTACTCCCGCCGCGTGTGCACTTCTCCGCCCGGAGCTCAGCCCGCGGGCGGCGGGGTGGGCGCACCGGAGCCCGCGCCGCCGCTGCGGCGACGGCGACGGCGCTTCGCCGGGGCGGCGTTCCCGTCGTGGTGCTCGTGGCCCTTGCCGTCGTGCGTGCCCGCGCCCTCGGGGCGCGTCGAGCCCTCGGAGCCCGCACCCGATCCGCTCGACCCGCCGCGCGTGCGCCGACGCGAGCGGCTCGCACCGCCACCCGACGAGGAGCCCGACCCCGAGCTCTCGCGCGGCGCACGCGCCGCTGCGGGGGCGGCGGGCTTCAGGCGGCCCTTCGTGCCCTCCGGGATGTCGAGGTCGGTGAACAGGTGCGGCGACGACGAGTAGGTCTCGACCGGCTCCGGGACGCCCATGTCGAGGCCGCGGTTGATGAGAGCCCACTTGTGCAGGTCGTCCCAGTCGACGAACGTCACGGCGATGCCCGTCTTGCCGGCGCGACCCGTGCGGCCCGCGCGGTGCAGATAGGTGTCGGGGTCGTCGGGCACGGTGTGGTTGATGACGTGGGTGACGTCGTTGACGTCGATACCGCGCGCGGCAACATCCGTCGCGATGAGGATGTCCTTCTTGCCGGCCTTGAACGCGGCCATCGATCTCTCGCGCGCATCCTGGCTCATGTCGCCGTGCACGGCGCCCGCGTTGAACCCGCGGTCGTTCAGCTCCTCCACGAGCTTCTGCGCCGCGCGCTTCGTGCGCGTGAAGATGACGGTCTTGCCGCGCCCCTCCGCCTGGAGGATGCGCGAGATGACCTCGTCCTTGTCGAGCGAGTGCGCCCGGTAGACCACGTGCTTGATGTTGGCCTGCGTGAGCCCCTCGTCGGGGTCGGTCGCGCGGATGTGGATGGGCCGGTTCATGAAGCGGCGCGCGAGGGCGACCACCGGGCCGGGCATCGTGGCCGAGAAGAGCATGGTGTGGCGCGTCGGCGGGGTCTGCGCGAAGAGCTTCTCGACATCCGGGAGGAACCCCAGGTCGAGCATCTTGTCGGCCTCGTCGAGCACCATGACCTGCACCTCCTTGAGGGAGAGCAGGCGCTGGCTCGCGAGGTCGAGCAGGCGGCCGGGCGTCCCGACGACGATCTGCGCGCCCGCCTTGAGCGCCTCGACCTGGCCCTCGTAGGCCTTGCCGCCGTAGATGGCGACGACCTGCGTGGGCCGGTTGGAGGCGGCGAGCTCGAGATCCTCGGCGACCTGCACGCACAGCTCGCGCGTGGGGACGACGATGAGGGCCCTCACGCCGGGCCCGGGGTTCTCGCCGAGGGCCTGGATGACGGGGAGGCCGAAGCCGAACGTCTTGCCGGTGCCGGTCTTGGCCTGGCCGATGATGTCCTGTTTGGCGAGGCCGAGAGGGATGGTCTGCGTCTGGATGGGGAAGGGCTCGATGATGCCCTTGGCGGCCAGTGCGTCGACCATGTCCTGGTCGATGTTGAGATCGCGGAAAGTCAAGGAATACCTGTCTGGATAGAGGAGGAGGCCAGTCTACCGGGCCGACACGCCGGACGCCCCGGACGGCGCGACCTCCTACACTGAACCGGTGGCCTGGTTCCGTCGTCGCTCGCGTCCGCGCCCGGGGACGCTTCGCATCGCCCCGCGCTCGGAGGCCGTCGCCGTCGCACGCGTCGAGCTGCGCGATCTCGCGCCGGCGCCGGCGCGCTTCCTCGGCCAGACCGCGTACCTGACGATCGTCCTGTTCGAGAACCTGGGGCGGGCCGTGACGACCGCGCCGACCTCGGATGCGAAGTCGCGCCTCGCGCGCGCGGCCGCCGAGATGCTGCGCATGCACCAGGGGCTGGTCGACGAGCTCGACCGCCTGGGTGCTGACGCGGCGGCGGAGATGGAGCCGTTCCGCCTGCCGCTCGACGACTACCAGCGCCGCACGAAGGGTGTTGACTGGTACGAGATCCTCGTCACCTGCTACCTCACGAACGGCTTCCTGCTCGACTTCTTCGCGGGGCTCGCATCCGGGCTCCCCGACGACCTCGACGACCGCGCGGCGGCGCTGCTGCAGAGCCGGCTGGGTGAGGAGGTGCTCGTGGAGGAGCTGCGGATCGCGATCGAGGAGAACCCGCGACTCGCGTCGCGACTGGCCATGTGGGGGCGTCGGCTCGTCGGCGACACGATGCTCGTGGCGCGCCTCGCGATCGAGCAGCACCCCTCGGCGACTGTCGACGAGAAGGTCGACCCGGTCTTCACGGAGCTCATCGCGGCGCACACGCGCCGCATGGACAAGCTCGGCCTGACCGCGTAGCGGCCACGACCGCCGGTCCGCTGTCTACAGGCGGCCGCCGCTGAGCTCGCTCAGGGCGCGGGCGTCGGCGGCGTCGCGCGCGCGGGGGAGCAGGATGCCGACCGCGCCGCTCGCGAGGATCCCCGCTGCGAGGGCGGCGACCCAGATCCAGCCGCCGTCGAACGGCCAGCCGAACCACACGAGGATCGCCCATACGGCGGCTGTCGCCGCCGCGCCGACCGCGGGCAGCAGGGCGATGCCGTAGGTGCGGCGGCCGGGCAGCAGATAGCGGATGACGCCCCCGAGGCCGGCGCCGATGACGGTGACGAAGACGATCTCCACGCCGCGATCCTAGGTCAGGCGCGCGTCAGGCGACGAAGCCGACGCGTCGGCTCTCGCCGCCGCCGATCTCGATGTAGGCGAGCGCGGCCGTCGGCACGACGTAGACCTTGCCCTTGTCATCGGTGAGGCTCAGGAACTTCGCGTCCGAGCCGAGGGCGTCGGCGACGACCTTCTCGACCTCGGCGGGGGTCTGCGCGCTCTCGAAGGAGAGCTCGCGGGCGGTGTTGGCGATACCGATGCGAATGTCCACGTGACGAGCGTAGAGGATGCCGCGGGCCGCATCCGGGGGCGTTCACCGAGGGCGGAACGGCGGCGCGCCGGGCGGCGCCCGACGCCGCGCGCGGGGAGCGGATGCGGTGTCGCCGCCGCCCGCTACGGT
>JAEYVF010000198.1 GCA_023432005.1 Actinomycetes bacterium
TCTACGCCCTCTCCGAGGGACGGATCACGGGCGAGCTGCCCATCGAGGAGGCCACCCCCGAGGCCGTCCTGACCCTCATGACCCAGGAACGTCCCCGCTGACCCGCGGGCGAAGAGAAGGAACCGCACCCATGTCCAATGCTCAGACCCCGACCCCGACGGAGTCGCAGGCGGTCGGCGGGAACATCAACCCGGTCGAGAACAAGTTCACCTCGTGGCTCAGCCACGTGCTCGCGGACCTCGGCAAGAACGGCATCTTCATCGCGCTCATCGCGGTCGTCGTGCTGTTCTCGTTCACGACGAACGGCATCCTGCTGCGCCCGCAGAACATCTCGAACCTGATCGTGCAGAACGGGTACATCCTCGTGCTCGCGATCGGCATGGTGATGGTGATCGTCGCGGGGCACATCGACCTCTCGGTCGGATCGGTCGCCGCCTTCGTGGGCGCGTGCTCGGGTGTCTTCGCCGTGCACTGGGGCCTGCCCTGGTGGCTCTCGATCGTGCTCTCGCTCGCCATCGGCGCCCTCGTGGGAGCGTGGCAGGGCTTCTGGGTGGCCTTCGTCGGCATCCCGGCCTTCATCGTGACATTGGCGGGCATGCTCATCTTCCGAGGCCTCGCCCTCGTGGTGCTCGGCAACCAGAACATCGGCTCGTTCCCGACCGAGTACCGCGCCCTCGGCAACGGCTTCCTCACGAACGTGTTCGGCGACTTCGAGATCGACCCGCTCACGCTCGCCATCGGCGGCCTCGCGATCGTGCTCATCGCCATCCAGCAGGTGCGCACGCGCCGCGGCCGCATCAAGTACGGCCAGGAGGTCGAGCCCGCCGCGTGGTTCGTGGCGAAGCTCGTGCTCGTCTCGGCGGCGATCGCGTTCTTCGCCTACGCCCTCGCGTCGTACAAGGGCATCCCGGTGACCCTCATCGTGCTCGCGGCGCTCGTGCTCATCTACGGCATCGTCATGAACCGCACGGTGTTCGGCCGCCACATCTACGCGATCGGCGGCAACCGCCACGCGGCCGAGCTCTCGGGCATCAAGACGCGTCGGGTCGACTTCTGGCTCTTCGTCAACATGGGCGTGCTCGCGGCTCTCGCGGGCCTCATCTTCACCGCGCGCCTCAACCTCGCGGGCCCCAAGGCGGGTGACGGCTTCGAGCTCGAGGCTATCTCGGCGGCCTTCATCGGCGGCGCGGCTGTTCAGGGAGGCGTCGGCACGATCGGCGGCGCCATCATCGGCGGTCTCATCATCGGCGTGCTCAACAACGGCATGTCGATCATGGGGATCGGCATCGAGTGGCAGCAGGCCGTCAAGGGCCTCGTGCTGCTGCTCGCCGTCGCGTTCGACGTCTACAACAAGCGCCGCTCCGGCCGCGGCTGACGGATGGGACGTGCACGCAGCCGGTGCAGGGGCCGGCTGCGCGTCAGGGCGTGACGGCGGTGAAGCGCACCTCGTCCCACGAGGTCGTGATCGCCGCCGTCGCGCTGCCTGATGCGTAGCTGTTGAGAGCCGCGGATCCGGATGCCTGCAGCGCCGCACTCGCATCGCTCGCGGTGAGCTGCCATGCCGCGGGCTCGGCGGTCCCGCGCACCCACAGCTTCGCCGCGAGGGCCGTGCCCCCGGCGCCGTTCGGCACGGCGCGCACGGCGACCGCATAGCCCTGGCCCACCTGGACCGTGACGTTCGCGAGCGTCGTCCACGCGAGGTTCGTCTCGGCTCCGCCCAGCGTGCGCACGAGGATGAGCTGCGGATGCCCCGCGCTCGAGACCGCGATGCGCAGGCGGTAGTCGTTGCCCGTCGAGACCGACCGGGGGATGAGCGAGGCGTACAGCGTGCCGCTCGCCGCGGTGCGGCTGAAGGCGAGCGAGGCCCGCAACTCCGTCGCCACGCCCTTCGGGCCGGCGAGCATGGTGTCGGCGTTGGTGCCCGGCGTCGTGAGCACATGCCGGCCGACGCCGTCGGCGACCGCGTAGCGCGACGCCGACGACTTGTACGTCCACGCGCCTCCGGTATCGGCGGTGCCCCATCCGTTCGAGACGGCGCGCCCGAAGTCGTCGCTCGCGAGCACCCCGGGGGCCGGGGGAGGCGGCGGGGGAGGCGGCGGCGGAGGTGGCGGGGGCGGAGGTGCGGTGAGCGTGACGGTGCGGGTCGCGGATGCGGTGGCGCCGTCGTCGTCGGTCACGACGAGGCCGATGGTGTACGAGCCGTCGGCGGCGTAGCTGTGGCTCGCGGTGGGCCCGGTCGCCGTGGCGCCGTCGCCGAAGGTCCACGCGTACGACGCGATCGTGCCGTCGGGGTCGCTCGAGGCCGCGCCCGAGACCGAGACGGCGCGGTCGGAGATCGTCGGTGCGCCGATGACGGCGGTCGGCGGTGTGTTCGGCGGCGGGGGCGGGGGTTCCACGACCCCGAGGGGCGTCGCCGTGAAGCGGTCGAATGCGACGGTCGCGGTCGAGGTCGCGCTACCGGACTGGTAGAGATCGATGCCCACCGCGGCGGGCGCCTGGAGCGCGCTCGTGGCGTCCGTCGCCGTCACGAGCCACGCGCTCGGCTCGGGTGACGCCGCGGGCCAGGCCTTCGTGCGGAGGGTCGTCGGCGACGAGCCCGCCGTCTCGAACGCGACGCGCACGGTCTGCCCCGGCGTGAAGGTGCCGGGGACGCGCTGCCACGCGAGGTTCGTCTCGGTGCCGCCCACGACGCGCGTGAGGAGGAGCGTGATGGTGCCGTTCGGCGAGAACTGCAGCTTGGCGCGGTAGCTGCTCGACGCGGTGAGGCGGCTCATGTACGAGACGTAGACACCCGATCCGCTCGGTGTCGGCGTGACCTGCACCTCGGATGCGATGCGGACGTCGCCGTACGTCGTGCTCGCGAGCCGCGCAGCACGCCCGGAGCCCGCGGGCACCGCGACGCGTCCACGGGATCCGTCGACGGAGTACGCCGCCGCCGAGCTCGAGAGCGTCCAGTCCTGCCCCGTGTCGGTGCGACCCCACCCGGATCCGAGCGTGCGGGTGAAGGTGTCGTCGATCGTCTGCAGCATGGGCGGTGTGCGCACGGTCCACGTCGCCGAGGTGGAGGAGGCCGCGCCGTCGGAGACCACCGCGCGCCACTCGTAGACGGTGTCGGGCTCGAGGCCCGACCAGCTCGCCTGCGCGACGGTCCCGGAGGCCGCCGCGACGGTCGCGATCGGCTGGAAGGGCGCGGGCACCTGCGTGCCGATCGGCATGGGCACGGTGAACGCGGAGTCGGCATCCGTCTCGTAGCGGTCGAGCTTGGGCGAGTAGGTGGCGGCCGTCATGGTGCCTGCCGCGGGGTCGAAGGTGTAGTACCGCAGCCATCCGTCGCCGCCGTTCGCGCGGTCCTGGTAGTCGGAGAGGATCTGCTGCACGGGCTGCCCGCACGAGTTGAGGTCGGAGCGGCGCGCCTCACCCGCGTCGCCGTTGTGCTCGTGGCCGCTCAGCACGAGCTTGATCTGGCAGTGCGTCGCCACGAAGTCGCTCCAGATGCGCGAGATCGGGGTGCCGCCCGGGCGCTCGGCCGTCGTGCGGCGCGTGCCGTCGATGTTCACGAAGCTGTGGGTCGTCATGATGACCGTGCGATCGGGGTGCGCGTCGAGCACGCGATCGGCCCAGTCGAGTGCGTACTGCGGCGCCTCCCACTCGAGGCTCAGCACGAGGAAGTCGGCGCCGCCCGCCGTGAAGAGCGCGTAGCTGTCGAAGTCGCCGCGGTCGATCGGGTCGTCGCCGAACTGATCCTGCCCGAGGTAGCCGCCGTAGCGGGCGGAGCTCGGGGTCCAGCCCGCGTCGATGAACCGGCTCGGCGGGAAGTAGTCGTGGAACGGGAGGATCGAGCCGGTCGCGTTGTCGAAGTCGTGGTTGCCGGGCGTGACCGTGTACGGCACGTGCGCATCGTCGAGCACCCGGAACGCGGCCGAGGTGTGGCCCCACTGCGTGAGGTTCTCCTCCTCGCTCACGAGGTCGCCGAGCTGCACGGCGATCGCCGTGGAGAGCGCGGAGCGCGAGTCGACGATCCACCGCGTCTGCTGCGTCATCGTGCCCTGGCGATTCAGGTAGGTGTAGTTCTGGGTGTCGGGGATCGCGACGATCGTGAACGGCGCGCCGGGCGTCGACGGCACGGTCGCCCCCAGGCGCCGCCCCTCGAACCGCACCTGCAGCGCATCGCCGTCGGCATCCGTCGCGCGCACCTGCAGCACGGGCGCGGGGACGGTCGCCGTCGCGTTGTTCGCGGGCGAGACGAGGGTCGCGGGATCGGGGGCGGCGGCCCACGCGGGCGTCCCGGCACCCGTGACGAGCGCGAGCGCGACGACCACCGAGGTGGCGCTGCTGATCACCCGTCGGCGTCGTGACGTCGAGGGTCTCGTCGGGTTGCTCAGGGCGGGGGACATCCGCTGCGTGGGGGTTGGGGGCTCGGATGGGTGGTCCGATTGAGTCGCAGTATGGCACCGCCCGATGGGGGCGGCAAGCGCTCATCCGAGCGGGGGGCGCCGCCTGTCGTCGGTAGGGTGACGAGCGTGGGAAAGCGTGTGACGGCCGCGGACGTGGCACGGTCGCTGGGCCTCTCGCGCGCGACCGTGGGCTTCGTGCTCAACGACACCCCCGGCCAGACGATCTCGGAGGCGACGCGCGAGCGCGTGCTCGCGGAGGCGAAGCGCCTCGGCTACCGCCCCCACACGGCGGCCCGGGCGCTCGCGAGCGGGCGCAGCCACATCGTGCTCGCGCTCCTGCCCGACTGGCCCATGGAGTACAGCATGCGCACGCACCTCGACGAGGCGGCGCTCGTGCTCGACCGGGCGGGCTACTCGCTCGTGACGATGACACCGCATCCGGGTGGCCAGGCCGTGCCGCTGTGGGAGAGCCTCGCGCCCGACGTCGTGTTCGCGCTCGCGCCCATCCCCGACGAGCAGTACGACGCCGTCCGCGCGTCGGGGGCGGCCACGATCATCCCGGGCCGCGACGAGGCCGTCGTCGCCGACGAGCTGCACTTCGCCGACGGCCCGCGCCTGCAGGTCGCCCACCTGCTCGAGCGCGGTCGCCGTCGCATCGCCTTCGCGGGCACGACG
>JAEYVF010000049.1 GCA_023432005.1 Actinomycetes bacterium
GTCGTGGGTGATGACGACGGCGCAGCCGGGGAACTCGAGCAGCGCGTTCTCGAGCGACTGCAGGGTCTCGACGTCGAGGTCGTTCGTCGGCTCGTCGAGCAGCAGCAGGTTGCCGCCCTCCTTGAGGGTCAGCGCGAGGTTGAGACGGTTGCGCTCACCGCCCGAGAGCACGCCGGCCTTCTTCTGCTGGTCGGGGCCCTTGAAGCCGAACTTCGACACGTAGGCGCGGCTCGGGATCTCGGTCTTGCCGACCGTGATGATGTCGAGCCCGTCGGACACGACCTCCCACAGCGACTTGTTCGGGTCGATGTTGGCGCGCGACTGGTCGACGTAGCTGATCTTGACCGTCTCGCCGATCTTCAGCTCACCGCCGTCGAGCGGCTCGAGGCCGACGATCGTCTTGAACAGCGTGGTCTTGCCGACGCCGTTCGGGCCGATGACGCCGACGATGCCGTTCGGCGGGAGTGTGAAGCTGAGCCCGTCGATGAGGGTGCGGTCACCGAAGCCCTTCTGCAGCTTCTTCGCCTCGATGACGACGCTCCCGAGGCGCGGCCCCGGCGGGATCTGGATCTCCTCGAAGTCGAGCTTCCGCGTGCGGTCGGCCTCGGCGGCCATCTCCTCGTAGCGGGCGAGACGGGCCTTCGACTTGGCCTGACGGCCCTTCGCGTTCGAGCGCACCCACTCGAGCTCCTCGGCGAGGCGCTTGGCGAGCTTGGCATCCTTCTTGCCCTGCACCTCGAGGCGCTGGGCCTTCTTCTCGAGATAGGTCGAGTAGTTGCCCTCGTAGGGGTAGAGGTGGCCGCGGTCGACCTCGGCGATCCACTCCGCGACGTTGTCGAGGAAGTACCGGTCGTGGGTGATCGCGATGACGGCGCCCGGGTACTTCTGCAGGTGCTGCTCGAGCCAGAGCACGCTCTCGGCGTCGAGGTGGTTCGTGGGCTCGTCGAGGAGCAGGAGGTCGGGCTTCTGCAGCAGGAGCTTGGCGAGCGCCACGCGGCGCTTCTCACCGCCCGAGAGGTTCTTGACGGGCGCGTCCGGCGGCGGGGTGCGGAGCGCATCCATCGCCTGCTCGAGCTGGGAGTCGAGGTCCCATCCGTCTGCCGCGTCGATCTCCTCCTGCAGGGTGCCCATCTCGGCGAGCAGCGCGTCGAAGTCGGCGTCGGGGTCGCTCATGGCCGCGGAGATCTCGTTGAAGCGGTCGAGCTTGCCCTTGATGGCGATGCCGTCCTGGATGTTCTCGATCACGGTCTTCGACTCGTCGAGCTCCGGCTCCTGCATCAGGATGCCGACCGAGTACCCCGGCGTGAGCTTGGCCTCGCCGTTGGAGGGGGTGTCGAGACCCGCCATGATCTTGAGGATCGTGGACTTCCCGGCGCCGTTCGGGCCGACCATGCCGATCTTCGCCCCCGGCAGGAACGCCATCGTCACGTCGTCGAGGATGACTTTCTCGCCGACCTTCTTGCGGGCGCGCACCATGGAGTAGATGTATTCGGCCATGGGTTCGATCCTACGGGCGCGGCGGCGTGCCCGTCGCCGTCGGGGTCGATGAGGGGGCCTCGCTCACGCCCCGCCGACGAGGCGCTCGACGTAGTCGGTCGCGGGCGAGGTGACGAGATCCTCGAGCCCGCCCTCCTGCGTGATGCGGCCGTGCTCGAGCACGACCGCACGATCCGCGACCGCCCGCGCGTCGGCGAAGTCGTGCGTGACGAGGAGCGTCGCCCCCTCGAACCCCGCCAGGTGCTCGGCGAGCTCCTGCCGCGCCTGGGGACGGATGCGGGCGTCGAGCGCCGAGAGCGGCTCGTCCAGCAGCAGCACCTCCGGTTCCGCAGCGAGGGCGCGCGCGAGGGCGACGCGCTGCGCCTGACCACCGGAGAGCTCGTGCGGGTGGCGGTGGGCCACGGCCTCGAGGTCGAACCGATCGACCCAGGTGCGGGCGGATGCGCGCGCCGCGCCACGCCGACGCGTGCGCATCCAGCTCGCGAACGCGATGTTGTCGAGCACGGTGAGCCGAGGGAAGAGACGCAGGTCGGAGAAGACCACGCCGACGCGCCTGCTCGCGGGGTCGAGATGCAGGCCCGCCGCCGCGTCGTCGACGAGGCGCCCTCCGATGGCGACTCGCCCGCTCGCGGGACGCGCGAGGCCGGCGATGACCGAGATCGCCGTCGACTTGCCCGCGCCGTTGGGGCCCATGAGCGCTGTCGTCTCTCGCGCGCCGACCGTCAGCGCGAGGGCGAGGTCGAAGCTCTCCCTGCGGACCGCGACGTCGACGGCGAGCCCTGCTGTCGGGCCGGCCCCGGTCGGGCCATCCCCGGTCATCGGGCCACTCCGGGCAGCCACCGGTCGCGGAGCAGGAGCAGCACCGTGAGCGACACCGCGAGCAGGATGACGGCGAGGGCGAGCGCCTCGCCGGGGTCGGACTGCAGCGCGAGGTAGCTCGCGATCGGAAGGGTGCGCGTGACGCCGGGCAGCGATCCGGCGAACGTGATGGTGGCGCCGAACTCGCCGAGCGCCCGCGTGAAGCACAGCACGGCGCCGGCCGCGACCGCCGGGGCCACGGCGGGCAGCGTGATGACGAAGAAGGTCTGGGTGCGGCCGGCACCGAGGGTCGCGGCGGCTCCCTCGAATCGCCGGTCGATCGAGCGCAGCGCCCCCTCCACGGCGAACACGAGGAAGGGCAGCGCGACGAACGTCTGCGCGATCACGACCGCGGGGGTCGTGAAGGGCAGCGAGATGCCGAGATCCTCGAGCGCGGGCCCCAGCACGCCGCGGCGTCCGACGAGCATGAGCAGCGCGATGCCGCCGATGACCGGGGGGAGCACGAGCGGGATGGTGACCGCGGTGCGCAGGAGTCGTCGGGGCACCGCGGGCCAGGCATCGGCGGCCGCGAGGACGACCGCCATGGGCACCCCGATGAGCAGGCTGATGGCGGTCGTCGTCGCGGCCGTCGTCAGCGAGAGCCAGAGCGCCTCGAGCACGCCGGGCGAGGCGAGCAGCGAGGGCAGGCGCTCCCACGGCACGCGCACCACGAGCGCGACGAGCGGCAGCACGAGCACGGCGAAGCCGACGCCCGCGATCGCGACGAGCGCGGGCGGCATCCGCGACCTCCCGTCAGGGCGACCCGAAGCCGGCATCCCGCAGCACCTCCTTCCCCCGATCGCTCTCGAGCCACGCCATCCACGCGTCGGCAGCCGCGGGGTGGGGCGCGTCCGCGAGGCGGCCGACGAGGTACCGCGTGACGACCGCGTCGGCATCCGGCACGGGGATCGACTGCAGCGCGTCCCCGGCCGCCCGGGCGTCGGTGGCGTAGACGAGGCCCGCGTCGACCTCGCCGAGCGTGACCTTCGTCGCGACGGCCTTGACATCCTGCTCGAGGGTGTCGGGCGCCGCCGCGACTCCCGCGAGCCGGAGCAGGGATGCCGCGGCTGCCCCGCACGGCACGGCGGGATCGCACAGGGCCACGAGCAGCTCCTCGCGCGCGAGGTCGGCGAGCCCCGTGACCCCCGCCGGGTTGCCGGGCGGCACGACGAGCCGCAGCACGTTCGTGGCGAAGACGCGCGGCTCCTCCACGAGGCCGGCGTCCTCGACCGTCGCCATCGTCGCCTCGTTCGCGGAGGCGAAGACGTCGGCCGCCGCTCCCTCCACGATCTGGGCGGCGAGCGCCGAGCTGCCGCCGTAGGCGACTCGCACGTCCACCCCCGGATGCTGCGCCTCGAACTCGGCCGCGAGCACGTCGAAGGACTCGGTCAGCGAGGCGGCGGCGAGCACCGTGACGGTCCCGCTGAGGGATCCCGTCGTGGCACCCCTCTCCTCGCGGTGCCCTGCGGCATCCGTCGCGCATCCCACGAGCATGAGCGCGAGCGCGGCGCACACGAGCGGGGTGCCGCCGCGCCGCATCATGGCGTCAGAGTAGCCGCATCCCCGGCGCCGAGGACAGGTGGCACAATGCGTGCATGCACGCCGACTCCCCGAGGTACGCGCGACAGCGAGCGCTCGCGGGGTTCGGGGCGGAGGGTCAGCACCGGCTCGCGGGGGCACGGGTCGTCGTCATCGGCGCCGGCGGCCTCGGGAGCGTCGTGATCCCGGCGATCGCGGCAGCCGGGGCGGGCACCATCGTCGTGGTCGACGACGACGCGGTCGACGAGAGCAATCTGCACCGCCAGACCGTCCACGGCCTCCGCGACCTCGGCCGCCCGAAGGTGGAGTCGGCCGCCGATCGCATCCGCGCTCTCACCGACCACGTCGACGTCGTCGCCGAGCACACGCGCTTCGACGCGGACTCCGCGCCCCGCATCGTCGCGGGAGCCGACGTGCTCATCGACGCCTCCGACAGCGCGGCCGCGCTCGCGGTCGCCGACGAGGCCGCGGCCGTCGCGGGCATCCCCCTCGTCTGGGGCTCGGCCCTCGGCTACGGAGGCCAGATGGGCGTGGTCTGGGACGAGCGCGGCGTGCGCTACCGCGACCTCTTCCCGACCGCGGTCGACACCCCCGACAGCTGCGAGACCGTCGGGGTGCTCCCGACGGTGTGCACCGTCATCGGCGGCCTCATGGCGACCGAGGCGCTCAAGCTCCTCACGGGAGTCGGCGACCCGCTCCTCGGCGTCGTGCTCGACTACGACGCCCGCACCGGCGCGATGCGCCGACTCGAGTTCGCACGCGACCCCTCGGCCGGTGCCGCCTCCGCGGCGCCGCCGCCGCACCCCGACGTGGAGGAGCTCGACGCCACCGAGCTCGCACGCGAGCTCGCGTCCGCCGAGCCGCCCCTCCTCGTCGATGTGCGCGAGGTCCGACGCGCGGGTGTCGCGCTGCTCGCGGACGCCGTGCCGGGCGAGCTCGACGACCTCCTGTCGGCGCTCGCCTCCGTCCCCCGCGAGCGGCGGCTCGTCGCGGTCTGCCAGCGCGGGGTCCGCTCGCGCCGTGCCGCCGAGCTCTTGACGGCCGCCGGGTACACGCGCGTCGCGCACCTCCGGGGCGGCGTCGAGGCGTGGGGGCCGGCCCCGAGCCCGACCGAGGCGCGGGGCTGACCGCGTGGACCGCATCCGGGTCGAGGAGTACGCGGCGACGATCGCCGAGCTCGTCGAGACGCGGCTCGCCGGGGACGCCGTCGCGGTCCCGCTCGCGAAGGCGCGCGACCGCGTGCTCGCCGACGATGTGGCGAGCCCCATCGACCTCCCTCCCTTCCGCAACTCCCAGATGGACGGCTATGCGGTGCGCACCGACCAGCTGCCTCCCCCCGGCGAGCCGCTGCGCGTCACGGGCATCATCGCGGCCGGCGAGACGGGCAGGCTGCCGGGCGGCGCCGTCGTCAAGATCATGACGGGGGCCCCTCTTCCGGACGACGCGGATGCCGTGGTGCCCGTCGAGCATGTCGAGCATCTCCCCGGGGAGCGCATCGCCCTCGCGGGCGAGGTGCGCCGCGGTGACTTCGTACGCGAGCGGGGCAGCGACGTCCGGGCGGGCACGGTGATCGTCCCGGCGGGCACCCGACTCCGCGCGCGACACCTCGCGGCGATCGCCGCCGCGGGGCTCGCCACGGTCGCGGTGCGCGAGCGCGTGCGGGTGGCCGTCATCAGCACGGGCCGGGAGCTCGTCGCACCGGGCGACGCCCTCGGCACCGGGCGCATCCCCGATGCCAACGGCGTCGCGCTCGCCGCGGCAGCCGAGGCCGACGGGGCCGAGGTCGTCTACGTCGGCCGTGCCGGCGACGATCCCGCCGCCGTCGCGCGCGAGCTCGAGGCGGCGCGCGCCGCGGGAGCCCGGATCGTCATGACGAGCGGCGGGATCTCGATGGGCGACTTCGAACCGGTGCGCGCCCTGGTCGAGGACCACTCCGGCGTCGTCGGCACGGTCGACATGCAGCCGGGCGGGCCGCAGGCGCACGCCGTCGTGGACGGCACACCCCTCGTGGCGTTCCCCGGCAACCCCGTGAGCGCACAGGTCTCGTACGCCCTCTTCGTCAGCCCGCTCCTGCGAGCGGCCGCGAGCCTCCCGCCCGCGGCGCGGCACGCCCTCCCCCTCGCTGAAGCCGTGCGGTTCGCCCCGGGCAGGAGGCGCTTCCTGCGGGGACGCCTGCTCGGCGACGGCTCGGTCGCGGTGGTCGGCGGCACCGGGTCCCACCTCGTGACGGCCATGGCGGCCGCCGACGTGCTCGTCGACCTGCCCCCGGAGGTCGGCGACCTCCCCGCGGGGGCGCTCGTGGATAGCGTGGAGCTATGAGCGAGCTCACGCACCTCGACGCCGACGGCCGGGCGCGCATGATCGACGTCGGCTCCAAGGCCGTCACGCGCCGCGTCGCGCGCGCGGCGGCGGTGTTCCGCACGACCGCGGAGGTCGTGGCGCTCCTCCGGCGCGACGGGCTCCCCAAGGCCGACGTGCTCGCCACCGCCCGCGTCGCGGGCATCGGAGCCGCGAAGCGCACGAGCGAGCTCATCCCGCTCGCCCACCTGCTCCCGCTCGACTCCGTGAACGTCGACTTCGAGCTCGGCGACGACCACGTCGTCATCGAGGCGACCGTCGCCGTCACGGCGCGCACCGGCGTCGAGATGGAAGCGCTCACCGCCGTCGCCGTCGCGGGTCTCACCCTGCACGACATGGTCAAGGCCGTGGATCCCGGCGCGACGCTCGACGGCATCCGCCTCGTCGAGAAGACCGGCGGACGTCACGGCCACTGGCGCCGGGACGCGGGCGCCGCGCAGATCGCGCAGCCCGGAGCCGAGCGGCGGGCCTCAGTGCTCGTGGCGTCGACCTCGGCGGCCGACGGCACGCGCGCCGACACGACCGGCCCGGCCATCGCGGTCTGGTTGCGCGAGCGCGGCTACCGCGTGGGCGAGCCGGTCGTCGCCCGCGATGCGGACGTCGAGGGCGCGCTCGCGAAGGCCGTCGAGGAGGGCCCGGCGCTCGTGCTCACGACGGGCGGCACGGGCGTGCACCCCGAGGACCGCACACCGGAGGCGACGCGCGCCGTGGTCGAGTTCGAGCTGCCCGGGGTCGCGGAGGCGATGCGCGCGGCGGGACGCGCGGGCACGGCGACCGCGGCGCTCAGC
>JAEYVF010000112.1 GCA_023432005.1 Actinomycetes bacterium
GGCGCGGACCGTGCGGGTGGGTGCCCGTGCCGGCGATGCGGATGACGCCCGAGCTGAGGCCGTCGACGCCCGTGATGGCGCGCGCGAGCTCGGTGCGGCCCGAGCCGAGCAGCCCCGCGACGCCGAGCACCTCGCCCTCGACGAGGTCGACGTCGACGCCCGAGACGCCCGGGGCGTCGATCCCGCGAGCGCTCAGGTACGGGGCGGTGAGCTCGCCCGTGGGCGGGTCGCTGCGCTGGCGCGTCACGAGCTCACCCGAGCCGCGCCCGAGCATCTTCTGCACGAGGTCGATGCGCAGCAGCTCGCGCGTGAGGTACTCGCCGACGAGCCGCCCGCCGCGCAGCACCGTGACCCGGTCGCAGATCTCGTAGACCTGGTCGAGGAAGTGCGACACGAACAGGATCGCGACGCCGCGCTGCTTGAGCTCGCGGATGACACGGAACAGCTCGGCGACCTCGTCGAGATCGAGGCTCGAGGTGGGCTCGTCGAGCACGAGCACCTTGACCTCCGCGCGGATGGCGCGCGCGATCGCGACGAGCTGCTGCACGGCGAGCGAGTGGGTGCCGAGGAGCGAGGCGGGGTCGATGTCGAGTCCGAGATCCTCGAGCACGGCGCGGGCGTCCGCGCGCATCCGCCTCCAGTCGATGACGCCGAGGCGCCGCGGCTCGCGCCCGAGCCAGATGTTCTCGGCGACCGTGAGGTTGGGCAGCAGGTCGATCTCCTGGTACACCGTCGAGATGCCCGCGGCGAGGGCGTCGTGCGGCGTGGAGAACCGCATCCGCCGGCCCTCCAGGTGGATCGTCCCGGAATCCAGCGGCAGGGCGCCCGTGAGCGCCTTGATGAGCGTCGACTTGCCCGCACCGTTCTCGCCCATGAGCGAGTGCACCTCGCCCGGGAACATCCGGAAGTCGACGCGGTCGAGCGCGAGCTCCGCGGGGAAGCGCACTGTGGCTCCCCGCACCTCGACGACGGGCGGGGTCTCATCGACCATAGGCATCATCATGCCCGGATGCGGCACCGGCTCGCGCGCGCGGGCCTGCGTGTCAGCGTCGGTCGGAGCGAGCGACGATGACACGCTGCACGACGACGAAGAGCAGCAGGAGGAGTCCGACGGAGATGCGGGTCCAGGACTGGTCGGCGCCCATGAACGAGATGGCGGTCTTGATCGTGCCGTAGACGAGCACGCCGATCATCGAACCGACGACGAACCCCGAGCCGCCCGTGAGCAGCGTCCCGCCGATGACGACGGCCGCGATCGTGTCGAGCTCCGTGCCCATCCCGTTGAGGGGGTACGACGCTCCCGTGTACGCCGTGAAGACGACGCCCGCGAGCCCGGCGCACACGCCGCTCACGACATAGGCGAGCAGCTTCGTGCGCACGACGGGCAGGCCCATGAGGCGTGCCGACTGCTCGTTGCCGCCGATCGCGTAGATGGTGCGCCCGAAGCGCGTGAAGGCGAGCACGAGCGCCGCGACGAGCACCACGAGCAGCGCGATGATGCCCGTCGGGGTGATGTAGAAGCTGCCCGGCGCACCCTGCAGTCGCGTCGACTGCAGCCACAGGATCTCGGGCGTCTCGACGCGGATCGAGTCGAGGCTCACCATGAACGCGAGCCCGCGGGCCGCGAACATCGCCGCGAGGGAGGCGATGAACGGCTGCACGTCGAAGTACTGCACGAGCACGCCGATGACGAGGCCGAAGGTCGCGCCGATGAGCAGCATGAGGGGCACGACCGCCCCGGAGGGCACCCCGTCGCGCAGCAGACTCGCCCCGAACATCCCCGTGAACGCCATGACGGCGCCCACCGAGAGGTCGATGCCGCCCGTGAGGATCACGAACGTCATGCCCACCGCGAGGATGAAGAGGTAGGCGTTGTCGAGCAGGAGCGCCGAGATCACACGCGGCGTGAGGAAGTTACCGAAGTAGGCCTGCGCCGCGATGAAGATCACGATGAGCAGCGCGAGGGCGGCGAAGACGGGCACCCACGAGGCGCGGCGGCTGAGGAAGCGCTTGAGGGGGCCGAGCGCGTCCGACTTCTCGAGCGGGGCGAGGGTGCTGGTCATCGGGCGACCTCCGTCTTGCTGCCGCGCATGCCCTGCGCTGTCCGGGTGACGATGCCGCGCACGCGCGGCGACTGGATGAGAACGACCACGACGACCGCGACGGCGAGGAAGAGCGGCGCGACGGCCGAGGGCACCCCGAGGAAGAGGATCGTGGAGCGCAGCGTCTCGATCGTGAAGACGCCGATGACGGTGCCTGCGACCGTGAACTTGCCGCCCATGAGCGAGGTGCCGCCGAGCACGACCGCGAGGATCGCGTAGAGCTCGATGTAGAGGCCCGCGGCGTTGGAGTCGGCTGCCATGGTGTTGGAGCTGTAGAGGATGCCGGCGAAGCCCGCGAGCAGGCCGCTCGCCGCGTACGCGCCCCACACGATGCCGCGCGAGCGCACCCCCGCGAGGCGGCTCGCCTCGGGGTTGATGCCCACGGCCTCCGTGAGCACGCCGAGCGCCGTGCGACGCTCGATGAGCGCGACGAGCGTGACCGCCGCGACCGAGACGAAGAACGCGAACGGCAGGCCGACGACGTAGCCCTGCGCCATGAACTTGTAGGGCGCCGAGTTGATCGTCGTGATGAAGCCGCCCGTGATGAGCAGGGCGACCCCGCGACCGGCGAGCATGAGCACGAGGGTCGCGATGATGGGCTGCACGCCGACCACCGCCACCAGGAAGCCGTTCCAGGCGCCGAGCAGCAGGCCGATGACGACGGCGATCGCGATCGCCATGAGCACCGTGCCGAGCTCGTTGGGCGTCGCGGAGCCGTCGATGATCGTGAGCGCGACGGCCCCCGAGACCGCCATGATGGCGCCCACCGAGAGATCGATGCCGCGCGTCGCGATGACGATCATCATGCCGAGCGAGACGAGCATGAGTGGCGCGCTGTTGCGCAGGATGTCGATGAGCGGGCCGTAGAGCTGCTCGTTCCGCACCGTCACGCTGATGAAGCTCGGCCGGGCGATCGTGTTGATGACGATGAGGGCCACGAGCGCCGCGATCGGCAGCACGAGCCGGTGGGTCAGGATCTTCTTCATGCCGCGCTCTCCGGGCTCTCGGGCTGGGGCTGCTCGTCGGCAATGAAGGCGACCAGGTCGTCGACGCCGATGTCGTGCGAGGTCAGTTCGCCGATCTTACGACGGTCGCGCATCACGACGATGCGCTGGGCGATGCGGATGACCTCCTCGAGCTCCGAGGAGATGAACA
>JAEYVF010000151.1 GCA_023432005.1 Actinomycetes bacterium
CGCTGCAGGCGGTCGAGCTCCGCGAGCCGCACCGCGTCGCCCGCTACCTCGAGGAGCTCGCGGGCTCCTACCACCGCTGGTACGGCTCGTGCCGCGTGATCCCGCTCGGCGAGGAGCCGATCGAGGCCGTGCACCGCGCGCGTCTCACCCTCAACGACGCGACCGGGCAGGTGCTGCGCAACGGGCTCGCGCTCCTCGGTGTGAGCGCCCCCGAGCGGATGTGACGTGACGGCCGTCGCGCACCTCCCCGCCTCGGAGCTTCCCCGCCGCCGGCGGCGCGCGTGGCCGTGGGTGCTGCTCGTCGTGGGTGCGCTCCTCGTGGGGGCGGGCGTCGCCGTCGACCTGCTCGCGCGCGATCTCGCCGAGAAGGCGATCGCCCGGGAGGTCGCCTCAGCCCTCGAGGTGCCGGACGGAGCCGAGGTGCGGGTGTCCGTCGGGGGCGGACCCATGATCGTCCAGGCGCTGTCGGGCGGGCTCGACCGCGTCGAGGTCGCGATCCCGGGATATCCGCTCGGCCCGCTCACGGGCGACCTCGAGATCGTCGCGCAGGGGGCGCCGTTCGACCTGTCCGCTCCGACCCGGAGCATCGTGGGACGCTACGCGGTCTCGGCGGAGGCGCTCGGCGTCGCCGCCCCCCAGCTCTCGGGTGCGCGCATCGACGGCGTCGCGATCGAGGGCGACGAGGTCGTCGCCTCGGGGAACGTCACGGTGCTCGGCGCCTCCTTCGGCCTCGGCCTGGGGCTCACGCCGTCCGCGGTCGACGGGGATCTCGCGTTCGAGCCGACCAGCATCCGCATCGGCGACGACGCCCTCACCGCTGACGAGTTGCGCGCCAACCCGTTCTTCGGCGGCCTCGCCGACGGCCTCCTGCAGCAGCGGATCGTGTGCGTCGCCGACTCGCTCCCCGCGGCGCTCACCCTCTCGCGGCTCGAGGTCGTGGATGCCGGGCTCGTCGCGACGTTCGACGCCTCGGGCGCGGCGATCGGCGGCGACGGGTTCCGCGAGCGGGGCAGCTGCGCATGACGGAACCCGAGCGAGCGGCCCCGCCCCGTCTCCTGCGCATCGCGGGCCGGCTGGCCTGGGTGTCGGCGCTCGGGGGCCTCGCACTCGCGCTCGTGCTCGCAGCGCTCGGCGTGGGCGCCGCCGCCGGCGACGGAGGCCTCTTCCTGTCCCTGCTCCCCGCCGTGCTCGCGATCGGCCTCGGGATGGCCGTGCCGCCCGTGCTCCTCGCCCTCGCCGCCGTCGCCCTCATGGGCGCCCGACGCGCGGCGCGGCCCGAGATGATCGCGGCGGCCATCGGCGCGGTCGTCGGGGCCTTCATCTCGCCCGTCGCGTTCTACCCGGCCTCCGCGAGCCTCGGGCTCATCGTCGCGCTCATCATCGCGGTCGCGGCCGGATGCGGCTACCCGCTGCTCGTGCGCGCCCTCTGGCGCCGCGCGTCCTGAGCGCACCCTCCGGCTCCGATAGACTCGTCACGGCTTCAGGGACCAAGCCGGGTTCGCTCGCCTCACTCTTCGTTCCGACGACCCCGTGAGGTTCGCATGACCGCCAGCCCCCTCGCCCCCGAGCGGCTCGCGCACCCCGACGACGCCAACGCGCTCGACGCGCGCGTGTGGCCCGCATCCGCCCACCGCGCCGAGTCCGGCGCGCTGCAGCTCGGCGGCGTGAGCGCGACCGCCCTCCATGCCGCCTACGGCACGCCTCTCTACGTCATCGACGAGGCCGACGTGCGCGCCCGCGCCGCCCGCATCCGCGACGCCTTCGCCACGGCGTTCGCCCCGCTCGGCGTGCGCACGACCGTGTACTACGCGGGCAAGGCGTTCCTCTCGATCGAGGTCGCCCGCTGGATGGCCGAGGAGGGGCTCAGCCTCGACGTGTGCAGCGGGGGAGAGCTCGCCGTCGCGGAGGCCGCCGACCTCGATCCGCGTCGCCTCGGCTTCCACGGCAACAACAAGAGCCTCGGGGAGATCGACCACGCCGTCTCCATCGGACTCGGCACGATCGTGCTCGACAGCGTCGCCGAGATCGAGCGCGTCGCGCAGGCGGCGTCCCGCCACGGCCGGGTGCAGAACGTGAGGCTGCGCATCAACAGCGGTGTGCACGCCTCGACGCACGAGTACCTCGCCACCGCGCGCGAGGACCAGAAGTTCGGCATCCCCATCGCCGATGCGCCGGATGCCGTCGCGCGCATCCGCTCCCACGCGAGCCTGCGCTTCCTCGGGCTGCACTCGCACATCGGCTCCCAGATCTTCGAATCGGCGGGCTTCCTCGAGGCCGTCCGGCGGCTGGTCGAGCTCCACGCCTCGCTTCTCGCGGGCGGCGAGGTGCCCGAGCTCAACCTCGGGGGCGGCTTCGGCATCGCCTACACGAGCGCCGACGAGGTCACGCCGATCGAGTCGATCGCGGCCGACTTCGCCGAGGTGCTCGGCGCCGAGTGCGCACGCCTCGGCATCCCGGTGCCCGCCCTCGCGATCGAGCCCGGGCGCGCGATCGTCGGCCCCGCGGGCGTGACGCTCTACGAGGTCGGCACCGTCAAGGACGTGCTCGTCGAGGGAGCCGCGGTGCGCCGCTATGTGAGCGTCGACGGGGGAATGAGCGACAACCTGCGCACCGCGCTCTACCACGCCGACTACACGGCGCGCATCGCCAACCGCACGACGGATGCCGACCCGGCGCTCGTGCGCGTCGCGGGCAAGCACTGCGAGTCGGGCGACATCGTCGTGCGCGACGAGTACCTGCCGGGCGACGTGCGGCCCGGCGACCTGCTCGCCGTCGCCGCGACGGGCGCCTACTGCTGGTCGCTCTCGAGCAACTACAACTACCTCGGACGCCCCGCGGTGGTCGCCGTGCGCGACGGGGGGAGCCGCGTGCTCATCCGCCGCGAGAACGCGTACGACCTCCTGCGGCGCGACTCCGGCTACTCCTCGGGCGCCGAGGAGATCGACATCGACACCATCCGCGACCGGGAACACTGAAGCACCCATGATCGAGTACCGAAACCTGAGAATCGCCGTCCTCGGCGCCGGATCCGTCGGCGCGCAGGTCGCGTCGCTGCTGCTCGCGCACCGTGAGGAGCTCGCCGGGCGCGTGGGCGCCGGCCTCGAGCTCGTCGGCATCGCCGTGCGCGATCTCGACGCGCCACGCACCGCCGAGCTCCCGCGGGAGCTGCTCACGACGGATGCGCGCTCGCTCATCCTCGGTGCCGACATCGTCATCGAGGTCATGGGCGGGCTCGAGCCCGCGCGGGAGTACCTCGAGCTCGCCCTCACCTCGGGCGCCGACGTCATCACGGCCAACAAGGCGCTCCTCGCGACGCACGGGCCCGAGCTCTTCGCGATCGCCGAGCAGGTCGGCGCCCAGCTCTACTACGAGGCGGCCGTGGGCGGCGCGATCCCCATCATCCGCCCCTTGCGCGACAGCCTCGCGGGCGATCGCGTCAACCGCATCCTCGGCATCGTCAACGGCACGACCAACTACATCCTCGACCGCATGGACCGCGAGGGCGACACCCTCGAGCAGGCGCTCGCGATCGCGACGGAGCTGGGCTACGCGGAGGCCGACCCGACCGCCGACATCGAGGGCTACGACGCCGCGCAGAAGGCGGCCATCCTCTCGAGCCTCGCGTTCCACACGACCGTCCCGCTCGAGACCGTGCATCGCGAGGGGATCACATCGATCACGCACGACCAGGTCGCCGCGGCGCAGCGCGGGGGCTTCGTCGTGAAGCTCCTCGCCGTGTGCGAGCGTCTCGTCGACCCCGAGACGGGGGAGGACGGCGTGAGCGCGCGCGTGCACCCGGCGCTCATCCCCGCCACCCACCCCCTCGCCGCGGTGCATGGTGCCAACAACGCCGTGTTCGTCGAGGCGGAGGCCGCAGGCAGCCTCATGTTCTACGGCGCGGGCGCGGGCGGCATCCAGACGGCCTCGGCGGTGCTGGGGGATCTCGTCTCGGCCGCACGACGCCACGTGGTGGGCGGCCCGGGCGTCGCGGAGTCGACCCACGCCGACCTGCCGATCCTGCCCATCAGCCGGGTCATGACCCGATACCAGATCACCCTCAGCGTCGTGGACCTGCCCGGCGTGCTCGCCCAGATCGCGACCCTCTTCGCGGAGCACGGCGTCTCGGTCGAGGCCGTGCAGCAGACCGTCGCGACCGAGCCCGGTCCGGACGGGCATGCGCCCGGCGCTACGCTGGTCATCGGCACGCACCAGGCGACCGAGGCCGCGCTCGCCGCGACGGTCGCCGATCTCGCCGGCAGCCCCGTCGTCGAGCGGGTCGAGAGCGTGCTCCGGGTCGAGGGACTGTAAGGAAGACAATGGCTCACCAGTGGCGCGGCGTGCTGCGCGAATACGCCGACCGTCTCGACGTGACGGATGCGACGCCGATCATCACGCTCGGCGAGGGCGGCACGCCCCTCATCCCCGCGCCCGCGCTCTCCGCGCGCACCGGCGCCCGGGTCTGGGTGAAGTTCGAGGGCATGAACCCCACGGGCTCCTTCAAGGACCGGGGCATGACCATGGCGGTCTCGAAGGCCGTCGAGCACGGTGCCAAGGCCATCATCTGCGCCTCGACCGGCAACACCTCGGCCTCGGCGGCCGCCTACGCGACCCACGCCGGCATCACGGCGGCCGTGCTCGTGCCCGAGGGCAAGATCGCGATGGGCAAGCTGGCCCAGGCGATCGCCCACGGCGCCGAGCTCCTGCAGGTGCGCGGCAACTTCGACGACTGCCTCGACATCGCGCGCGACCTCGCCGCCTCCTACCCGGTCCACCTCGTCAACTCGGTCAACAACGACCGCATCGAGGGGCAGAAGACGGCGGCCTTCGAGGTCGTCGAGGTGCTCGGCGACGCCCCCGACCTCCACTTCATCCCCGTCGGCAACGCCGGCAACTACACGGCCTACACGCGGGGCTACAAGGAGGAGGCCGAGCGCGGCGCCGCCACCAAGCGCCCGCGGATGTTCGGCTTCCAGGCCGAAGGCTCGGCACCCCTCGTGCGCGGCGAGATCGTGCGCGACCCCGAGACCATCGCGAGCGCCATCCGGATCGGCAACCCCGCCTCGTGGGAGCTCGCGCTCACGGCGCGTGACGAGACGAACGGCTATTTCGGCGCCATCAGCGACGCGAAGATCCTCGAGGCGCACCGCATCCTCTCGAGCGAGGTCGGCGTCTTCGTCGAGCCCGCATCCGCCGCGAGCGTCGCGGGCCTGCTCGACCGAGCTGAGGCGGGGGAGGTCCCGAAGGGCTCGACGGTCGTGCTCACGGTCACCGGTCACGGTCTCAAGGACCCGCACTGGGCCCTCAAGACTGCCGACGGCTCGGACGTGCAGCCCACGAGCGTCTCGGTCGACGTCGCCGAGATCGCCCAGGTGCTGGGTCTCTCCGCGGGCTCGGCGTCTGCATGAGCCTCCTCGGCCGCTCCGTCACCGTCCGGGTGCCCGCGACGACCGCGAACCTCGGACCGGGGTTCGACACGCTCGGCATGGCGCTCGCGGTCTACGACGAGCTCCGGGTGACCGTGCGCGAGCAGCCGGGGGCCACCGTCCACGTGGTCGGTGTGGGCGAGGGCGAGGTGCCGACCGACGAGTCGAACCTCGTCGTGCGCGCCATCGCGCACACCTTCGCCGCGGTCGGCCAGGAGTTGCCCGGTCTCGAGCTCGTCGCCCACAATGCGATCCCGCACGGACGCGGCATGGGTTCCTCGGGCGCCGCGATCGTCTCGGGCATCATGGCCGCGAAGGGACTGCTCGAGGGCGTCGTCGAGTTCACCGCCGACGACCTGCTCGCGATCGCGACCGAGCTCGAGGGGCACCCTGACAACGTCGCGCCCGCCCTCTTCGGCGGCCTCACGATCACCTGGGTCACGCCCGAGGGCCCGCGGTACAAGAAGCTCATCGTCCACCGCGGTGTGAGCCCGCTCGTCGCCGTCCCCCACGAGCGCACGATGTCGACGGCGCTCGCGCGCAGTCTGCAGCCCGACTCGGTTCCCCACGAGGACGCGATCTTCAACGTCTCCCGCTCGGCGCTTCTCATCGCGGCGCTCGTGCAGAGCCCCGAGCTGCTGCACGCGGCCACGGAGGACAAGCTCCACCAGAGCTATCGGGCGAGCGCGATGCCCGAGACGGATGCCCTCATCCAGCTGCTGCGCGCCGACGGCCTCGCAGCGGTGGTCTCCGGGGCCGGCCCGTCGATCCTCGTGCTCGGCTCCGATCCCGCACAGCGCCTCCGCGCGGCCGAGCTGATCGCCGAGAACTCCGAGTCGACGTGGGAGTGCCTGATGCTCGCCGTCGACTTCCGGGGTGCTACAGTGGTGCTGCACTCGGACGACGCCGCGGCTTAGACCGGCGCGAGAGTGCATTCCACCGGCACTCGCCAACCGCGGTTTCCCGCATCCTCATGCAACCCGAACCGCAGCGAGCGGTGCCGCCATCCCGGGAAGTTCTGTGCCCGGGCCGAAAGGACGATTCAGTCGTGACCGACACCACCATCCCCGCGGACGCCGCGGGAGATCGCGCCGCCCTCAGCCGACTGCGCCTGCCCGAGCTCCAGGCTCTGGCCGCCGCGCGCGGCATCAGCGGTGTATCCCAGATGCGCAAAGGAGATCTCGTGGACACTCTCTCCGGACTTCCCGCCGACGCCGACGAGGCCGTGACCGAGCAGGTCGCGCCCGAGCAGTCCGCGCCCGCGGCCGAGGAGACCCCCGCCGAGGAGACCCCCGCCGTGGAGGCCCCCGCCGTGGAGGCCCCCGCCGAGGAGGCACCCGCCGAGACGGCCGCCGAGGCCGCCCCGGTCGCCGAGGCTCCCGCTGAGGCCGCTGCCGAGCAGCCCGCCGGGCGCAGCCGTCGTGGTTCGCGCCGCGCGAGCGTCCCCGCCGCCGATGCCGCCGCGATCGCCGCCGCGCTGCCCCAGATCGAGCTCCCGGAGCCGCAGCAGCGTCGCAGCGCCGCCCAGCACGCCGCTCAGGCCGAGCTCGGCCTCGAGCTCGACAAGCTCGTGCCCGCGTCCGAGCAGTCCGATGGCGAAGCCGAGACGGAGACCGAGGGGCAGCCCGCCGGGCGCCGCAGCCGGAACCGTCGCGGAGGCCGTGGCGGCCAGAACGGCCAGAACGGTCAGCAGCAGGACGCGCAGGCCGAGGGCGAGGGCCAGAACGGCCAGGGCCAGAACGCGCAGGGCCAGGAGCAGGGCGAAGGTCGCCGCGGCCGTGGCCGCGAGCGCAACCGCAACCGCCGCGGAGGCGGCGCGGTCGACGAGCTCGAGCCCGAGATCTCCGACGACGACGTCCTCATCCCGATCGCCGGCATCCTCGATGTGCTCGACAACTACGCGTTCGTGCGCACGACCGGCTACCTGCCGGGGCCGAGCGACGTCTACGTCTCGCTCGGCCAGGTCAAGAAGTACAACCTGCGCAAGGGCGACGCCGTGGTGGGCGCGATCCGCCAGCCCCGTGAGGGTGATCAGCAGGGCAGCCGCCAGAAGTACAACGCGATCGTCAAGGTCGACTCCGTCAACGGCCAGTCCGTCGACGAGGCCGCGAACCGTGTCGACTTCGGCAAGCTCACGCCGATCTACCCGAATGAGCGCCTGCGACTCGAGACGACGCCCGAGAAGCTCTCGACGCGCATCATCGACCTCATCGCGCCCATCGGCAAGGGCCAGCGCGGCCTCATCGTCGCGCCGCCCAAGGCGGGCAAGACGCTCATCCTCCAGGCCATCGCGAAGGCCATCGCGATCAACAACCCCGAGGTCCACATCATGGTGGTGCTCGTGGACGAGCGGCCCGAAGAGGTCACCGACATGCAGCGCTCGGTCAAGGGAGAGGTCATCGCCTCGACCTTCGACCGTCCCGCCGAGGACCACACGACGGTCGCCGAGCTCGCGATCGAGCGCGCCAAGCGCCTCGTGGAGCTCGGCAACGACGTCGTCGTGCTGCTCGACTCCATCACCCGCCTCGGCCGCGCCTACAACCTGGCCTCCCCGGCATCCGGGCGCATCCTCTCGGGCGGCGTCGACGCATCCGCGCTCTACCCGCCGAAGCGCTTCTTCGGCGCGGCGCGCAACATCGAGGGCGGCGGCTCGCTGACCATCCTCGCGACGGCGCTCGTCGAGACCGGGTCCAAGATGGACGAGGTCATCTTCGAGGAGTTCAAGGGCACCGGCAACATGGAGCTGCGGCTCTCGCGCGCCCTCGCCGACAAGCGCATCTTCCCGGCCGTCGACATCTACGCCTCGAGCACCCGTCGCGAGGAGGAGCTGCTCTCGACCGACGAGGTCAAGATCACGTGGCGCCTGCGCCGCGCCCTCGCGGGGCTCGAACTGCAGCAGCAGCTCGAGGTCGTGCTGTCGAAGCTCAAGGAGACCGGCTCCAACACCGAGTTCCTCGTGCAGATCCAGCAGTCGCTGCCCAACGGCGGCTCCGGCAACGGCAACGGCCACGGCCACAAGGGCTGACGTGTTCGAGTCGGTCCAGTCGCTGCTGGCCGAGCACGAACAGCTCCAGCAGCTGCTCGCGGATCCCGCGATCCACGCCGACGCGGCGCGCGCGAAGAAGGTCAACCGGCGCTATGCCGAGCTGAGCCAGATCGTCGCGGCGCACGACGCGTGGCAGCAGGCGCAGTCGGACCTCGCGGCCGCGCGTGAGCTCGCCCGCGAGGACGAGGCGTTCGCCGAGGAGGTGCCCGCGCTCGAGGAGGACGTGCAGTCGTCGCAGGAGAAGCTGCGGCGCCTCCTCATCCCGCGCGATCCCGACGACGGCCGCGACGTCATCATGGAGATCAAGGGCGGCGAGGGCGGCGAGGAGTCCGCGCTCTTCGCTGCCGACCTCCTGCGCATGTACCTCCACTACGCGGAGTCCCGCGGATGGAAGACCGAGCTGCTCGAGCGCACGGAGTCGGATCTCGGCGGTTACAAGGACGTGCAGGTCGCGATCAAGTCGACGTCCTCGGATCCCGCGGATGGCGTGTGGGCGAGCCTCAAGTACGAGGGCGGCGTGCACCGCGTGCAGCGTGTGCCCGCCACCGAGTCGCAGGGGCGCATCCACACCTCGACGACCGGCGTGCTCGTCTTCCCCGAGGTCGATGAGCCCGAGGAGATCCACATCGACCCCAACGACCTGAAGATCGACGTCTTCCGCTCGTCGGGGCCCGGCGGGCAGAGCGTCAACACGACCGACTCGGCCGTGCGCATCACGCACCTCCCGACCGGCATCGTCGTCTCGATGCAGAACGAGAAGTCCCAGCTGCAGAACCGCGAGGCGGGCATGCGGGTGCTGCGTGCGCGCCTGCTCGCGAAGCAGCAGGAGGAGCTCGCGGCCGTCGCCTCCGATGCGCGCCGCAGCCAGATCCGCTCGATGGACCGCTCCGAGCGCATCCGCACGTACAACTTCCCCGAGAACCGCATCGCCGACCACCGCACGGGCTACAAGGCCTACAACCTCGACCAGGTGATGAACGGCGCCCTGCAGCCCATCATCGACTCGTGCATCCAGATGGACGAGGAGGCCCGGCTCGCCGCCCTCGGTACCTCCGAGGACTGACGCGCCGATGATGCCCAAGACGGTGGCCGAGTTGCGCGAGCACGGCGTGCGCGTGCTCGGGGCCGCCCACGTGCCCACGCCCGACGCGGACGCCGAGCTGCTGCTCGCCCACGTGCTCGGCATCTCGCGAGGTCAGGTGCAGGCCAAGGTCGTCACGGGCGCGGGCGTCGCATCGGATGAGCGTCTCGCGTACCTCGAGGCCGTCGAGCGCCGCGCCGCGCGCGAGCCGCTGCAGCACATCACGGGCGTCGCGCCCTTCCGCTCGCTCGAGCTCTCCGTCGGACCCGGGGTCTTCGTGCCGCGCCCCGAGACGGAGTTCGTCGCCCAGCTCGCGATCGACGCCCTCCAGGCGGTGGCATCGCCCTCGCCCCTCGCCGTCGACCTCGGCACGGGATCGGGCGCGCTCGCGCTCGCGCTCGCGACGGAGGTGCCGCACGCCTCGGTCGTCGCCGTCGAGAACTCGCCGCGCGCCTTCGTCTGGGCCAAGGAGAACGTGCGCCGCGTGGGCGCCCGGAACCTCCGGCTCGTCTTCGCCGACCTCGCCGAGGCCCTCCCCGAGCTCGACGGCACCGTCGACGTGCTCGTCTCGAACCCGCCCTACATCCCCGACGACGCGATCCCGCGCGACCCCGAGGTCCGCCTCCACGACCCGGCCGCGGCGCTCTACGGCGGCCCCGACGGGCTCGACGTCGTGCGCGCCCTCTCGCTCCGCGCGCTCGCGCTCGTGCGGCCCGGGGGAGCGCTCGTGATCGAGCACGGCGAGCTGCAGGGAGCAGAGCTGAGGGCTCTGCTCGACGCGGACGGCTGGCACGCCACCGCCACCCACCGCGACCTCCTCGGCCGCGACCGGGCGACGACCGCGCTGCGCTGAGCCGGTCGGCGCCGCGCTGTCCCGCGGCACATGGATCCGGCTTCACGGTTCCCACTCCTAGGATGGGTAGGCCATGGCGATCTACGACACGGGCGTCCCCGAGCAGCTGATGACGGGGATGCGTCTCGCCCGCGGTGCCATCGCCCGCGGGGAGCTCGTCGTCATCCCCACCGACACGGTCTACGGGGTCGCCGCCGACGCCTTCTCCTCGGAGGCCGTGCAGCGTCTGCTGGACGCCAAGGGCCGCGACCGCACGGCGCCGCCGCCCGTGCTCGTCCCGGGCATCGCGACCCTCGACGCGCTCGCCGACCCCGTCCCGGATGAGGTGCGCGCCCTCGTCGACGCGTTCTGGCCCGGCGGGCTCACCGTCATCCTCCGCGCACGGCCCATGCTCGACTGGGACCTGGGGGAGACCCGCGGCACCGTGGCGCTCCGGATGCCGTCGGACAAGGTCGCCCTCGAGCTCCTCGCCGAGACGGGCCCGCTCGCCGTCTCGAGTGCGAACCTCACGGGGCAGCCCGCCGCGCTCACGGCGGCCGAGGCGGAGGCGATGCTCGGGGAGAGCGTCGCCGTGTACCTCGAGGCGGGGCGCGCGGGGCTGGCCTATCCCGAAGCCGCGGCGCACACGGGCTCCACGATCGTCGATGCCACCAACCTCGAGCACCCCGATGGGCGGCTGAGGATCGTGCGCCACGGCGTCGTTCCCGACGAGGAGATCATCCGCGTCGTCGGATCGGATCGATGCGCGTGATCGCCTACCTGGCCACCGCGGGCGTCGCAGCGATCGTGTCGTTCGCCTTCTCCATGCTCATCTGGAAGCTCTCGCACCGCTTCCGGCTCTACCCCAAGATCCGCGAGCGCGACGTGCACACCAGGCCCACGCCGCGGCTGGGCGGGATCGCGATGTTCCTCGGGCTCGTCGTCGCCTTCGCGGTCGGCTCGTTCATCCCGCAGCTCGCGCTCGTCTACTCGCAGCCCATGCACATCTGGGGCCTCCTGGGCTCCGCGCTCATGATCGTGCTGATCGGGGTCGCCGACGACATCTGGGATCTCGACTGGCTCACGAAGCTCGCGGGCCAGCTGCTCGCGGCCGCTCTGCTGGCCTGGTCCGGCATCCAGTTCCTCTCGTTCCCGTTGCCGTCGCCCGGCAACCCCGGCCAGGGCATCGTCGCGACCCTCGCGTCGTGGCAGTCGCTCGTCATCACGGTGCTCGCGATCGTGCTCGTGATGAACGCCATCAACTTCATCGACGGGCTCGACGGCCTCGTCGCGGGCGTCGCCCTCATCGCCAACGGCGTCTTCTCGGTGTACGTGTTCGTCGTGTCGCTCGAGGCGGGGCAGAACGACTACTTCAGCCTCGCGCAGCTCATCTCGGCCGTGCTCATCGGCAGCTGTGCGGGCTTCCTGCCCCTGAACTGGCATCCCGCGCGATTGTTCATGGGGGATGCCGGGGCTCTGCTCGTGGGGCTCCTGATGGCGGCGTCGACGATCTCGGTCACGGGGCAGATCGATCCGGGTGCCCTCGAGGAGAGCGTCGGCAGCGCCCGTCAGCTCTTCCCCGCGCTCATCCCGCTGCTGCTGCCGTTCGCGATCCTCGTCATCCCGCTGCTCGACTTCGGGCTCGCCGTCGTGCGCCGACTACGGGCCGGCAAGTCGCCGTTCTCCGCCGACCGCAAGCACCTCCATCACCGCCTGCTCGACATGGGCCACTCGCACCTCCACGCCGTGCTCATCCTGTACGGCTGGACGGCGGCCGCCTCGATCGGCATGCTCCTGTTCCTCTTCATCGACACGTGGTGGGCGGCGCTCGCGACCCTCCTGGGGCTCGTCGCGTGCACGATCATCACGCTCGCGCCGCTCAGCAAGCGCAAGGCCGTCGAGGCCGCAGCCCAGAGCACGCCCACGGATGCGGAGCTCGCGCGCTTCGATCCGCTCGACGCCGCCGCCGAGGAGGCCGAGCCCCCGACCGACGACGACGCGCGCGAGGTGCTCGAGCGCATCCACGAGCACGAGAAGGAGGGCACCACGTGAGTGCCGCCAACCCGATCCTCACCACCGCCCTCCGCTGGGGCGCCCTCTTCGCGACGGGCCTCGCGGTCGTGGCCGGCGGCGTCGGCGTGCTCGTCGCGGGGCTCCCGGGCCTCTGGGGCGGACTGCTCGGCGCGCTACTCGCGTTCGCCTTCCTCGCGCTCACCGCGGGCAGCATCCTGCTGGGACAGCGCCTGACGGTCGACGACCCGAACAGCCCGCTCTTCTACGGCGTCGTGCTCGGCGCGTGGCTCCTCAAGCTCATCGTCTTCTTCGTCTTCATGTTCTGGCTGCGCGGCCAGGACTGGCTCGACCCGTGGGTGTTCTTCCTGACCGTGATCGTCGCGGTGCTCGGCTCGCTCATGGTCGACGTGCTCTCCTTCGTGCGTTCCCGCACGCCGTATGTCGATGTCGAGCTGCCCGGCGATGACGAATCGGGCAGGTAAGGCCGTCCTGACCACCGCCTCGGCACTGATAGGCTGAGATCAACCCCATTCCATCGCCGCGTGCGCGCACGCCCCGAGTCTGGAGTCAGCGCTGCTAGCTTCCGCCTTCATCCCCCTGGTTCGGTCCAGCGACGACACCGACGGCGGATTCCACGGCCCGTCGCTGGAGGAGTTCTTCCCGCCCGCGGTCTTCTTCGAGGGCACGCCCTTCGAGCTGAACCGCATCATGCTGATCCGCATCGGCATCACGGTCCTGCTGATCGTCTGGATGCTGCTGGCCACGCGTGCCATGCGCATCGTCCCGACGCGCGGCCAGGCGGCCAACGAGTTCCTGTTCGGCTTCGTGCGCAACAACATCGTCATCGAGACCCTCGGGGAGAAGGACGGCCGTCGCTTCATGGCGCCGCTCTTCGCGATGTTCTTCCTCATCCTCGGCCTCAACTTCACAGGCATCATCCCGGGCCTCAACATCGCGGGCACCTCCGTGATCGGAACGCCCCTCGTGCTCGCGCTCGTGTCCTACGTCATGTTCGTGTGGGCGGGCATCCGCAAGCACGGGTGGAGGTTCTTCAAGAACTCGCTCTTCCCGAGCGGGGTGCCGTGGCCGCTGTACATCGTCGTGACCCCGATCGAGCTCATCTCGACCTTCATCCTCCGCCCGGTCACGCTCACCCTCCGTCTCCTGATGAACATGGTCGCGGGCCACATGCTGCTCGTGCTGTGCTTCTCGGCCACGCAGTTCTTCTTCTTCACCGTCCTGGCCGACGGCAACCTCCTCGGCCTCCTGGGCGTCGGCACCTTCGCGTTCGGAGCGGCGTTCACGCTCTTCGAGCTCATGGTCGCCGCCCTCCAGGCCTACGTCTTCACGTTCCTCGCAGCCGTCTACATCCAGCTCTCGCTGGCAGACGAGCACTGACCATCCGGCATCCGCCGGGACCAACCCCGCAACACATCACAGAAAAGGAAATCCCGTGATCGTTGGATACCTCGCCCCCATCGCGTTCGGCCTGGCCTCGATCGGCTCGGCCATCGGCGTGGGCCTCGTCGTCGGCAA
>JAEYVF010000155.1 GCA_023432005.1 Actinomycetes bacterium
GTACGGCACCGTCGACGAGCTGCTCGCGCACGCCGACGAGATCAAGGGCGTCGTCGGCCAGAACCTGCGCGACCAGCAGGACCGCGTGGTGCGCAACCGCAAGCTCAACCGCCTCGTGCGCGACGTCGACCTCCCGCTCGGGCCCGCCGACCTGGAGCGCCAGCCGATCGACCCCGTCGCCGTGCGCGCCGTCTTCGACCGCCTGCAGTTCCGCACCCTGCTCGACCGCGTGTTCAAGATCGAGGGCGCGGCGGCCGACGCGGGCATCGTCGAGACGGATGCCGACGCCCCGAACACGGTCGTCGCCCCCGTCGTGCGCACGATGGTCGACGAGGAGCTCGCGAAGTGGCTCGACACGCAGTCGCGGGGCGGCACCGCGCCGCTCGGACTGCGCATCGCGACCCTCAACGGCCAGGTGGAGGGATTCGGCATCGCGAGCCTCACCGAGACGGCGTGGGTTCCCTGGGCTCCGGGGCGCCCCGACTACGTCGCCCTCGAGAACTGGCTCGCCTCCGACGCGCCGAAGTACCTGCACGACGCCAAGCGGCAGCTGAAGGCGCTGCACGGCACCGGTCTCGACCTCGCGGGCATCGCCGGCGACACGGCGCTCTCCGCGTGGCTGCTGCGTCCCTCCACGAAGGCCGACAGCCTGGGCGGCCTCGTC
This sequence comes from Actinomycetes bacterium, assembly GCA_023432005.1. Taxonomy (GTDB): domain Bacteria; phylum Actinomycetota; class Actinomycetes; order Actinomycetales; family Microbacteriaceae; genus Homoserinibacter. The sequence goes on from JAEYVF010000155.1 coordinate 665, forward strand.
TACTACTACCTCGGTGAGTCGCTTCCCGAGCCCGACCCGAGCCAGCTCGTGCCGGAGACCGAGGCGCTGAGTCCCGCCACGGAGGCCTGGTTCCTCGTGCGACTCCAGGCCGAGCTCGACGCGCGGCTCGACCCCGGATCGCTCTCGGTCCAGCGCGACATCGAGGTGCCGCTCGTTCCCGTGCTCGCGCGCATGGAGCTGCAGGGCGTCACGGTCTCCGCCGACGTGCTCGCCGAGCTCAACTCGCGACTCGGCGCGCAGGCCGCCGACATCGCGCAGCGCGCCTACGCCGAGATCGGCCGCGAGGTGAACCTCGGCTCGCCCAAGCAGCTGCAGGAGGTGCTGTTCGACCAGCTCGGCATGCCGAAGACGCGATCCAACAAGACGGGCTACTCGACCGACGCACAGGCCCTCGCCGACCTGCAGGAGCAGTATCCGCATCCGTTCCTCGCCCTGCTGCTGCAGCATCGCGACGCCACCAAGATCCGGCAGATCGTCGAGACCCTGCAGACCGCGATCGGCCCCGACAACCGCATCCACACGAGCTACGAGCAGACGGGATCGGCGACGGGCCGGGTCTCCTCCAACGACCCCAACCTGCAGAACATCCCGATCAAGACCGAGGTCGGGCGCGAAGTGCGTTCGGCCTTCCTCGCCGGCGAGGGCTTCGAGACGCTGCTCACCGCCGACTACTCGCAGATCGAGATGCGGATCATGGCGCACCTCTCGGAGGACGCGGGCCTCATCGAAGCGTTCCGCTCCGGTGAGGATCTGCACCGCTTCGTCGGCGCCCGCATCTTCGGCGTGGCACCGGACGAGGTCACGCCGATCATGCGCACGAAGGTCAAGGCGATGTCGTACGGCCTCGCCTACGGTCTCTCGGCGTTCGGGCTCAGCAAGCAGCTGCGCATCGAGGTCGCCGAGGCCAAGGAGCTCATGGCCGACTACTTCGCCCGCTTCGGCGCCGTGCGCGACTACCTGCGCGGCGTCGTCGAGCAGGCGCGCGTCGACGGCTACACGACGACGATCTTCGGACGCCGCCGCCCGTTCTCCGACCTGAGCTCGACGAACCGCGTGCTGCGCGAGAACGCGGAGCGCCAGGCCCTCAACTCGCCGATCCAGGGTTCGGCGGCCGACATCATCAAGCGCGCCATGCTCACGATCGACGCCGAGATCCGGGCGCAGCAGCTCGGATCGCGCATGCTCCTGCAGGTGCACGACGAGCTCGTGTTCGAGGTCGCCCCCGGCGAGCTCGACCGCATGCGCACCATCGTCCGGGACGGCATGGCGGGTGCCGCCGAGCTGTCGGTGCCGCTCGAAGTGCAAGTCGGCACTGGCCCGAACTGGGACGCTGCAGCACACTAGACGGAACGCATCCGCCCGCCGCCGTCCAGGCGAGGGAGCCGAGAGGAGGAGCTGATGCCGGAACGCACGGTCGTCGTCGCCTCGAGCGTCGGGCTGCACGCCCGCCCGGCGGCGCTCTTCTCGCAGGCCGCCGCGAAGGCGCCCGCGCCCGTCACCCTCACGGCCTCATCCGGGCGCTCGGTCAACGCCGCGAGCATCCTCGGGGTGCTCTCGCTCGGCATCGACCACGGCGAGCGGGTGACGCTCGCGAGCGACGACTCGGCGACGCTCGACGAGCTCGTCGCGATGCTCGAGCGCGACCTCGACCAGGAGTGACGGGACCGAGGTCCCCAGCCGCGTCGGTCCGCGCCCGTAGGGTGGATCGCATGACCGAACAGCGTCCCACCACGCCCGTCGACGCGATCGCCGAGGAGTGGGTCTCGACCCTCGTCGACCTCGTACCCGACGTCGCCATCTACATCGGCGTGCCCGGGCGCACGGGGGAGTACGGCGACCTCAGCCCCGCGGGGCACGACCGTCTCGCGGATGCGACGCGCGACATGGTGCGCCGGCTCGAGGCAGCGGAGCCGGTCGACGCCGTCGACGAGGTGACGAAGGCCGACCTGCTGGCCGAGTCGCGACTCGCGCTCGACGCGCACGAGGCGAAGCTGCATCTGCGCGACCTCAACGTCATCGCGTCGCCCGCCCAGGAGATCCGGGAGACCTTCGACCTCATGCCGACGGCATCCGTCGACGACTGGGCCACGATCGCCGAGCGCCTCGGCAACCTGCCTGCCGCGGTCGACGGCTACATCGAGACCCTGCGTGCGGGCATCGCCGAGGGCGTCGTGCCGGCGAAGCGCCAGGTGAGCGAGGTGGCCGAGCAGGCACGTCGCAACGGGCGCCCGAACGGCTTCTTCGGCGAGTTCGCGGGCGGCGCGGCCCCCGCCGAGGGCGAGCTCCCCGAGAGCCTGCGATCCGACCTCGTCGGCAACGCGGAGGCGGCTGCTGCCGCCTACCGACGCCTCGGCGAGTTCCTGGCGGGCGAGCTGCTCCCCGCCGCATCCGACCGGGATGCCGTGGGCCGCGAGCTGTACGCGCTGAGGTCGCGCTACTTCCTCGGCGCCGAGATCGACCTCGACGAGACCTACGAGTGGGGCATCGCCGAGCTCGAGCGCATGATCGACGAGCAGACGCGCGTCGCGAGCGAGGTGCTGCCGGGGGCCTCCGTCGAGGAGGCCGTCGCCCACCTCGAGGCCGATGCGAGCCGCAAGCTGCGCGGCACCGACGAGCTCAAGGCGTGGATGCAGGAGCTCAGCGACCGTGTGGTCGACGAGCTCGGCCGAACCCACTTCGACATCCCCGCACCCGTGCGCGCACTCGAGTGCATGATCGCCCCGACTCAGGACGGGGGCATCTACTACACCGGCCCCTCCGACGACTTCTCGCGCCCCGGACGGATGTGGTGGAGCGTGCCCGAGGGCGTCACCGAGTTCGACACCTGGCGCGAGAAGACGACCGTGTTCCACGAGGGCGTGCCCGGCCACCATCTTCAGATCGGCCAGGCCGTCTACAACCGCGCGCAGCTCAACACGTGGCGGCGGCAGCTCGCCGGCACGAGCGGGCACGCCGAGGGATGGGCGCTCTACGCCGAGCGGCTCATGGAGGAGCTCGGCTACCTCGACGACCCGGCCGATCGTCTCGGCATGCTCGACGGCCAGCGCATGCGCGCCGCGCGCGTGGTGCTCGACATCGGCGTGCATCTCGGCAAGCCGAAGCCGCGCGTGCGGGGTCTCGAAGACCTCTCGACCGACGGCGCCTGGGATGCGGACTTCGCGCTCGCGTTCATGCGCCGCAACGTCAACATGGACGACGCGTTCGTGCGCTTCGAGGTCAACCGCTACCTCGGCTGGCCCGGGCAAGCCCCGTCGTACAAGGTCGGCCAGCGCATCTGGGAGCAGATCCGCGACGACGCCCAGCGCCGCGCAGGTGCCGACTTCTCGTTCCGCGACTTCCACAAGCACGCGCTCGACATCGGCGGAGTGGGGCTCGACACCCTGCGCCGCGCGCTCGCGTCGTGACGCGGCAGCGGCACGCGGGAGCGCCGTGGGCCGCTGCTCTCGGTGACCACCTCGACGAGCTCTCGCCCGCGCTGCAGGCGTACTTCGGCGGTGTGCCCTTCGGCGCCCACGGCCTCGGGGAGGGCGTGTTCACCATCGTCGGCTCGCCGCGTCGGTGGCTCTGGCCCGTTCTCGCGGTGCTGGGGCGCTGGAACATCGCCTGGCCCGTGTGGGAGACGGATGTGCCGTTCACGATCGTCAACGTGCCGACGCCGCACGGCCTCGTCTCGGTACGCCGGTTCCGTTTGGCCGACGGCGACCGCACGATGACCGACCGCATCCTGTGGACCCGCCGCGGCCTCCGCCAGCGCCTCGGAGCGGGGGAGCGCGTCGTGGCCGAGCTGCGCGTCGAGCCCGAGGACGGTGGGCTCCGCATCGTGTCGGGCCGCGTCGGCGTCCGGATGCTGGGCCTGCGCTTCTCGCTCCCGACGTCCTGGTCGCCGCGTATCGCGGTGCACGAACGTAGCCTCCCCGACGGCCGCCAGCAGGTGTCGCTCACCCTCGACCTGCCGCTCGTCGGCCGGCTCTACGAGTTCGCGGGAGCCTTCGAGTACCGCGTCGAGGACGCCCGACGGGGCTACGAGTGAGCGGGGCCCCCGCCGACGGGCCCATCGTGGTCGCCGGCGCCTCCGGGTTCATGGGGTCCTTCCTCGTCGATCGCTGGCGCGCCGCGGGCCGCGAGGTGCGCACGATCGGGCGCGGAGCGGCGGATGCGCGCTGGGGCGACGCGGACGGCATCCGCCGGGCGCTCGACAGCAGCGCGTTGCTCGTGAACCTCGCGGGGAGGAGCGTGAACTGCCGCTACGGCCCCCGGAACCGCGCGGAGATCCTGCGCTCGCGCGTCGAGACGACCGCGGAGCTCGGGCGTGCGGTCGCGACGACGGCCGCCCCGCCCGCGGTGTGGGTGAACTCCTCGACCGCCACGATCTACCGCCACGCGGAGGACCGGCCGCAGACCGAGTCGTCCGGCGAGCTCGGCGAGGGCTTCTCGGTGTCCGTGGCCAGGGCGTGGGAGGAGGAGTTCTTCGCCGCCGTGGCCCCGCACACGCGGCGCGTGGCGATCCGCACGGCGATCGTGCTCGGCGACGGCAGCGCGCTCGTGCCGCTCCTCCGGCTGGCGCGCTTCGGACTCGGCGGCCCGCAGTGGGACATGCCCTGGTTCTCGACCCGCGCGCGTCGGGAGGCCGGAACGCAGCATGAGTTCCGGGCCCGCTGGGGCGCCCAGTGGTTCAGCTGGATCCACCTCGACGACGTCGCCGGCGCGCTCGACCTCATCGAGGCGCGCGACGACCTCGACGGCGTCGTCAACCTCTCAGCCCCCGAGGCCGTGACGAACGTCGAGCTCATGCGCGAGATCCGCCGCGCCGTCCGGATGCCGTTCGGCCTGCCCGCACCGCGCCCCGTGCTCGAGGTGGGCGCCTGGCTCATCCGCACCGAGACCGAGCTGCTGCTCAAGAGCCGCTGGGTGGCGCCGGAGAGGCTCCTCGGCGCCGGCTACGCGTTCCGGCATCCGCGGATCGGCGACGCGATTCGACGCATCGTCACAGAACGCGGGGGAGTGCGGTAGTCTGGAGAGTCACTTTCGTGACGTCCCTATCCGCGTGCCCGCGGAGCACACACGAAGCATCGCTCTTCGGGCCTCGACATGTCCATTCTCCGGAGCACCCACTACATGACTACCGCAACGACCGCCTCGGCTACCAAGCAGGTCGCCATCAACGACATCGGATCTGCTGAAGACTTCCTGGCCGCGGTCGAGAAGACCCTCAAGTTCTTCAACGACGGAGACCTCATCGAAGGCACCGT
>JAEYVF010000079.1 GCA_023432005.1 Actinomycetes bacterium
GCCGCGGCGGCGAACCCGCCGATCCCGACGAGCACCACGACGGCCGCCGCGGCCCCCGTCGCCGACCCCCCGGCGTCGGTGACGACACGCGGGCTCGCCCCGGCGGGCGTCAGCACGGTGACGGGGCGATCGGTCACGGCGCGCACGCGCACGGCAGTGCGCTCGGGGTCGCCCGAGGCGAGCCACACCTCGTCGATCGCGAGGGTCGTCGCGTCGTCGGGCAGCAGGGGCTCGAGCGCATCGCGCGCCACGAGCATCCCCGTCGCACCCGTGCCCGGCACGGACCCGATCTCGGCGACGCGCGCCGAGATCGTCTCGCGCACGCCCGGCAGGGCGAGGGGCACGACGTCGCCGACGCCGACCCCGAGCCGCGCCGCGAGAGCGGATGCGATGCGCAGCCGGGGTTCGCCCGACGACCTGCCCGCTGCGGGCGGGGCGACGCGGGTCACCTCGGCGAAGGCGTCGCCCGCGATGACGAGCGCGACCTGGGTGGGTCCCGCCTCCGCCGTGACGAGCGCGACCTCCGTCGCGGCCTCCACGCCGTCGACCGACACGTAGGGGGCCGCCGTCACCGGGTCGCGGTCGACGCCGGTGAACGAGAGGCGCAGGTCGCCGCCGACGGCCGCGCGCACGGCCGTCGCGGCGTCGCGCGCGACGGCGCCCTCGGCGAGTCCCGCCACGACGACCGTCCCCGCTGCGAGCGCGACCACGACGAAGGCGGAGGCGACGGAGCGCGGGCGGCGGCCGAGCTGACGCAACGGGAGCACGGGCAGCAGCCCCGCGCCCCGAGCCGCGATCCGCTCCGCGAGCCGCAGGATGGGCGCGAGCGCGAGGCGCAGCAGCATCACCCCCGCGACGAGCGCGAGGGCGGGGGCGACGTACGCCGCGGGCGAGGCGGGTACGGCAGCGGCCGTCACGAGGGCGAACCCCGCGAGCACGGCGGCTCCGACCGCGGGGACGATCGACTCCGTCTCGGCGGCACCGCCTCGCTCGCGCTCCGGGGGCTCGGGTCGAGCGGTGACCGCGAAGATCAGGGTGCCCGCGAGGGCGCAGGCGATGGCGGCGAGCCCCGCGGCGGGCGGCACCGCCGCATCCGTCGCCGCGACGAGCAGGGAGGCGGCCGCCCACCCGGCGGCGACGCCCAGCCCGACCACGACGGCGGATTCCACGAGGGCGAGCAGCGCACCGCGACCCCGGGAGAGGCCGCGCGCCGTCAGCAGCCGCCACTCGGGCGTGCGCACCTGCGAGAGCGCGCGACCGACGAGCGCGAGCACGATCCCGGTGCTCGCGAGCACGAGCACCACGGCCGTCGCACCGAGCACGCGAGCGGATGCGACGGCCTGCTCCGCGCGCGCGACCGTCGCCGACAGCGTGCCCGCGACGCTCACGGCGTAGCTCGTGCCCGAGGCCAGATCGCTCGTGGCGGCGCTCACCCGCCGCCCCGCGGCCCCGAGCGCCGGGAGCTCGTCGACGGCGACGTCCGCGCGCGGCACGAGGGTCCAGCTCACGCGCGGTCGCACCTCGAGACCGTCGAGCACGCTCTCGGGCACGATGACGGGACCGACCGCATCGCCGCGCACGCCGGAGGCGACGAGCGTCTCGCCGAACCACGCGGCATCCGCGGGATCGAGGGCACGCCAGACGCCCGCGACACGCAGCGAGCGCCCCGCGAGCTGCAGCTCGTCGCCGACCGAGACGCCGAGCTCGTGCGCAGCGGGCTCGGAGATCGCCGCCTCGCCGTCGCCCGTCGCCCACGACCCGTCGACGAGCTGGGCGAGGGCGTCGAGACCCTCCTGCACGCCGAGCACGAGGGCGCGATCGGCGCCCTCGACGGATGCGGTGACCGGCTCGCTGCGCAGCGCGCGCACGACGTCGAGCGGGGTGTCGCCCACGGCATCCGCGAGGGCGCCGCGCACTCGCTCGTCCTGCGCGTCACCGCCCCCGCGCGGGAGAGCGGTCTCGACGCGGAGGGCCCCGGCGGTCGGCTCCGCCTCGGCGATCAGGGTCGTGACCCCGCGCGCGACGGCGGCCTCCGGCAGCGAGACGAGGGCCACGACGGCACCCGCACCCACGGCGGCGATCAGCAGCGCGGCGGCGAGCTGTCCCGCCTGCACGGCGCTCCGGCGCAGCAGCGCCCGGGCTACGCGCATTCATCCCCCCTCGACGGACCCGGCCTGGGAGGACGGTCCGATCCGTGCCCTCGGCAGGAATCGAACCTGCGACCAAGAGATTAGAAGGCTCCTGCTCTATCCGCTGAGCTACGAGGGCGCGGATGTCAGGCTAACCCAGCCGAGGTTGCCGAGATGTTTCCGGCGGGCGACGAGACGGTCACGCCTCCAGCGCGCCAAGTAGGCTGGTCGCATGAGCCAGACACCGGATCGTCTCGTGTGGATCGACTGCGAGATGACCGGGCTCGACCTCGAGGTCGACGAGCTCGTCGAGGTGGCGGTCGTCGTGACCGACTACGACCTCCAGCCGCTCGATGCGGGCTACAGCATCGTCATCAAGCCCGACGCGTCCGCACTCGAGAACATGGGCGACTTCGTGCGCGACATGCACGCGGCATCCGGGCTGCTCGAGGAGATCCCGAACGGCGTGACCCTCGCCGACGCCGAGTACCAGGTGCTCGAGTACATCCTGCGCTTCGTGCCCGAGCACGGCACGGCCCCGCTCGCCGGCAACACGATCGGCACCGACCGCGCGTTCCTCGCGAAGTACATGCCCCGCGTCGACGCCCACCTGCACTACCGCAACGTCGACGTCTCGAGCATCAAGGAGCTCTCGCGCCGCTGGTTCCCGCGCGTGTACTTCCAGGCCCCGGCGAAGAACGGCGGGCACCGGGCTCTCGCCGACATCCTCGAGTCGATCCGCGAGCTCGAGTACTACCGCCGCGTCGCCTTCGTGGCGGAGCCCGGTCCGACGAGCGAGCAGGCCCACGACGCGGCCGCGGAGGTCGTGGCGAAATGGGCCCCGCGGATACCGTAGAATCGTCCAGTTGCGTGAGCAGCGTATGGCGGTCGTAGCTCAGTTGGTAGAGCGCTGGCTTGTGGTGCCGGATGTCGCGGGTTCGAGTCCCGTCGATCGCCCCAATTCCCCCGGGTCCCCGGGTCCCTCCCGCACGGCGTCGCCCGTCCTCGACGCGGAGACGACGTCGGCGCTCGACGTGCCCTGGCTGCTCATCGTGTGGAACGACCCGATCAATCTCATGAACTACGTCGTGCACGTCTTCCGCACGTACTTCGGGTACGCACGCGAGGAGGCCGAACGACTCATGCTGCTCGTGCACCACGAGGGCCACGCGGTCGTCGCATCCGGCCCCCGCGAGGAGATCGAGCGGCACGCGCAGGCCATGCACGACTACGGCCTCACCGCGACGATCGCGAAGGACGCACCGTGAGGATCGGGCGGGTCGGCGACGAGGTGCGCATCGAGTTCGAGGCCGAGGAGGCGGGCCTGCTCACGGTGCTCGCCCACCAGTTCGCCGAC
>JAEYVF010000119.1 GCA_023432005.1 Actinomycetes bacterium
GGCCCGGGGGGGGGGGAGGCCGGGGGGGGGCGGGGGTCGGGGCGGCCGTCCCACCCGAAGGGACGGCCGCCCCGCGCGACACGCGGTGTCCTCTTACCGCGTGCGCACGCGTCGCCGGATCGCGAGCGCCGAACCTGCCCCCAGCAGGATCACGGCGAGCGCGAGGCCCGGGACGACATCCTGGGCTCCCGTCGTGGCGAGCACGCGACCGCCGGTCGCGCCGCCGACGGCACCGCCCTGCGAACCGCCCGGCGCGGGCGCAGCGTCGACCGTGTAGGTCACGACGCGCTCGGTGCGGTGTCCCGCGACGTCCGTCGCGACGATGCGCAGCTCGTGCGTGCCGGGCACGCCCGTCGGCAGCAGCTCGCCGTCCGGCGTCGTCGCGTCGCACGTCGCGATGCCCGAGCCGATGTCGTCGCAGCGGAAGTCGACCTCGATGCGCTCGTTCTGAGCGAAGTGCCCGTTCGGCAGGATCGAGAGCTCGTCCTCGTCGGGGCTGTAGACGTCGATCCACGGGGCGTCGGAGTCGACGTACAGGTTGAGCGTCCGCCCTTCGCTGCGGTTGCCCGCGGTGTCCTCCGCCCAGAAGGAGAGGCTGTAGAGCTGCGTGCGGTCGAAGGTGATCTCGGCGGCGTCCGCCTCGACGTCGCGGCTCACGGTGCCCTGCATCGTGCCGTACTCGTAGTGGATGCGACGGATGCCGCTCTCGTCGCTCGCGGTCAGGCGCACGGTGACCTCGTCGAGGTACCAGCCGGACGCCGGCTCCTCGGGCACGTCGACGTCGACGACCGGGTCGGTCGTGTCGGGCGCGAGCACGGTGTACGAGCGGTCGACGACGTACTCGTTGCCGGCGCGATCGGTCGCCGTCACGCGGAACGCGCGCGTTCCGGGGGTCGAGGTGTCGAGGAAGTCACCCGATCCGATGTCGCCGACGCAGCTCTGGATGCCCGAGAGGGCGTCCTCGCACGCGTACTCGATCGCGACGAGCTCGTCCTGCTCGAACTCCTCCCCCTCGACGAATCCCTGCAGGTTCACCTCGGGGTCGGTCTGATCGATGTTGATCTGGCGCGTGGCGAGAGCGCTCATGTTGCCCTGCCAGTCGTCGGCCTGATAGCGCACCTGATGAGTGCCCTCGCCGGAGATGCGGAACGACTTCACCTCGTCGGAGACGAAGCCGAGCGTCGTGGTGTCGACGCCCCAGTAGAGGTAGTGGACCCCCGAGCCGGCGTCGCTCGCGGTGAGCGTCACGTCGACCGACCCGGGGAACCAGCCGCCGGGGCCCTGCTGTTGCGCCGTCGCGATCGAGACGGCGGGGGCCGTCGTCTCGGCGGCCGCGACCGTCACGGTGCGCACGGCGTAGCGGTGCACGCCGAGCACGAGCGCGTCCGTCTCGACGAGGTAGCGACCCGGCGCGAGACCCGCGACATCGGCGTGGTAGTAGCCGGCCACGCCCGTGAGGCTCTCGGTGCGCACGCCGCCGTCGGCGGAGATGATGCGGGCGACGACGCTCGCGACGAGTTGCGTCTCGCCGCGGTTCGGGAAGACGCTGATGCCCAGCTCCGGGAGGCCGGTCGTGATCGAGGCGAACGCTCGGATGTCGCTCGTGTCCCACCCGAAGACGTACGGGATCTCCTGCGGCGTCGAGGCGAGGTTGTGAATCGCGACCGTGATGTTCCCGTCGCGCACGCCGGCGTTGATGCCGAGGTCGACGTAGCCGTTCGCGGCGACGGCGCTGCGCGTGACGCCGGTGGAGTCGGTCATCGTGATCTCGAAGCGCGAGCCGAGGGCCGCGATCCGCACGTAGCCCGCGTCGTCGACCGGGAGCACCCCGACCCACGTGTCGCCGGCGGCGATGAAGGCCTCTCCCGTGAGCGAGGGGACGGGCCGCTGAGCATCGGATGCGGAGGCCGCCTCCGCGTGTCCGGCGGAGGGCGCGTCGGATGCCGGCGTCACGACCGGCTCGTCGGGATCGGGCGCGAGCTCGGGCGCGGCGTCGGATGCGTCCGCGGGGGGCTCCTGCGGCTCGCGGGACGCGTCGGGCTCGCTCGTCGCCGCGAGCGTCTCGGAGCCCGCGAGCGCGTCGGGCGCGCTCTCGGTCACGGCGGCCTCGGGCGACTCGTCGGCGACGGCGATGGCCGCGGGGATGAGGAAGGCGCCCGCGAGAAGCGCGGTCGCTGTCGCGCCGGCGGCGAGCCGGCGCGCGGGGGTGAACTGCATCGGGGGTGGTCCTCTCGTCTCGGCGCAGAGGCGCGCCGATGTCCGAGACTCCCCGGCCCGGTGTCCTAAGCCACAGGGACGGATGTCCTCAATTAGTCACCCTAATCGGGTATCGAAGGTCTTCTCAGGCGGGTGAATCGACCCCGATGCCCGCCTCGCGCGCCATGACGATGAGCGCCGAGCGGTCGGTCGCCCCGAGCTTCGACGCGATGCCGTACACGTAGTTGCGCACCGTCTTGTTCGTGAGCACGAGCGTGCGGGCGATCGTCGGGTTGTCCTGACCGCGCGCGACGAGGTCGAGCACCTCGCGCTCGCGCTCCGTGAGCTCCGGGAAGGGGCTGCCGCCCGAGCGCTTCGCGTCGGTGAGATACGAGACGGCCCGGCGCGCGACATCCGCCCCCAGGAGCATGTCGCCCGCGGCGACCGCGTGGATCGCGCGCTGCACCTCGCCCGGCGCCGCCGTCTTGAGCAGGTAACCGCGGGCGCCCGAGCGCACGGCCGCGAAGAGCGACTCGTCGTCGCCGAGCATCGTGAGCACGAGCACGCCGATGTCGGGGCGCTCGCGGTTGATGCGCCGCGTCGCGTCGATGCCCGACGAGCCGGCCGCGAGGTCGAGGTCCATGAGCACGACCGCGGGCGACGCGGCGAGCACCACCTCGACGGCCTCGTCGGCCGTCTCCGCCGAACCGACGACCTCGACGCCCTCGAGGGTCTCGAGCAGCGAGATGATGCCGATGCGGAAGAGCGGGTGGTCATCGACGACGACGACGCGGATGGGTTCGGATGCGGTCATGCGGTGTGCTCCAGTGTTGCTGTGGTGGTGGGTGCGGCCGCGAGGGTCGCGACGCGGAAGGTGATCGTGGTGCCGGTGGGGCCGGAGTGCAGCGCGAGCTCCGCCTCGGCCTCGGTGGCGTGCTCGCTCATCGTCGTGAGGCCCACGCCCCCCGAGACGCGCGCGGGCTCGAAGCCGTGCCCGTCGTCGGTGACCGTCAGCACGACTCCGCCGTCGTCCTCGAGCACGCGGATGGCGACGGTCGACGCGCCCGAGTGGCGCACGGCGTTGTGCACGGCCTCCGCCGCGACGAGGTAGAGGGGACGGATGGCGCGGGCAGGCACGCGCCAGGCCGCGGGGGCCTCGACGGTCACCTCGACGCCCGAGCCCGCGAAGTCCGCCGCGAGCTCCGAGAGCTCGACCGAGAGCTCGAACACGGTGCGGTCGGCGCGCACGCTGCGGGCCACACGCCGCACCTCGCCGAGCTGCTCGCGCAGGTCCTGGGCGAGTCGCGACGCGAGCTCGCCCGCGGCCGACGGGTCGGTCATGCGCAGGTTGTCGACGGCCGCGAGGCCGAAGCCGACGCCCGCGAGCGCGGGGCCGATGCTGTCGTGGAGCTCGCGCCGCAGCATCCGTCGCTCCGCCTGGCGG
>JAEYVF010000088.1 GCA_023432005.1 Actinomycetes bacterium
CGCCAGACCCTCGCGCGCTTCGGCGGCATCGACGATCCCGTGCTCGTGCCGTGGGACGCCGCGGGGTTCGACGCGGCCGTGCTCGGCGGTCGCCCGCTCGCGGATGCCGCACCCCGTTCGCCCGCGCGCGTCGCGATCCGCGGGCTCGCGGCGTCGCTCATGCCGAGCGCGGCGGCCCGCCCGCGGCGGGGCATCCGGCGCCGGAGCGCGTGAGGCTCCCGTAGCCTAGGGGCGTGTCCACTCTCTCCGAGCTCATGCTCGCGCAGGGCCTCTCGACCGAGGCCGACGCCGAGTGGCTCCACCTGCTCGCCGCCGACGGACAGCTGCTCGCCGATCTGGCCTTCGCCGACATCGTGCTCTGGGTGCCCACGGCATCCGGCAGCTTCGTCGCCGTCGCGCACTCGCGCCCCTCGTCGGCGGCCACGCTCTTCTACCGCGACTTCGTGGGGCAGCAGATCAAGCCGGAGTGGCGCGACCAGGTGCAGCAGGCCTTCGCGGAGGTGCGCATCGTCGACACCTCGGCCCCCGACTGGTACGAGGAGACCCCGACGCGCGTGCGCGCCGTGCCCGTGCTGCGGCGGCTGAGCCCGAGCGGGTCGGAGACGACGGCGACGCCCATCGCGGTGCTCACCCGCCACTCGAACCTCTCGGAGGCCCGCACGCCGAGCCGCCAGGAGCTCACCTTCAATCAGTGCGCCGACGACCTGTTCGGCATGATCTCGACGGGGGACTTCCCCGACCTCGGCGCGCCGACCCTGCCGCGCCGCGGGGCGCCGCGCGCATCCGACGGACTCATCCGCCTCGACGTCGACGGCATCGTCACGTTCGCGAGCCCCAACGCGCTCTCGGCGTTCAACCGCATCGGCTTCGCGGGGGAGCTCGAGGGCGAGTCGCTCGCGGAGGTCGCGACGGGGCTGCTCTCGGGCAAGCTGACGGTCGACGAGTCGCTGCCGCTCGTCGTCACGGGACGCGCGCCGTGGCGCACCGACATCGAGGCGCGCGGGGTCACCGTGACGCTGCGCGCCATCCCGCTGCGCCACCGTGGCGATCGCGTGGGCGCGATCGTGCTCATCCGCGACGTGACCGAGTCGCGGCACCAGGAGCAGGAGCTCATCACCAAGGACGCGACGATCCGCGAGATCCACCATCGCGTCAAGAACAACCTGCAGACCGTCGCGTCGCTCCTGCGCATCCAGAGCCGGCGCACCCACAACGACGTCGCGCGCGACGCCCTCACCCAGGCCATGCGCCGGGTCGCCGCGATCGCGGTCGTGCACGACACCCTCTCGGAGGGTCTCAGCCAGAACGTCGACTTCGACGACGTCTTCGACCGCGTGCTGCTGCTCGTCGCGGAGGTCGCCTCGAGCCACGGCACGACCGTGCGCCCGCAGAAGACGGGCTCGTTCGGCACGCTGCCGTCCGAATATGCGACGCCCCTCGCCCTCGCTCTCACGGAGCTCGTCACGAACGCCGTCGAGCACGGGCTCGCGGGACGCACCGACGGCGAGGTCACGATCTCCGCCAAGCGCAAGCACGACACCCTCTCGGTGCGCGTGCGCGACAACGGCGAGGGCCTGCCGGAGGGCAAGGTCGGGTCGGGTCTCGGGACGCAGATCGTGCGCACTCTCATCCAAGGCGAGCTCGGCGGCACGATCGACTGGCACACCCTCGAGGGGGAAGGCACGGAGGTCACGATCGAGGTGCCGCTGCTCTACCTCACCCAGCGCGCGTAACCGGCCGACCGCCGACGGTGAGTCGTGCCCATGGGGCGGGGGCGGAGGGACGGTTAGGGTGGATGCCCGGGCGACCGCGCGCCCGCCGCCACGACCCGGAGGACCGTCCATGAACCAGGCCGCGCCGACGCCCGAGCGCATGCACGAGGCCCGAGAGGTCATCTCGCGCATCACCGACGCCTACTCGGAGCGCATCGTGGGTCAGGACCGGCTGCGCACGAGCCTCCTCGTCGCGCTCATCGCGGGTGGGCACGTGCTGCTCGAGAGCGTGCCGGGCCTCGCGAAGACGACGGCGGCATCCACTCTCGCCGACACCATCGACGGCAGTTTCAAGCGCATCCAGTGCACGCCGGACCTGCTGCCGAGCGACATCACGGGCACCCAGGTCTACGACGCGCAGTCCGGCACCTTCCGCACGGTGCTCGGCCCCGTGCATGCGAACGTCGTGCTGCTGGATGAGATCAACCGCTCGAGCGCCAAGTCGCAGAGCGCCATGCTCGAGGCGATGCAGGAGCGCCAGACCACCATCGGGGGCGAGGTGCACGAGCTTCCCGATCCGTTCATGGTCATCGCGACGCAGAACCCCATCGAGCAGGAGGGCACCTACGAGCTGCCCGAGGCGCAGATGGACCGCTTCCTGCTCAAGGAGATCGTGCAGTACCCGAGCCCGCAGGAGGAGCTCGAGGTGCTCGCGCGGCTCGACTCGGGCGTGCTCGCGCCCGGGCAGCACGCGTCGAAGGTCGCCTCCCTCGAGGAGGTGCGGATGCTGCAGGAGGTCGCGGGGTCGATCTACGTCTCGCCCGAGGTGCGCAACTACATCGTCGGACTCGCCTACGTCACGCGGAACCCGGCGGAGTACATCGGCGAGGAGCGGGCGCGACTCATCAAGTACGGTGCGAGCCCGCGAGCCTCGATCGCCTTCCTGCGCGCGTCGCGCGCGTTCGCGCTGCTGGGCGGCCGCGACCACGTCGTGCCCGACGACGTCTCGAGCCTGCGCCACGTCGTGCTGCGTCACCGCGTGCTCCTGACCTACGAGGCGGAGGCGGAGGGCGTGCGCAGCGAGGACATCGTCGACGCCGTCTTCGCCGCCGTGCCGACCCCCTGACGCGCCCCCCGCCATGTCCGGTCTGCTCGCGCGCGTGAAGAGCAAGCTCTTCATCGCCTCGAAGCTCAAGTCGGTGCACCCGCTCGACGGCGGGTACGCCTCGCTCGTGCGCGGGCGCAGCTTCGACTTCGAGGATCTGCGGCCGTACGAGCACGGCGACGAGGTGCGCGACATCGACTGGCGCGCGACGGCGCGCGTGGGCGAGCCCATGGTGAAGCGCTCGTACGCCGAGCGGCGCCACAGCATCCTGTTCGTCGTCGACACGGGCTCCGGGATGCGGGCGCTCGCGCGCGACGAGGGCGGCAAGAAGGAGCTCGCGGTGCTCGCCGTCGGGGCGCTCGCCGTGCTGGCCGTGCGGCACGGTGACGACGTGCTGCTCATGTACGCGGACGGGGAGCGCCCCCGGCGCCTCGAGCCCCGGCGTTCGGAGGGCGGCGTCGAGCTCATGCTCCGCAGCCTCGACCGCGCGATCGACGAGGCGACGGCGCGCGCCCCCCGCGATTCGCTGCTCGAGGCCGTCGCGACCACGATCGCGAAGCGCATGATCGTCGTCGTCGTGACGGATGAGGCGCCCGTCGGCGACTCGGTCGAGCGGCAGCTGCGGCGCTTGCGTGCTCAGCACGACGTGCTGTGGATCACCCTGCGCGACGCCGACCCCGTGGTCGTCACGCGGCCCGGCGCCCCGCGTCGCGACGCGGCGAGCGGATGGTCGGTGCCCGACTTCCTGCACGGCAGCGCCGAGATCGTGGGGGAGCTCGCCGCGGAGCGCGCCGCCGAGGACGCCCGCCGGCGTGCCGTCCTCGATCGTCTCGGGGTGAGCCACGTCGAGCTCGACGGTCAGGACACCGCCGTCGCCGCCCTGCTCGGGATGCTGCACGGGAGGTCGCATGCCCGGCGATGACGTGCTCTACCCGCCCGCGCAGTACGGCCCGCTGTGGCTTGTGCTCGTGATCCTCGCGCTGCTCGCCGTCGTCGGTGCCGCGGTGCTCGTGGCGATCCTCACACGCCCTCGCCGGCTCGAGTCGCAGCCCGAGATCGACCGCCCGGCCGTGCTCACGCAGCTGCGCGTCGAGTACCTCACCGGGATCGACGACGTCGAGCGCCGGGTGCGTGCGGGCGAGCTCGACGCCCGCCGGGCCCACGCGGAGCTCAGCCGCCTCATGCGCGCGTTCGTCAACGAGTACAGCGGCCTCGAGGCCCCCGTGCTGACCCTCCAGGACCTCGTGGCGCAGGGCGTGCATCCCGCGCTCATCGACGCCCTCGGGCGCTTCACCTACCCGAGCCTGTTCCGCAGGGGCGCTCCGGTCGACCCCGTGCTCGGCGCTCAGGCCGCCCGTCAGGTGGTGCAGACGTGGCACTAGAGCTCCCGGCGATGCTGCTCGTGGTCGCGGCCCTCGCGGTCGCGGCCGTCGCGGCCGGCATCCTGCTGGCCGCCGCGCGGCGGCGCGGTGACGCGGGCGGCGCC
>JAEYVF010000160.1 GCA_023432005.1 Actinomycetes bacterium
CCCTGCAGGAGCGCCCACGCGGTGTCGGAGTCGAGCGCGCCGAGCGCCTCGAGCGGCGGCAGCCCCGCGAGCACCGCGCCCGCGTCGACGTGCGGCACGCCGCGCACGGCATCCGCCCCCGCGACGAGCGCCGCCGAGAGCTCACCGAGCACCGCCTCCGTGACGGGCGTCACCGTGAGGTGCGTCGTGGGCGGAAGCGGCGGGAGCGCCGGCTGCAGCTGCAGCACGAAGCCGTGCCGCCGCACGGCGTCGGCCCAGTGGTGCGGATCGACGCGCCGCTCGGGCGCGACGGAGTCGTCGGCCGTGACGGCGAAGAGCGGGCCGACGGGTTCACCCACGACGCGCAGCCCCTCGATCCCGTCGATGACGTCCCGCAGCGCGCGGGTGCTCCGCAGGCACGACGCGGCGAGCTCCGCGAAGCCATCGACGCCGAGCCACTGCGCGATCCCCCACCCCGCCGCGAGCGGCGACGCCGACTTCGATCCGAGCATCGTGGGGTTGACGACGGGGTACCCGGGCCAGCGCGTCGTCGCGAAGTACTGGTGGCGCTGGCGGTCGCGACCGCGCTGCAGCAGCACCGAGACGCCCTTCGGCGCGTAGCCGTACTTGTGCAGGTCGGCGCTCACGCTCGTGACGCCGGGCACCCGGAAGTCCCACCGGGGCAGCTCGGCATCCGCATCGTCTCGCCAGAACGGCAGCACGAGCCCGCCGATGCACGCGTCGACGTGCAGGGGCAGCCCCGCGGCGGATGCGGCCTCCGCGACCTGGGCGATCGGGTCGAGCCCCGCGAAGGGGTAGTTGGGGGCCGAGAGCACGACGAGCGCGACGTCGTCGCCGAATCGCGCCACGACATCCGCTGCCGAGACGACGCCCTCGGGCGAGACCGGCACGAGGTCGAGCACGAGGTCGAAGTAGGCGGCGGCCTTCTGGAAGGCGGCGTGCACCGTGACGGGCGCGACGAGCCGCGGGCGGCCGTCGGGATGGGATGCACGCCACACATCGCGCGCCGTCTTGACCGCGAGCAGGCAGCTCTCGGTGCCCCCGCTCGTGGCCGAGCCCACGACCTCCGCGTCACCGTGCAGCAGCTCGCGCAGGAACCCCACGAGCTCCGACTCGAGCACGCCGACCGAGCGGAACGTCGTGGGGTCGAGCCCGTTGACGGGCAGCACCTCCTGGATCGCGCGCTTCATGACGCCGTCGAGCTCGTCGAGCCCCGAGTCGTAGACGTAGCTCAGCACGCGGCCGCCGTGCGTCGGCGGATCGTCGCCGCGCAGGCGCGCGAGGCGGCCGATGATCGCGTCGACGTCGCGCGTCATCGAGCGTCCTCCCCAGCGCCCGCCACGGCTCCGGATGCGACGACCGCCCCGTCGATGTCGCCGCGCCTCAGCGGGTAGCGGCTGAGCGCCCACAGGCTCACGCCGATCATGATCGCGGGCACGATGCTGAAGCTCAGCACGATGCCCGTGATCGCGTTGGCGCTCTGCTCGACGACCTGGCCCGCGACGGCCTCCTGATACCCGGTGAGGGCGAGCACGAGGGTGAGCAGCACGGCGCCGAGCGCCATACCGGTCGTCTCGCCCGCCGTCCACACGCCGCCGAAGATGCCGGCGCGGCCGGGGCCGTTGCGCTTCGCATCGTCGGTGATGACGTCGGGCAGCATCGCCATGGGAAGCGTCTGCATGCCGGCGTAGGCGGCGCCCGCGAGGGCGACCGGCGCGTAGATCCACACGCCCGGCATCCACACGAGCAGCACGAGCGACATCGCCGCGAGCCCGAACAGCAGCGAGGCGACGCCGAAGGCCCACTCCTTGCCCGTCCGGCGCGAGATGACCGCCCACACGGGCGCGCAGACGAGAGCCGGCGCGATGAGGGCGACGAAGAGGAACGTCGTGCCGTCGGGGTCGCGCAGCACCCACTTGGCGATGTAGGCGGCGCCCGCGAGCATCATGCCCGTCGCGAGAGCCTGCAGCAGGAAGGTCAGCAGGAGCGCGCGGAACGGGCGGCTCGAGCGCAGCGCCTCGAGGCCGTCACGGTAGTACCGGGCGAGCGGGATGCGGGGCGGGGCGGCGCCGCGCGGGCCGCGCTGGGCCGACGTGACGGCCACGAGCATCCCGATCCCGAGCAGGAGCCCTGCGACGACCGCCATGCCGAGGTAGCCCGTCTCGGTGGCGCTGCCGTCATCCGTGCCGCTGAAGAGCTTCACGAGCATGGGGCCGCCCGCGCCGAACAGCAGGATCGCGATCGTGAGCACGACGACGCGCGCCGAGAGGAGGCGAGTGCGGCCGTCGTAGTCGCCGACGAGCTCGGCGGGCAGGGCGATGTAGGGCACCTGGAAGAGGCTGAAGGCGGTGGCCGTGAGCACGAACGCGACGAGCACCCACACACCCGCCGCGACCGGCCCGACGCCCGGCACGACGGCGAAGGTCAGGATGAAGAACACCGGAAGCAGCACGGCGCCGAGCAGCATGAAGCGCCGGCGGGAGCCCGTGACGGCGAGGTCGCGGTCGCTGCGACCGCCGATGACGGGGTCGATCACGACGTCCCACAGCTTGGCGGTGCCGATGATGACCGATGCCCAGATCGCCGCGACCCCCAGCGTGTCGGTGAGGTAGATCGCGAGCACGAGCCCGGGCAGGGTGCCGAACCCTCCCGTGCCGATCGAGCCGGCGGCGTAACGGGCGACCACGGATGCGCGGATCCTGGGAGACGGCGTCGTCATGCGGGCCACCCTACCCGGCGCTCGCGCCGCATCCGCGCGCCCTCCCCCGCACAGGGGGCACAAACTTGGACACCCGTCCAAGTTAGACTCGCGGCATGCCCGGCCTGCTGCCCCGGACGCTCGCCGACGAGCTCGTCACCGACCTCGCCGGCCGCGCCGCATCCCCCGTCTCCGTCATCGCCCCGTTCACGGGCGACGAGCTCTACACGCTCCCCCACGCGACCGTCGAGGAGGTGGCGGATGCCGCCCTGCGCGCCCGCGACGCCCAGCGCGCCTGGTGGGCCGCCGGCGACGCGCACCGCCGGGCCGTGCTGCTGAAGGGCCACGACCTGTTCCTCGAGCGGCGCGAGCTGCTGCTCGACGCCGTGCAGACCGAGACCGGCAAGACGCGCGGCCAGGCCTTCGAGGAGGTCTTCAACTCGGCCGCCGCCACGCGCTACGCCGCCCTCACCGCCCGGCGCGTGCTGCGCACCGAGGGCCGCCGCGCCGGCATCCCGCTCGTCATGCGCACGCGCGTGCGCCGCACACCCAAGGGGCTCGTCGGCGTCATCACGCCCTGGAACTACCCGCTGAGCCTCGCCCTCATGGACATCGCGCCGGCGCTCGCGACCGGCAACGGCGTCCTGCAGAAGGCCGACGACCAGGGCACCCTCTCGGTGCTGCTCGCCCGCCGCGCCTTCGTCGACGCGGGACTGCCGCCCGAGCTCTGGCAGGTCGTCGCGGGCCTCGGCGCCGAGGTGGGCTCGGCCGTCGTCGACGCCGCCGACTACGTGTGCTTCACGGGCTCGACCGCCACCGGCCGCACGGTCGCCCAGCGCGCCGCCGGGCGCCTCATCGGAGCCTCGATGGAGCTCGGCGGCAAGAACCCGCTCATCGTGCTCGACGACGTGAACCCCGAGAAGGCCGCCGCCGATGCCGCCTACGCGTGCTTCTCGGCCGCCGGGCAGTTGTGCGTGTCGATCGAGCGCGTCTACGTCGAGAAGGGCGTCGCCGACCGCTTCGTGCCCGCCTTCGCCGAGCGCGTGCGCAACCTCTCGCTCGGCACCGACTTCGACTTCACGGCCGACGTCGGCTCGCTCGCCTCGAAGGCGCAGCTCGAGCGCGTCACGGCGCACCTGGACGACGCCCTCGCGAAGGGCGCCACGGTGCTCGCCGGGGGCCGCCACCGCCCCGACCTCGGCCCCTACGTGCTCGAGCCGACCGTGCTCACCGACGTGACCTCCGAGATGCAGTGCTTCGCGGGCGAGACCTTCGGCCCGCTCGTCGCCGTCACAGTCGTCGAGAACGCGGATGCCGCGGTCGCCGCCGCGAACGACACGGACTACGGCCTCAACGCATCCGTCATGTCCGGTTCTCCCGCACGCGCCCGCGGCGTGGCCGCGCGCCTCGAGGCCGGCTCGGTGAACATCAACGAGGGCTACCGCGCGACCTTCGGCTCGATAGATGCCCCCATGGGCGGCGTCAAGCAGTCGGGGGTCGGGCGCCGCAACGGTGTCGACGGGCTGCTGCGCTTCACCGAGTCGACGACGGTCGCCGAGGCGACGGGGCTCCTGCAGCTACCACGCACGGGCTATGAGTTCGGCCGCCTTGTCGGCCTCATGGTGTTCACGCTCAAGGGGCTCAAGGCGGTCCGCCGCCGCTGAGAGTTCCCGTTCCGCGTCTTCGCACCCGTTCCTTCGGCGACAATCGCGCGGAACGGGAACGTTCGTCAGGGGGCCGGGCGCCAGGCGCCGTCGGCGCGGAGAGCGGATGTGATGCGCCGGCTGCTCTCACCCAAGGCGCGCGCCTGCGCGGGCGTGAGGGAGCCGAACACGACGCGCCGCACGAGGTCGACGTGCCCCGATGCCGCCGCCTGCTGCGCGCGTCGCCCCTCGGCGGTGATCCGCGCGAGGGTCACGCGCCCATCCGAAGGGTCGACCTCGCGGCGAACCCAGCCCGGACGTTCGAGGCGCGCGACCGCCCGTGACAGCCGCGAGAGTGTGCTGTTGGCGTAGCCCGCGAGCTCGCTCATGCGCAGCACGCCGTCCTCGGCGCGGGCGAGCGCGTAGAGGATGCCGAACTCGAAGTGACTGATCCCCGCGTCGCGCTGCAGCTGCGCGTCGAGAGCCGCGGGCATCCATTCGAGGAGCGTCGCGACGGCCGACCACGTGTCGAGCTCGTCAGGCGCGAAGTCGCGAGCGGGAAGCTCTGCGGAATCGGATGTCATGGGGCGAGCCTAGCCGATTACTTGCTTGGGAAAGTGATTCGGTCTACCGTTGACTTTCCCAGGAAAGTGAATCGGCGCCTCGCGCGCCCGGAAGGACCCATGGATCTCCAGCTCGACGGCGTCCGCGCCTTCATCAGCGGCTCGACCGAGGGCATCGGCTTCGCGATCGCCCGCACGCTCGCCGAGGAGGGCGCGGCTGTCGTGCTCAACGGGCGGCGGGCAGAACGCGTCGACGCCGCGGTCGCGCTCCTGCGCGAGGCCGTCCCGGGCGCCGACGTCACAGGCCTCGCCGCCGACCTCGCGGATGCCGCGCGGACGCGCGCGCTCGTCGAGCGACTCGGACGGGTCGACATCCTCGTCAACAACGTCGGCACGTTCGACGTCGCCCCGTTCGCCGAAGTCGGCGACGACGAGTGGGCCCGCTACATCGAGGTGAACCTCATGAGCGCCGTGCGGCTCTCGCGCGCCGTGCTCGGCGACATGATCGCGGCGGGCGCGGGCCGCATCCTCTTCGTCGGCACCGAGTCGGCCGTCGACGTGCCGGGCGACATGATCGCCTACGGCGCCACCAAGGCGGCCGCGCTCGCGCTCGCGAACGGCCTCTCGAAGCTCACGAAGGGCACCGCCGTGACCGTCAACACCGTGCTCGGCGGCCCGACCTACTCCGACGGCGTGGCGCGCACGATCGAGCACATCGCGCACGCCCAGGGGATGCCGGCCGAGGCGCTCCGCGACGCGCTCGTCCGCGACACGTCGCTCGTCCAGCGCTTCCTCCGCCCCGAGGAGATCGCGAGCCTCGTGGCCTACCTGGCGAGCCCACTCGCGTCGGCGACGAACGGCGCGGCCCTGCGGGCAGACGGCGGCGTGCTGCCCACCGTGCTGTGATGCGGGCCTAGGTGGCCTCGCCGTCGAACGGCGGCACGGGCCCCTTGCCGAGCCGGCGCTGGCGCAGCTCGTACGCGGTCGCCGAGGAGCGGGTCGGCGTCGGCGGACCGGCGGGCACCGGGGCGGCCGGGTCCTCCTCGAGCAGGGCGTCGCGGATGATGCGGCGCGGGTCGTACTTGCGGGGATCGAGCTTCGCCCAGTCGACCTCGTCGAACTCGGGGCCCATCTCCTCGCGCATCCGATCTTTCGCGCCGTTCGCGAGGTCGCGCAGCGAGCGCGTGAGGCGCGCGAGCTGGGCGGCGTAGCCCGGCAGACGCTCGGGGCCCACGAGGAAGACCGCGATCACGAGGATGATCAGGATCTTGTCGAAGGTCAACCCGAAGGACACCCGCTCAGGATACCGGCGCGGGCTGGGCACGGCCCTACGCTGGGAGGCGGAGGCGATGTGAGCGACAAGGACCTGAGCTGGAAGTTCGCGGAGGAGTTCCCCGTGGAACCCCCCGCGACGCAGGCTGCCCGGCAGCACTCGCTCGAGCTCGGCATCGACCCGGTCTCGCCCGCCGTGGGCGCCCAGCTCGCCGTGCTCGCGGCCGCGAGCGGTGCGCGCAACATCCTCGAGATCGGCACGGGCGCCGGCGTGAGCGGCCTGTGGCTCCTTCAGGGCGCCCCGAACGCCACGCTCACGACGATCGACGTCGAGATCGACCACCAGAACCGCGCGCGTCAGGCCTACGCCGACGCCGGCATCCCCTCCTCGCGCGCCCGCCTCATCGCGGGCCGCGCCACCGACGTGCTCCCGCGCATGAACGACGGCGCGTACGACCTCGTGCTCGTCGACGCCGACCCCGGATCGGTGCTCGACTACGTGGAGCACGGCCTCCGGATCGCGCGCACGGGCGGCGTGGTCGCGGTCGCCCACGCCCTGTGGCGGGGTCGCGTCGCCGACCCGGCGCAGCGCGACGAGACGGTCGCCGACTTCCGGGCCCTGCTCACCACGATCGCCGAGTCGGCCGCCGTCACGGCATCCCTCAGCACCGCGGGCGACGGGCTGCTGCAGCTCGTCAAGACCGGCGACTGAAACGCGACCGCCCCGCCGATCCGAGGATCAGACGGGGCGGCGACGCTTCAGGACGGTCAGCCCGCGATGACGCTCGCGAGCGCGTCGTGCAGTTCCTTGGCCTCGTCGTCGTTGACCGAGACCACCAGGCGGCCTCCGCCCTCGAGCGGAACGCGCACGATGATGAGGCGACCCTCCTTCACAGCCTCCATCGGGCCGTCACCGGTCCTCGGCTTCATGGCTGCCATGAGATGTCCCCTTTCGACGGTTGCTCATCCCCATTATCCCGTATGCGGGGGACACCGGCGAATCGGGGGACTTCCGGCCCTTACGGCGGCGACCAGTCTCCGGGCATGCGCACCCAGCAGAAGTAGACCCACGCGATCTGGCCGAGCACCCCGGCGACGACGAGCATGGCGCGCAGCACGCGCGACCGGGGCACGGCGAGAGCGCCCAGAGCGGGCGCGAGCGGCAGCAGCAGGCGCCACGTGCTCGACTGCGGGAAGAACACCGCCATGAGGTACGCCAGGTAGCTCACGAGCCACAGCCGCAGCTCGCCGAGTCTGCGCGCCCACGGCGTGAGCAGGAACGCGACGAAGAGCCCCGTCGTGACGACGACGGCGACGACGCCGAGAGCGGGGGCTGCGACATCCGCGACCCCTGCGAAGCCCAGCCAGAACGAGACGCCGCGGAACCACGCCTCGAACGGCACGAGCTCGCCGTAGCCCAGGTAGCCCGCACGCCACGCGAGCTCGGTGTCGAGGTACGCGCTCGGCGACCCCGTGACGGCCCACGCGATCCCGACCCACGCGAGGCCGGAGGCGAAGCTCGTGAGCCCCGCCGCGACGATCCCCCAGAACTCCCGCGCGGGAAGCGGATGCGCGCCCGCGTCGCGTCGCCACCGCCAGACGCGCGTGACGAGGCAGAGCAGCAGGAACAGCGCGAACGCGAGCCCCGAGGGGCGCGTGAGCGACATCACCACGACGAGCGGCACGAGCGTCCAGAACATGCGGCGCTGTACGAGCAGCAGCGCGAGGAACAGCAGGGCCAGACCGCTCGCCTCCGCGTAGGCGGCCTGGAACATGGGCGACAGCGGGGCCGTGCACAGCAGCGTGACGCCGAAGAGCGCGGAGCCCGCCGAGAACCCGTTGCCGCGCAGCAGCCGTTCGAAGAGCAGCGCGGCGCAGGCGCCCGCGACGAGCGACAGCAGCACTGCGAGCGGCGGGAACGGCACGCCGAGTCGCGCGAGCGCGCCCAGCAGCAGCGGGTAGGCCGGCATGAACGCCCACGCGTTCTGCGTGACGTTGCCCGTCTCGTCCACGGGGAGCTCGGACGGGTAGCCCGCGACGGCGATGAGCCAGTACCACTGGCCGTCCCAATTGGCGGCGAAGGTCGCCTGGTCGGGCACGGCCGACCCCGTCGCGCGCGCCTGCTCGGCCGCGCCCCACAGCATGATCGCCGTCGTCACGACGCGCGAGGCCATGTAGACGACCAGCACCCGGAGCCACCACGGCGCGAGGCGCCAGCGCACGAGCGCAGGCAGGATCAGCCGGCGGTCAGCCATCGGCGCAGGCCCGCCTCGACCCGCTCGATCTGCTCGACGGGCACGCGCTCGTCGTCGGCGTGGGCGAGGCTCGGGTCGCCGGGGCCGTAGTTCACGGCCGGGATGCCGAGCGCGCTGAAGCGGGCCACATCCGTCCAGCCGTACTTGGGACGCGCCTCGCCGCCCACGGCCGCGACGAAGTGCTGCGCGAGCGGGGCATCGAGGCCGGGGCGGGCGCCCTCGGCGAGGTCGGCGACGACGATCTCGACGGGAAGGCCCGCGAGCAGCTCCTCGAGGTGGGCGAGCGCCTCGGCGCCCGAGCGGCTGGGGGCGAAGCGGTAGTTGACGTGCGCGGTGCACTCGTCGGGGATGACGTTGCCGGCGACGCCGCCCGAGATGCGCACAGCCGAGAGGCTCTCGCGGTACACGAGGCCGTCGACCTCGACCTCGCGCGCCTCGTACGCGGCGAGGCGCTCGAGCACGGGCGCCATCGCGTGGATGGCGTTCTCGCCCATCCAGGCGCGGGCCGAGTGCGCGCGCTTGCCGCGGGTCGTGACGTCGACGCGGATCGTTCCGTTGCATCCGCCCTCGATCTCGCCGTTGGAGGGCTCGCCGAGGATCGCGAAGTCGGCCTGCAGCAGTTCGGGGCGCTCGCGTGCGATGCGGCCCAGGCCGTTGAGCGAGGAGTCGACCTCCTCGTTGTCGTACCAGACCCACGTGACGTCGATCGCGGGCTCGGCGAGCTCGGCGGCGAGCGCGAGCATGACCGCGCATCCGCCCTTCATGTCGACCGTGCCGCGGCCCCACAGGATGTCGCCCTCGAGCCGTGCGGGCAGGTTGTCGTTGACCGGCACCGTGTCGATGTGACCCGCGATGACGACGCGCTGCGGGCGGCCGAGGTTCGTGCGGGCGACGACGGCGTCGCCGTCGCGCACGACCTCGAGGTGCGGCTGCGCGCGCACGACCGCCTCGATGGCTTCGGCGATCGCGGCCTCCTCGCCCGACACCGAGAAGATGTCGACGAGCTGGCGCGTGAGCTCGGGGGTGCTGGTGGCGAGGTCGAGGGCGGGCACGGGACAACCCTACCCAGCCGATAATCTGGCTGGATGACGACCGCCTGGGGCCATGGACTCGCCACGCTCGCCGCCGACGGAACCGTGCTCGACACCTGGTTCCCCTCCCCCGCGCTCGGCGCGGCCCCCGCGGGCGCAGCGGCGCCCGCCGAGGTGACGGAAGGCATCGGAGCCGACGCCGTGCGCGAGGTGACGACCGAGGCCGTGCTCGTCGACATCGACACGGATGCGGCCCCCGCGTCCACGCCGGACGCCTACCTGCGCCTGCACCTGCTGTCGCACCTGCTCGTGCGGCCCAACGAGGTCAACCTCGACGGCATCTTCGCCCACCTGCCGATCGTCGCCTGGACGACGGCGGGGCCCGCGCATCCGTCGGTGCTGGCATCCGGGCGCTTCCGCCTGCAGCGGGCCGGTGTCTCGGTGCACGGGGTCGACAAGTTC
Organism: Actinomycetes bacterium; assembly: GCA_023432005.1. Taxonomy (GTDB): domain Bacteria; phylum Actinomycetota; class Actinomycetes; order Actinomycetales; family Microbacteriaceae; genus Homoserinibacter. Next base: position 9,925 of record JAEYVF010000160.1, read on the forward strand.
CCCCGGCTGCTCGACTACGTGGTGCCCGACCGCGTGCGCATCGCGGATGCGGCGCGCGTGCGCCTCGGCGCGCACCTCGCGCCCGGCACGACCGTCATGCACGAGGGCTTCGTGAACTTCAACGCCGGGACGCTCGGGGCGTCCATGGTCGAGGGCCGCATCTCGCAGGGCGTCGTCGTGGGCGACGGCTCCGACATCGGCGGCGGCGCCTCCATCATGGGCACGCTGTCGGGCGGCGGCACGGAGCGGGTCGTCATCGGTGAGCGCGCCCTGCTCGGCGCCAACTCCGGCATCGGCATCTCGATCGGCGACGACTCGGTCGTCGAGGCGGGGCTCTACGTCACGGCGGGCACGAAGGTCACCTACCGGCTGCCCGCCGGACCGCGCACGGTCAAAGCGGTCGAGCTGTCGGGCGTGCCCGGCATCCTGTTCCGCCGCAACTCCGTCACGGGCGCCGTCGAGGCCCTCCCCCGCGGGGGCCACGGCGTCGAACTCAACGCCGCGCTGCACGCCTGACGCGCGGGCTCACGCCTCGGGGGCGTCGTCTCCTGCGGCGTCGTCTCCCGCGGCGTCGACGGCCTCGGGCTGGGCGGCTTCGCCCGGCTCGGCCGTCTCGTCGGCCAGGTCCTCGAAGAGCCCCGCGGGCGGCGTGACGGTCACGGTTCCTGCGTCGAGGTCGACGGCCGGCACGATCGCCGACACGAACGGCACGAGCACCTCGCGCTCGCCCGCCTTCACGACGAGCAGATCCTGGGCGGGGAGGTGCTCGACACGAGCGACCTTGCCGACCTCGACGCCGTCACGCAGAACGCGGAGGCCGACGAGCTGGTGGTCGTACCAGGCGTCGGGCTCCTGCTCGGCCGCGATGTCAGCGTCGATCCACAGGATCGCCTTCACGAGCGTCTCCGCGGCGGTGCGGTCGGCCACCCCCTCGAAGAAGGCCACGGGGTGGCCGTTGTACCAGCGCAGCTCGGTGAGCTCGAGGGTCTTGCCGTGCCACGGGGATGAGGTGGGCACCTGCAGCGAGAACGTCGCGCCGGGCACGAATCGCTTGGCGGGGTCGTCGGTGTAGAGCTCGAGCTTGATGGCGCCCTTGAGCCCGTGCGCCTTCAGGAGCCGCCCGACGCGCAGCTGGGTGGTGCCGGGACGCTTCGCCCCGCTCACGCCGCGTCGGTGTCGACGACGTCGACGCGCACGCGGCGGCCGTCGGCGAGCGCCGTCACGAGGGTGCGGAGGGCCTTCGCGGTGCGTCCCGAGCGGCCGATGACGCGGCCGAGGTCCTCGGGGTGCACACGCACCTCGAGGACCTCGCCACGCGGGGTGCTCGACGAATCCACCTGCACGTCGTCCGGGTGATCCACGATCCCCTTCACGAGGTGCTCGAGGGCGGATGCGAGCACGAGTTACTCCTTGTCGGCGTCGGCGTCGGCCGGGGCCTCGGCCTCGACGGACTCGACCGGGGCGTCCGCCTCGGTCTCGGCCTCAGCGGCGGGCGCCTCCTCGACCTTGGCGGGCTTCTCCGCCTTGGGCTTCAGCACCGGCTTCTTCTTCTCGTCGACGACGAAGGCGACGGGCGCCTCCTTGGTCTTGACGGTGCTGACGGCGTTCTTGTCGCCCGTGAACTTGCCCCAGTCGCCGGTGAGCTTGAGGATCGCGCGCACCTGCTCGGTCGGCTGGGCGCCGACGGAGAGCCAGTACTGGGCGCGGTCCGAGTCGACCTCGATGAACGAGGGCTCCTCGGTGGGGTGGTACTTGCCGATCTCCTCGATGACGCGACCGTCGCGCTTGGTGCGCGAGTCGGCGACGACGATGCGGTAGTACGGGGCACGGATCTTGCCGAGCCGCTTGAGGCGGATCTTGACAGCCACAATTCTCCTGAAAACGTATGTAAGCGGGGTCGAACTGCTCCCGTGCGCGTGGGGGCACACTCGGCAGAAAGCTCTGATGAGGGGATCCGTCGCGCCTGATAGAGGGTCGGGCGGCGCGGACCCAACGTCCTATTCTGGCACGTCCGCAGCGGAGGTGCCACTCGGCACCCGCGCCCGGGTGCGGCGCCGCGACAGCCCCACACCCGTGAGGCACAGCACGCCGCCGAGCACGGCGAGCAGGGCCGGGGTCTCGCCGAGCACGAGCCACCCCGCGAGGAGGGCGAGCGGCGGCACGATGTAGGTGGAGATGCCGAGCTGCCCCGCCGGAACGCGCGCGAGCGCGTAGCCCCAGGTCGTGAAGGCGAGGGCCGTCGGCACGACCCCGAGGTAGATCATGCCGACCCAGCTGAGCGTCGACGCGGCCGACGCCTCCGCGATGAGCTGGCCGGCGAACGGAAGGCACGCGATCATGCCGATCGCGCATCCGAGGAACGTCACCTGCACCGAGGGGATGCGGCGCACGATCGGCTTCTGCGCGAGAACGCCGATCGCGTACGTGATGGCGGATGCCAGGGCCCAGAGCACCCCCGCGACGTCGATGCGGCCGTCACCGAAGACGCTCGTGGAGAGCCCGATGAGCACGACGCCGGCGAACGCGACGGCCGTGCCGATCAGGAGCCACCTCGGCACGCCCTCGCCGAGCATGACGCCCGCGCCGAGCGCGATGAGGATGGGCCCGATGCCGACGATCATGGCGGTCGTGCCGGCGTCGAGGGAGTGCTCGGCGAGGTTGAGCGTCACGTTGTAGGCGCCGAACCACGCGACGCCGTAGAGCAGCAGCAGCGCCCACTCGCGGGCGCTGGGCCGCAGCCAGCTGCGCTGCACGATGAGCAGCACGCCGAGCGCGAGCGTGCCGACGACGAGCCGCCCGAGCGCGAGCCCGCCTCCCCCGATCTCGGGCGCGACACCCCGGATGACGATGAACGCGCTCGCCCACGCGAGGATGGTGAACCCGATCGCGGCGAGCACCGCGGGGCTGAGCCGCGCGGGCGATGTGGTCGTGGTGGTGGACACCCCACGACGCTACGCCGGGCCCCCGACGCCGGGTAGCCGCAGATCGGTCACCGTGCAAGCCGTTCCCGCCAGCGCCGACGGATGCCAGACTCGCGGCATGCAGGTCGACTTCGCGGCGTCAGAGCGCAGCACGGTGGGCATCGAGTGGGAGCTCATGCTCGTGGATCCCGCGACGGGCGACCTCGTGGGGCGCGGTCCGCAGATCATCGCCGCGCTCGACACCGACTCCGACCCCGCGACGCGGTTCACCGCGACGGCCGAGCTGCTCACCAACACGGTCGAGCTCACGAGCGGCGTGGGGCGCGACGTACCGGAGGCCGTCGCCGACATCGCCGACGCGATCGCGGCCGTGCGCGGCGTGAGCGAGCCGCTCGGCGTCGAGCTCATGTGCGCCGGCAGCCACCCCTTCGCGCAGTGGTTCGACCAGGCCGTCACCGACAAGACGCGCTACCACACGCTCATCGAGCGCACCCAGTGGTGGGGGCGCAACATGATGATCTGGGGCGTGCACGTGCATGTCGGCGTCGAAGACGGGCGGAAGGTCATGCCGCTCATCCGCGCCCTCTCGAGCTACCTCCCCCACATGCAGGCGCTCAGCGCGTCGAGCCCGTTCTGGGCGGGCGAGCGCACGGGCTACGCCTCCAATCGCGCGCTCGTGTTCCAGCAGCTGCCGACGGCGGGGCTGCCGTGGCCGCTCGACACGTGGGAGGAGTACGAGGCCTACCTCGACGACATGGTGCGCACGGGCATCATGGAGGACGCGACCGAGGTGCGGTGGGACATCCGCCCGGCTCCGCGGTGGGGCACGATCGAGGTGCGCGCGTGCGACGGCGTCTCGAACCTCGCCGAGCTCGCCTCGATGGCGGCGCTCACCCAGACGCTCGTCGAGCACTTCTCGCGCGAGCTCGACGCGGGTCGCCCCCTCCCCGCGCTGCAGCCGTGGTACCACCGGGAGAACAAGTGGCGCGCGGCGCGCTACGGCCTCGACGCCGAGCTCATCGTCGACCGCACGGGCCTCGAACGGCCCGTCGTCGCCCATCTCGAGGAGACCCTCGACGATCTCCTGCCGATCGCGGCGGAGCTCGGATGCCGCGCCGAGCTCGAGGGAGTGCGCACGACGCTCACGGCGGGGGCGAGCTACCAGCGGCAGCTGCGCGTCGCCGACGACGCCGACGGCGACCTGCGCGCCGTCGCGGCGCACCTCATCCGCGAGTTCCGCACGGGCGTGCGGCCCGTCGGCTGAATCCGTTCAGCCCTCGCGTGAGTCGCGCCAGCTCAGGAGGGCTCGGAGCGCCGTGTCGTCGAGCTCGGGTGGGCTGATCGCGACGATGAAGGTCGTGAAGCCGAGGCCGACGAAGCGCTCGGCCGTCTCGGGGTCGCCCACTCCGAGTCCGCGCACGCTCGTGCCCGTCGAGAACTCGATCTCGGAGACGTCGCGCCCGACCTCGCGGCAGTGCTCGGCGAGCACGCGGGTCTTGTGGGCGAGCGTCTCGACGTCGCCGAAGGCGTGCCACATGTCGGCGTGCTCGGCGACGACGCGCAGCGTGCGCCGCTCACCGCCTCCCCCGATGAGGATCGGGATGTGCCGGGTCGGCGCGGGATTGAGCCGCGCGAGACGCCGCCGGATGCGCGGTACGGCGGCCTCGAAGGCGCCGAGGCGCGAGCCGACCGTGCCGAACGGGTAGCCGTACTCGTCGAAGTCCTTCTCGTTCCAGCCCGCCCCGAGGCCCAGGATGAAGCGCCCGACCCCACTGTCGTGGGCCGAGATGTGGTCGATCGTGCGCGCCATGTCGGCCACGAGATCCGGGTTGCGGAAGGCCGTCGCCGACACGAGGGGCCCGAACTCCACGCGACTCGTCTGCTCGGCGATCGCCGCGAGCACCGTGAACGCCTCGAAGTGGGCGCCGTCGCGGTCGCCCGTGAGCGGGAAGAAGTGGTCCCAGCCCATGACGAGGTCGACGCCGAGATCCTCCATGCGCCGCACGGCATCCCGCAGCACGGGGTAGGACGCGTGCTGTGGGGCGATCTGCACGCCGACGCGGATGGGTCGCATCTGCTCTGACGCTACGGGCGGCGGCCGAGCATGCGCTGGAGGGCGGCGAGCTCCTCTTCGGTGGGAGCCTGCTTGGCGCCGCCTCCGCCGAGGCCGAAGCCCGAGCCGCCGCCGGCGGCCCCACCCGGCTTGACACCCTGCGCGAGCGCCGCGTTCTCGGCGGCGCGCTTGGCGGGGTTGCCCGACTTCGAGCCCTTGCCCTTCTTCTTGGCGTTCGCCTTCTTGCCGCCGTGCATGCCGGGCATGGGCCCCATCCCGGGAACCTGCGGCATCCCGCCCTTCGCGACCGTCTTCATCATCTTCGCGGCCTGCTCGAAGCGCGCCACGAGCTGGTTGACGTCGGTGACCGTGACGCCCGAGCCCTTCGCGATGCGGAGGCGGCGCGAGCCGTTGAGGAGCTTGGTGTTCTGACGCTCGGCGGGGGTCATCGACTGGATGATCGCCTCGGTGCGCGTGAGCTCGCGCTCGTCGAAGTTCTCGAGCTGGTCCTTCATGCCGCGGGCGCCCGGCAGCATCCCGAGCACGCCCTTGAACGAGCCCATCTTCTTGAGCTGCTGCATCTGCGCGAGGAAGTCGTCGAGCGTGAAGCTGTCGGTTCGGAACTTCTCCGCGACCTTCGCGGCCTCCTCCTCGTCGAACGCGGCCTGCGCCTGCTCGATGAGGGTGAGGATGTCGCCGAGGTCGAGGATGCGGCTCGCCATGCGGTCGGGGTGGAAGGGCTCGAAGTCGTCGAGGCCCTCGCCCGTGGAGGCGAAGATGATGGGGCGGCCCGTGACGCTCGCGACCGAGAGCGCGGCACCACCGCGCGCGTCGCCGTCGAGCTTCGTGAGCACGACGCCCGTGAAGTCGACGCCCTCCTGGAAGGCGCGCGCGGTGTTGACGGCGTCCTGGCCGATCATCGCGTCGATGACGAAGAGCACCTCGTCGGGCTCGACGGCACGGCGGATGTTCGACGCCTGCTTCATGAGCTCGGCGTCGATGCCGAGGCGGCCCGCGGTGTCGACGATGACCGTGTCGTACTGCTTGCGCTCGGCCTCCTTGACGCCCTCCCGCGCGACCTTCACGGGGTCGCCCACACCGTTGCCGGGCTCGGGCGCGAAGACCGGCACGCCCGCCTGCTCGCCCACGACCTGCAGCTGCGTGACGGCGTTGGGGCGCTGGAGGTCGGATGCCACGAGGAGCGGCGTGTGGCCCTCCTTCTTGAGCCACTTCGCGAGCTTGCCCGCGAGGGTCGTCTTGCCGGCGCCCTGGAGGCCCGCGAGCATGATGACCGTCGGCGGCTTCTTCGCGAACTCGAGGCGGCGCTGCTGACCGCCGAGGATGCCGACGAGCTCCTCGTTGACGATCTGCACGACCTGCTGGGCCGGGTTGAGGGCCTTGTTGACCTCGTCGGAGAGCGCGCGCTCGCGCACCTTGCCCGTGAAGTCCTTGACGACCTCGAGCGCGACGTCGGCGTCGAGGAGCGCGCGGCGGATCTCACGCACCGTGCCGTCGACGTCCGCGGGGCTGAGCTTGCCCTTCGTGCGGAGGTTGCGGAAGGTGTCGGTGAGCCGGTCGGAGAGCGTGCCGAAGGTTGCCATGACCGCATCAGTCTAGGCGGCGGAGGGGCGGTAGCGTGGCGGGATGAGCGTCATCCTGCCCTTCGGCGGCGCCGAGCCGCGCATCGACGACACGGCGTGGGTCGCGCCGAACGCGACCGTCATCGGCGACGTCGCGCTGCATCCGGGCTCCTCCGTGTTCTACGGGGCCGTGCTGCGCGCCGACAGCGACGGCATCAGCCTCGGCGAAGGCTCGAACCTGCAGGACAACGTCGTGGTGCACGTCGACGCGGGCGTGCCGACCACGATCGGCTCGGGCGTCTCGGTGGGCCACGGCGCCGTCGTGCACGGCTGCACGGTCGAGGACGACTGCCTCATCGGCATGAACGCGACGGTGCTCAATCGCGCCGTCATCGGCCGCGAGTCGCTCGTCGCCGCGGGCGCGCTCGTGCTCGAGGGCACCATCGTGCCGCCGCGCTCGCTCGTCGCGGGGGTGCCCGCGAAGGTGCGTCGTGAGCTCACCGACGAGGAGGTCGCCGGCATCCGCCGCAACGCCGACAACTACCGCGAGCTCTCCCGCCGGCACCGGGAGCTCGGGTGACGGATGCCACCGCGTCCGAGCGGCGCGAGTTCCGCCCGTCCTGGCCCGCGTTCCACCGGCGCATGCTCGTGCGCCTCATCTGGTTCGCCCCCCTGCTGCTGCTGACGCTCCTCATCGCGACGTGGCCGAGCGCGGGGGCGGCCTTCGTCGTGCTCGGCGCCGCTCTCGTGCTCACGGGAGTCGGCCTCGCCCTCTACTTCGGCCGCACGCGCGTCACGATCGAGGCGGGCGAGCTGCGCATCCGCGGGCCCCTGCGCACGCGCCGCTGGCCCGCGCACGCGATCGGCACCCTCGTGCTGCTGCCGCTCCCCGGCACGCGCGACGCGACGCTCTACGGGGTCTCGCCCGTGCTCGAGCGGATGTTCTCGCTCTCGGCGCAGACCTGGGAGCAGGCCTCGCTCACGGAGATCGCCGAGGCGCTCGGCGCACCCGTCGTGCGGGCGCCGGCGGGCCTCGCCGTACCCGACCTCAAGGAGCGCTACCCCGGGACGATCGGCTGGACGACGACGCACCCGTGGGCCCTCGTGCTGCTCGTCGTGGGCGGGACGGTGCTCGTGGCGTTCATCGTGTCGGTCGTCATCGCGGCCGTGCTGATCGCGACGGGCCAGGTTCCGATGCCGCCGCTGGGCGGCTGACCGCGGGTCGGGCGCCCGCGGGTCAGGCGCCCGCGCCGCGCAGACCCGCGAGCATGGCGGCCTGCGCCTCGGGACGGATGGGGTAGCTCGCGCTGAACGAGAGGCGCGTGGCGATGCCCGAGAACCGCTCGCGCAGCTGCGCGGCGACCTCGGCGGGCGAGCCGACGGCGGCGAACGCCTGCAGCATGTCGTCGTCGACGAGCTCGGCCATCTGCTTCCACTCGCCGCGCCTCGATGCCGCGTGGAGGCGCTCGTGCACGCCCTCCCAGCCGTGCAGCGCGAGCACCGGCAGGTAGGCGGGCGTCGAACCGTAGAAGGCGATCTGCGCCTTCGTGGCCCGGATCGCGCCCGTGAGCTCGGCATCCGTCTCTCCCACGGCCACGAACGCCGGGATGCTGATGCCGAGCGTCGAGGCGTCGCGCCCCACGGATGCGGCCCCCCGCTCGAGCGCAGGACGCGTCACCTCACGCAGGTAGCGCTCGGTCGTGAAGGTGTGGGCGAGCACGCCGTCGGCGACGGCGCCCGCGGTCTCGGTCATCTTCTCGCCGACCGCGGCGATCCAGATGGGCGGGGCGCCGAAGGGGTTGGGCCCGGGCGAGAAGAACGGCGTCATGAGGGTGTGGCGGTAGTGCTCGCCCTCGAAGGCGAGCGCCTCGCCGGTCTCCCACGACGACCAGATGGCGCGCACGGCGGCCACGAACTCGCGCATCCGGGCGGCCGGGGCCGACCAGGGCATCGAGAAGCGGCGCTCGATGTGCGGCTTGATCTGCGAGCCGAGGCCCAGGATGAAGCGGCCCTCCGACACGAGCTGCAGGTCGTTGGCGGTCTCGGCGACCGTCATCGGGTTGCGCGCGAACGCGACGGCGATGCCCGTCATGAGGCTCACGCGCTCGGTGCGCATGGCCGCTGCCGCGAGCGCGATGAACGGATCGTGCCGCGTCTCGGCGGCGAAGATACCGTCGTAGCCCGCGGCCTCGATGTCGGCCGCGCCACCTGCGAAGGTGCGCGGGTCGGTTCCCGCGTCTCCGCCCGCGTCGATGAGGAAGGGTGCCGTCGCGTCGTCGCTCACGTGCCCATCCTGCCCTACCCGACGCGACCGCCCGCCGCAACGCCCTTGTCCACCCCGCCCCCGGCCGGGAGGCTCGACAGGTCGAGAGGAGCGCCCGTGACCGTCGTCGGATTCCACGCATCGCACGAGCAGGCCCCGCCATCCGAGCTGCTCGAGGCGGTGCAGCGCGCCGAGGAGGTGGGCTTCGACGCCGCCATGTGCTCGGACCACTGGGCGCCCTGGAGCGAGCGCCAGGGTCATTCCGGCTACTCGTGGAGCTGGCTCGGCGCCGCGCTCGCGACGACGCGCCTCCCGTTCGGCGTCGTCACCGCGCCCGGCCAGCGCGCGCATCCGGCGATCGTCGCGCAGGCCATCGCGACGCTCGGGGAGCTCGCCCCCGGGCGCTTCTGGGCCGCGCTCGGGAGCGGCGAGAACGTCAACGAGCACATCACGGGCGACGCGTGGCCCGACAAGGCGCTGCGCGACGCGCGCCTCGACGAGAGCGCCGACGTCATCCGTCGGCTGCTGCTGGGCGAGCGCGTCGACGTCGACGGAGCCGTGCGCGTGCACGAGGCGCGCCTGTGGACGCTGCCCGAGGTGCCGCCGCGGCTCTTCGGCGCCGCCGTGGGCGCGGAGACCGCCGCGCGGCTCGCTTCCTGGGCCGACGGCCTCATCACGGTCGTGCAGGCCCCGGATGCCATGCGGGCCGTCGTCGACGCCTATCGCGATGCGGGCGGCCGCGGACCCATCGCACTGCAGGTGCACTACAGCTGGGCCGAGACCCACGACGAGGCGCTCGCCCTCGCGCACGACCAGTGGCGGCACGGCGTCATCACGCCTCCCGCGCTGTGGGACATCGCGGAGCCCGAGGAGTTCGATCGACGCAGCGCCCACGCCACCGAAGAGGACACGGCGGCCCACGTGTTCGTGTCGGCCGACCCCCAGGCGCACCTCGAGCGTCTGCTCTCGCTCGCGGAGCTCGGCTTCGACGAGCTCTACCTGCACCACGTGGGCCGCGCGCAGGAGCCGATGCTGACCGTCTTCGGTCGCGAGGTGCTCCCCACGCTGAAGGCGGGACGATGAAGATCACCGACACGAGCGACCTCTGGTGGAAGACGGCCGTGGTCTACTGCCTCGACGTCGAGACCTACATGGACTGGGACGGCGACGGCTGCGGCGACTTCGAGGGGCTCGCACACCGCATCGACCACCTCGCCGACCTCGGCGTGACGTGCCTGTGGCTCATGCCCTTCTACCCGACGCCCGGCCGTGACGACGGGTACGACGTCACGGACTTCCTCGCCGTCGACCCGCGCATCGGCGACCTCGGCCGCTTCGTCGAGTTCGTGCGGATGGCGAAGGACCGAGGGATGCGCGTCATCATCGACCTCGTCGTCAACCACACCTCCGACCGGCATCCGTGGTTCCGCGAGGCCCGCAAGAGCCGCGACTCGATGTACCACGACTACTACGTGTGGGTCGACGAGAAGCCCGCGAAGGAGCCCGCCAACGTCTTCCCGGGCGAGGAGACGAGCGTCTGGGAGTACGAGGAGAAGGTCGACCGCTTCTACCTGCACTCGTTCTACCGGCACCAGCCCGACCTCAACATCGCCAACCCGCGCGTGCGCGACGAGATCGCGCGCATCATGGGGTTCTGGCTCGAGCTCGGCATCTCGGGCTTCCGCGTCGACGCGGTGCCGTTCCTGCTCGAGCTGCCCGACGGCGTCGGTGGCGACCCGCACCGCCATCTCGTCGACCTCAGGCGGTTCCTGCAGCGGCGCGCGAGCGATGCCATCCTCCTCGGCGAGGTCAATCTCACCTACGACGAGCAGCTGAAGTTCTTCGGCGGCGGCGACGGCGCATCCCAGCTGACGATGCAGTTCGACTTCATGGGCATGCAGGCGCTCTACCTCTCCCTCGCCCGGCGCGACGCGCGCCCGCTCGCCGAGATGCTCGCCACCCGCCCCGAGCTGCCCGCCGAGACGCAGTGGGCGAACTTCGTGCGCAACCACGACGAGCTCACCCTCGACAAGCTGAGCGACGCGGAGCGCGAGGAGGTGTTCGCGGCGTTCGCGCCCGAGGAGCGGATGCGGATCTACGACCGCGGGATCGTGCGTCGGCTGCCGACGATGCTCGACGGCGACCCGCGACGCATCCGCATGGTCTACAGCCTCATGTTCTCGCTGCCGGGGACGCCCGTGCTGTTCTACGGCGAGGAGATCGGGATGGCCGAGAACCTCGAGATCGAGGGCCGCAAGTCGGTGCGCACCCCCATGCAATGGTCGGGCGAGAAGAACGGCGGCTTCTCCTCGGCGCCGCGCTCCCGGCTGTGCTCGGCGCCGCCCGAGGGCGGCTACGCGCCCGAGCACGTCAACGTCATCTCGCAGCGGCACGACCCCGACTCGCTGCTCGCGCACATCCGATCGCTCATCACGCGCTATCGCTCGTCGTCGGAGATCGGCTGGGGTCGGCTCGAGCTGCTCGCGCACGACGTGCCGTCGGTGCTCGCGCACTCGGTGACATCGGACACGGGGCGCATGATCGCCGTGCACAACCTCGCGCCGGAGGCGGCGACGGTCTCCCTCACGGTCGCGGGCGAACCCGACGACACCGTGCTGTCCGACCTGCTGCGCGAGGCGACGACGCCCCTCGGCCCGCGCGGCCGGATCGACGTCGAGCTCGAGCCCTACGGCTACCGCTGGATGCGCGTGCTGCGCCCCGGCGACCGCCGCCTCAGCTGACCCCCGTCCGCGAAAGTACGTGCTTTTCGCGGATATCGGGCCGGAGACGCGCAAAGTGCGTACTCTCGCGGACCCCTAGCCGACGAGCTGCTGGGCGAAGACGTGCGGGGTGAAACCCGTGAGATCGTTGATGCCCTCGCCCTGGCCGACGAGCTTGACGGGGATGCCGGTCTTCTCCTGAACCGCGAGCACGAAGCCGCCCTTCGCGGAGCCGTCGAGCTTCGTGAGCACGAGGCCCGTGACGCCCGCGTGCTGCACGAAGGCATCCGCCTGGGCGAGGCCGTTCTGGCCCGTCGTCGCGTCGAGCACGAGCAGCACCTCGGCGACGGGCTCGAGCTTCTCCACGACGCGGCGCACCTTGCTGAGCTCGTCCATGAGGCCCGACTTGGTCTGCAGGCGGCCCGCCGTGTCGATGAGCACGATCTCGACGCCCTCGCGCTGGGCGAGCTCGACGGTCTGGAAGGCGACGGATGCCGGATCCTGCCCCGCCTGCTGCGGCCGCACGATCCGCGCGCCCGCGCGTTCGGCCCACGTCGCGAGCTGCTCGACGGCGGCGGCGCGGAAGGTGTCGGCCGCGCCCACCACGACCGAGCGCCCGTGGGTGGTGAGGAACTTGGCGAACTTGCCGATCGTCGTGGTCTTGCCGACGCCGTTGACGCCGACGACGAGCACGACCGCGGGGCGGTTGCTGAGCGTGAGCGTCGAGTCGAGCTTCGCGAGCCGCTCCTCGATCGTCTCGCGCAGCATCCGCTGCAGGTCCTTGGGGTCGGTCGTGCGGAAGCGGTCGACGTTCGCGCGCAGCTCGTCGATGATCGTGTCGGTGAGGTCGGGCCCGAAGTCGGCGCCGAGGAGCGCCGTCTCGAGCTCGTCCCACGTGGTGTCGTCGATCGTGGGCTTCGCGAACATGCCGCGCAGGGCGCCGCCGAGGGACCAGGATGCCGCCATTGCCCCAGGCTACCGGCAGCGATCTGGAAGACTCGGCTGGTGACCGTCGCCTTCATCCGCCATGGCCAGACCGACTGGAACAGGGAGGGGCGCCTGCAGGGGTCGAGCGACATCCCGCTCAACGACACGGGGCGCGAGCAGGCCCGTGACGTGGAGCGGATGCTCGAGCAGTGGACGTGGGATGCGGTCGTGAGCTCGCCGCTCCGGCGCGCGCGGGAGACGGCGCAGATCGTGGCGGACGGGCTCGGTCTCCCGCTCGGTCCCGCCTACGACGACCTCGTCGAGCGCGACTACGGCCCCCTCGAAGGCCTCCCCGACACCGAGGTGATCGCTCGCTGGCCGGACCGCGACTACCCGGGCGCCGAGCCGCTCGACTCGGTCGTGGAGCGCTGCCTGCGCGGCCTCGACCTCATCGACGCCGACTACCCGGGGCAGAACGTCGTCATCGTGTGCCACGGCACGATCATGAAGTACACGCTCATCCGCCTCACGGGTCATCCCGTGCAGAACGTGCAGAACGGCACCGTCTCGGCGATCGAACGCGCCGGCGACGCGTGGCGCGTGCTCACGATCAACGGCGAGCCGGTTCCCGCGTGACGCTCCCGGTGCGCCGGCGCTTGCGGCGTTCGAGCCACACGTCGAGCGCCCACGCACCCACCGCGATCACGGCGAACACGACGAACACGAGCACCCAGCGCAGGTAGTCCTCGCCCACCTCGCTCCACGCTTCCGGCACCGTGAACGTCACGAGCCCGAACGCCGCGACGCCCGCCAGGTAGACGGGGAACCACACGAGCTTCCGCCACCCGAACACGACGGCGCCGTCGAGCGACGCGAGCGGCAGGAGCGCGAGCGGGAGCGTCGAGACGCCCTCCACGACGACCGCGCTGAGCGTCTCGGTCGCCGCGCGCAGCACCACGGCATCCGGGCTCGCCTCGGCGAGCGGCGCGAATGCGCTGTAGCCGACCCACGCGACGGCCGAGATCAGCAGGGCCATCCCCACGCCGATGAGCACGACGAGAGCCTCGCGCGAGGCCGCGAGCGACACCACGAAGGTGAGGCCCGCGACGATGCCGAAGACCGCGCCCGGCTCGAAGTCGAGCAGGCGCGCGACGAGCACAGCCCCCGCGACGAGGGGAAGCGAGCCCCAGCGGAAGGTGATGCGCGGCTGCGCGTCGGGCTGGATGCGACGCACGATCGCCGCGGCCGCGTACCACCCCAGGATGTTCACGAGCGCGAGCGAGAGGAACATGGTGAGGAACAGGCGCAGCGAGAGCGGGTTCGCCCCGAACGACGGGTCGATGAAGCACGCGATGAGCGATGCGGCGGCGAAGCCCGGCCACACCAGCCACGACGGCTGACGTCTCGCGGGACGTGCGGCGGGCGCACCCGTCGGCGACAGGACGGACGCGGCGGCGGGCGCGGGAGCCGCATCCGTCGAGTGTCCCGTGCGCCCGGCCGCCCGGGCACGGCGCAGTCGCCACCACGCGCGCAGCTGCGCCCAGCGGCGGTCGAGCACGGTGTCGAGGAGGTGGCCGGGGAGCGCGACGAGGAGCGTCAGGAACACGGCCGTACCGCCGAGCGCGGCCGCCTGCGTCGGGCTGGGGGCGGCCTCCGCGATCGTGCGCAGACCGCTCAGGACGCTCGGGTCGGAGGCGCCCGTCGTGTCGTAGTCGCCCGAGACGATGACGTCGATCATGAGCACGGATCGGCCCGTGAAGCCGGGGTCGGGGGCGCTCAGCTCGCCGTCGCCATAGGTGAAGTGGATGATGTCGCGGCCCGTGTTGCGGTTGCCGAAGCGCACGTTGATCGCCCCCGGGAGCGGATCCCACGCGCGCAGCTCGGCGACGCTCATGCGATCGTTCTCCGACCGTCCCGCGGAGTTCGCGGCGATCGTGGCCTCGTCCTCGGCCCAGCCCGCGTCCTCGAAGCGCGCGAGGATGTCGAGCGCCTCCTCGGCGTCGATGTCGATCCAGTAGAGGAGGTACTGCGCCTCGCCGTGCTCGCCGAGCTCCCAGTTGGTCGTGTGGGCGGCGCAGTCCCACCCCGTGCCGCGCAGCGGCGGGGGCACGTAGCGCTCGGGCACCTCGATGAGCTCGTAGCCGCCGCTCGTGCGGTAGCCGCCCTCGCACGCGGCGGGGTCGGGGGTGTCGTCGGCGGATGCCGGGGCGCTCGCCACGAGCACGCCGAGAAGCGCGAGCGCTCCGGCGAGGGCGGCGCCGAGGGTGCGTCGGGTCGGGTTCACGTCGCACGAGGCTAGGCGTGGCGGCGTCCCGGATATCAGGGGCGGGTGTCCCTGATCGGCGCGCGAAGGTCAGCTCGCGCGCTCGGACTCCGTCGCGACGCGCTGCCCGACGACCGCGCTCACGCCGTCCTGCCGCATCGAGACGCCGTAGAGCGCGTCCGCGATCTCCATCGTGCGCTTCTGGTGCGTGATGACGATGAGCTGCGAGTTCTCGCGCAGGCGCTCGATCACCGTGAGCAGTCGGCCGAGGTTGGCGTCGTCGAGCGCCGCCTCCACCTCGTCGAGGATGTAGAACGGGCTCGGGCGCGCCGTGAAGATCGCGAAGAGCAGCGCGACCGCCGCGAGCGAGCGCTCGCCGCCCGAGAGCAGCGAGAGGCGCTCGATCTTCTTGCCCGCGGGCTTGACCGTGACCTCGATGCCCGTCGTCAGCATGTCATCCGGGTTCGTCAGGTGCAGCGAGCCCGTGCCGCCCGGGAACAGCAGCGGGAACACCTCGTCGAAGGCGGCCTTCGTGTCTGCGAACGCGGCCGCGAAGATGTCCTGCATCTTCTCGTCGATCTCCTCGATGATCGTGAGGAGGTCTTTGCGCGTGGCCGTGAGGTCGGCGAGCTGCTCGGTGAGGAACTTGTGGCGCTGCTCGAGCGCGGCGAACTCCTCGAGAGCGAGCGGATTGACCCGGCCGAGCTGCGCGTACTTGCGCTCGGCGCGCTCGAGACGCGTCTTCTGCCTCGCGCGGTCGAAGGGCTCGGTGCGCACCTCGGGCGCCTCGGCGCCGGCGCTCTCCTCGTCGCCCGGGGCAGCGGATGCGGCGGGCTCGTCGACGGGGACGGGCACCTCGGGGCCGTACTCGGCCACGAGCACGTCCTCGACGAGCCCGAGCTCGTCGGCGGCGCGCTCGAGCAGCGTGGAGAGATGCAGCTTCTTCTCGTAGGCCTGCATCTCGAGGCCGTGCACGTTCTCGTTGAGGGCCGTGAGCCGCTCGCGCAGCACCGCCTCGTTGCGGCGCAGCTCGCTCAGCTCGTCGTTCTGCTTGGCGCGCTCGGCCTCGGCCGCCGCGAGCGCGACGCGCGCCTCGGCGACCGAGCGGTCGGCCGTGTCGAGCACGGCGGGGAGCGCCTCGATGACGCCCTGCGCCGCGTCGATCTGGTGGCGGCGGATGACGGCGAGCCGGGCCGCCTCCTCGGCCGCAGCGCGCTCGGCGTCGAGCCGGCGC
>JAEYVF010000022.1 GCA_023432005.1 Actinomycetes bacterium
CGTCGGGGTTCGTGTAGAAGCGCACGAGCACATGCGGCAGCCCGAGGGTGCCGAGCAGGAGCGCGACGAGCAGCGAGACGGCGCGGTAGACGGTGTCGGGGTCCGCGATCGTGAACGGCGGGAACGCCTCCTCGAGGGCGGCCCCCGCATCCGGGGCCGCACCGGGCTGCAGCAGCAGGAGGAACACCACCGGGGCCGCGACCGCCGTGAGCTTGAGCCAGTACTGGAACGCCTGCACGAAGGTGATGGAGCGCATGCCGCCCGCCGCGACGACGACGCCCACGATGAGCGCGACGCCGACCGCCCCCACCCAGCGCGGCAGGCCCGTCGTGATGCCGACGGTGAGGGCCGCGCCCTGCAGCTGCGGCACGATGTACAGCCACCCGATGAGGATCACGAGCACCGAGGTGACGCGCCGCACGAGGCGC
Organism: Actinomycetes bacterium; assembly: GCA_023432005.1. GTDB lineage: Bacteria > Actinomycetota > Actinomycetes > Actinomycetales > Microbacteriaceae > Homoserinibacter. The sequence continues at coordinate 429 of JAEYVF010000022.1, forward strand.
GACTCGAGCCGCGCCTCCGTGAAGTCGGGCACCGTGTAGGCGCCCGAGCGGCGCAGCGGCGCCGCCACGAACAGCAGCAGCATGAGGTAGCCCGCGGTGTAGCCGATGGGGAACCACAGTGCCCGCTCGCCCTGCACGAGGATGAGGCCCGCGATCCCGAGCACGCTCGCGGCCGAGAGGTACTCGCCGCCGATCGCGGAGGCGTTGAGCCACGGCCGCACGGTGCGCGAGGCGACGTAGAAGTCGCTCGTCGTGCGTGAGATCCGCACGCCGAAGAACCCGATGAGCACGGTCGCGACGGTGACCGCCGCGATGGAGGCGTACCCGAGGGCGGGCGTCATGCGTCGTCCGCGAGCGAGCGGTAGCGCGCCTCGTTGCGGCTCGACGTGCGCACGAAGAGCGCGGCGATCGCGATGAGCACGGGGAACAGCCCGGCTCCGAGCACGATCCACGACACGGGCACCGCGCCGACCGTGGCCTCGTCGAGCCCCGGCACGAGCGAGAACACGAGCGGCACGGCCGTGAGCACGACGACGAACGCGATGGCGCACACGATCCCGAGCCGCAGCTGCGAGCGGATGAGCGAGCGGATGTAGAGCCCGGCCGGGTCGGCGCCCGTCGCGCCCGTGGGCGGTCGCCCGGCGATCTCGTCCTGGCGGGGCGCCGTGATGCGCACCCGCTGCGGCGGGGGCGTGGGGGCGCCGCTCATCCGCGAGCCCGCAGTCGGCGGGCGTCGAGGGCCTCGCGGAGGGCCGGCTGCAGGCGCCGCGACACGGGCAGCTCGACCTGCCCGATCGTGACCGTCGCGTGCCCCGGACCGCCGCGCAGTCGCGTCACGTGGTCGAGCTGCACGAGGTAGGAGCGGTGCACGCGCAGGAAGCCCGCATCCGACCACTGGCGTTCGAGGTCGGAGAGCGGGATGCGCACGAGGTAGCTCGACTCGTCGGTGTGCAGGCGCGCGTAGTCGCCCTGCGCCTGCACGTAGCGCACGTCGTCGCGGCGGATCATGCGCGTCGTGCCGCCGAGGCTGACGGCGACGAGCTCGGGCCGCGGCACCGGTCCCGTCGCGGGGCCCGCGCGCATCCCATCGATGACGCGGTCGAGCGTGCGTTCGAGTCGCTCGAGCCGCACGGGCTTGAGCAGGTAGTCGACCGCGGCGAACTCGAAGGCCTCGAGGGCCTGATCCTCGTCGGCCGTCACGAACACGAGCGCGGGCCGGTGCTCGAAGCGGCCGAGGGCGCGTGCGAGGTCGAAGCCCGAGAGCCCCGGCATGTGGATGTCGAGGAACGCCGCGTCGACGCTGCGTTCCGAGAGCAGCCGCACGGCCTCCGCACCCGACGACGCGCGATGGATGCCGGCGACGCGCGGATCCTGCCCGAGCAGGTACGCGAGCTCGTCGAGGGCGGGTGGCTCGTCGTCGGCGATGAGCACGCTGATGCCGGCGCGCGTGTCGGTCGTCATCCGGCGAGCCTCCCTTCGCTCGCGTGGAGAGGCTGCGACTTGGGCACGCGCATCGTGATGAGCGTGCCCGCGCCGACGTTGGTCTCGACGACGAGGCCGAAGTCGTCGCCGTACACCTGCCGCAGCCGTGTGTCGACGTTGCGCAGGCCCACGTGCTCGCCGCCCGCGCGGCCCGCGAGCACGTCGCGCGCGAGCTCGGGGTCGATGCCGACGCCGTCGTCCTCGACCGTGATGAGCGCGCACGCGCCGGCGTCGGTCGCCGTGATCGTGACGCGGCCTCCGCGCTCCGTCGACTCGAGGCCGTGTCGCACGGCGTTCTCGACGAGGGGCTGCACCGACAGGAACGGGATGACGGTCGCGAGCAGCTCGGGTGCGATCTGCAGCGTCACGTCGAGACGGTCGCCGAACCGCGCGCGCTCGAGCCGCAGGTAGCCGTCGACGCTGCGCAGCTCCTCGGCGACTGTCGTGAAGTCGCCGTTGCGGCGGAAGGAGTAGCGCGTGAAGTCGGCGAACTCGACGACGAGCTCGCGCGCCTTCGCGGGGTCGGTGTGGATGAACGACGCGATCGCCGTGAGCGCGTTGTAGATGAAGTGGGGGCTGATCTGGGCGCGGAGGGCCTTGACCTCGGCCTCCGCGAGGGCGGCACGGGATGCGTCGAGCTCGGCGAGCTCGAGCTGCGTCGACACCCAGCGCGCGGCCTCGCCCGTCGCCCGCACGAGCCCCGGCCGTGCCGAGCGCGCGAACGCGACGAGCGTGCCGGCCCGCACCCCTGTGCGCATGATGGGCGCCGAGACCGCGTCGACGGCATCCCGCCCCTGGCCCACGATCGCGCGGTGCAGCTGCGGCTTCGCGCCCGAGCGGGTCGCGATGGCGCGCGCGGCCGCCTCCCGGAACGTGTCGGCGCCGTCGACCGCGAGCACGCCGTCGGCTCCCGCGATCGCGAGGCCCTCGCAGTCGAGCATCGCCCGCAGGTCGCGTGCCGCGCGCACGGTGTCACCCTCCTCGAGACCCGCCCGCAGGTACTCGGCGGCGCGCGTCGCGAGGTGCAGGGTCGTGAAGCGCGCGCGCTCCGCCTCGGTGCCGAGTTCGCGCGGTCCGCGCGCGAGTCGGCGCGCGATCAGGTACCCCGCCACCGCGAGCAGCGCGACGGCTGCGGCGATCGCGAGGCCGCTCAACAGCGACTCGGCCATGCAGGCCAGGTTAACCGCTCGCTCGTCGTGGGCACAGTGCCGCTCGTCGCACGCTGACCGCCGCCCGGCGACGACGAGCGGCACGGCGGCGCGCTGAGCGAGAGGACGTCCCAGAGTGATGCGCAACGTCGAGACGGGCGCGCGAGGATGCGTGCCCGGGATGAGGAGAGATGATGGGCGACGAAGCCCCCACCTCGGTCGCGCAGACGGATGTCGACTTCCCCGCCATCCAGAGCTCCCCTGAATTCAAGGAGCTCAAGAAGCGCCACCGTTCGTTCGTTTTCCCCGTGCTGGCCGCCGCTTTGCTCTGGTACCTCGCGTACGTGCTGCTGGCCGGCTACGCCCCCGACTTCATGGCGACCCCGGTGTTCGGACTCGTCAACGTGGGGCTCCTGATCGGCCTCGGGCAGGTCGCCACGACCTTCATCGTGACGATGCTCTACGTCTGGTACGCCAACAAGAAGCTCGACCCGATCGCTGAGCAGATCCGCGACGAGGCCCAGGGAGGTTCCCGCTGATGTCCCCCACCGCTGTGCTCGAGACGTCCACCTCCCCGGGTGAGCCGCTGCTCAACATCGCCATCTTCGGAGCGTTCGTGCTCGTGACGATGATCATCGTGTTCCGCGCGAGCAGGAACAACAAGACGGCGGCCGACTACTACGCCGCCGGCCGTTCCTTCTCCGGCCCGCAGAACGGGACAGCCATCGCGGGCGACTATCTGTCGGCCGCGTCGTTCCTCGGCATCTGCGGCGCGATCGCGCTCACGGGCTACGACGGGTTCCTCTACTCGATCGGCTTCCTCGTGGCGTGGCTCGTCGCCCTGCTGCTCGTGGCCGAGCTGCTGCGCAACACGGGCCGCTTCACGATGGCCGACGTGCTCTCGTTCCGCCTCAAGCAGCGCCCCGTGCGCATCGCCGCGGCCACGACGACCCTCGTGGTGTGCTTCTTCTACCTGCTCGCCCAGATGGCGGGCGCGGGGGGCCTCGTGTCGCTGCTGCTCGGCATCCCCGACCATCTCGGTCAGGGCATCGTGATCGCCGTGGTCGGCGCGCTCATGATCGTCTACGTACTCGTGGGCGGCATGAAGGGCACGACCTGGGTGCAGATCATCAAGGCGGGCCTGCTCATCGCGGGCGCCGGCATCATGACGGTCTGGGTGCTCGCGCTCAACGGCTTCAACCTGTCGACGCTGCTCGAGAACGCCGTCGCCATGGCGGGCACGAGCGACATCCTCAACCCGGGCGTCAAGTACGGGGTCTCGGATGTCGCCCGCATCGACTTCCTGTCGCTCGGCCTCGCGCTCGTGCTCGGCACCGCGGCCCTGCCGCACGTGCTCATGCGCTTCTATACGGTGCCGACGGCGAAGGAGGCCCGCCGCAGCGTCGTGTGGGCCATCTGGCTCATCGGCATCTTCTACGTGTTCACGCTCGTGCTCGGCTATGGCGCCGCGGCCCTCATCGGCCCGGAGACCATCGCCGCAGCGCCCGGCGGCGCCAACTCGGCGGCCCCGCTGCTCGCCTTCGCCCTGGGCGGCCCGATCCTGCTGGGCCTCATCTCGGCGATCGCGTTCGCGACGATCCTCGCGGTCGTCGCCGGGCTCACGATCACCGCCGCCGCCTCGTTCGCGCACGACATCTACGCGAGCGTCATCAAGAAGGGCAAGACCGAGCCCGGCACCGAGGTGAGGGTCGCGCGTCGAACGGTCGTCGTGATCGGCATCGTGGCGATCGCGGGCGGCATCCTCGCGAACGGTCAGAACGTCGCCTTCCTCGTGGCGCTCGCGTTCGCGGTGGCGGCCGCGGCGAACCTGCCGACGATCGTGTACTCGCTGTTCTGGAAGCGGTTCAACACCCGCGGCGCGCTGTGGAGCATGTACACGGGCCTCATCTCGTCGATCCTGCTCATCGTGTTCTCGCCCGTCGTGTCGGGCGGGCCGACGGCGATGATCCCCGTTGCGGACTTCGACATCTGGCCGCTGTCGAATCCGGGCATCGTGTCCATCCCGCTCGCCTTCCTCGTCGGCTGGCTCGCGTCGCTCACGCAGCGCACGCCCGAGGATCCGGGCAAGCAGTCCGAGATGGAGGTGCGCTCCCTCACCGGGATCGGCGCGGAGGGCGCGACGCAGCACTGAGGCTCGGCGGGGTCGGGACCGTGCCTGGCCCGACCCCGCCGGAACGGCTCAGGCGGCCGACGCCCCCGCGACGATCGCGTCGAGGATGGCGTCGGCCGCCGCATAGCCGAGTGCGGCCGCCGCGAGCGGCACACCGAGCGCGAGGAGCCAGTCGAGGGCTCGCGGGGCCACCGGGTCTCCGGATGCCGAGAGCGGCCGGGTCGTCGAGGGGAGCCTCACGATCGGGGTGCGGATCGCATCCTCATCGACCGTGAACGGTCGGTCGTCGGCCCGCGTCCAGCCCAGGAAGAGCACGCGGGGCGCGGCGCGCAGCGAGAGGACGAACGGCACCAGTCCCATCACGACGAACATCGCCGCGAGCAGCAGGTTCGTCACCATGCCGCCCTCCACGGTGAAGCCCGCGAGGGCGAACGCGATGCCGAGACCGACGAAGAGGATGGGCCACGCCCACGCGAGCAGCGGCGCCGCGAAGCCGCGCGCGAAGGCGAGGGCGATCGCGGCCGCGGCGAACCCGCCGAAGATCGACAGCGGCACGGTCGCCACGACCTCGGCGGGGCACTCGACCTCGATCGCGTACGGGCCGCCCGAGGCGCAGAAGCCTCCGAGCCCCATGACGGTCGACGCCCCCCGGTAGAGCAGGGTGAAGCACAGCACGAAGAGCCCCCACGACAGGGCCGCTCCGAGGAATCGCCATCCGGGTCCGACGAGACGCATGGCGACAAGGTAGCGGATGGGAGGATGGGGACGTGAGCGCCACTCGTCCGCCCCGTGAACCCCTCGTCGGCCGCTACGTGCGGCTGGATCCGCTGAGCCCGGACGACCTCGCCGGCCTCTGGCACGCCATCGGCCGACCCGAGGTCTTCGCGGGCGGCTACGGCGGCGGGCTCGCCGGCCTCCCCGCCGATGAGGCGGCCTTCGCGGCGTGGGCGCCGGGCTACTTCCCCCACGAACGCGGCATCACCTACGTCGTGCGCATCGCATCCGGTCCGCACGCGGGCGAGATCGTCGGCACCTCGAGCATGGCCGACTTCGACGAGGTCAAGGAGGCCGCCCACATCGGCTGGACGGCGTACGACCCGCGCGTCTGGGGCACGCAGGTGAACGTCGAGGCGAAGTTGCTCATGCTCGGCCGGCTCTTCGAGCACGGCTACGGCCGCGTCAAGCTGCAGGCGGACGCCGTGAACGAGCGCTCTCGCGCCGCGATCGCCAAGCTCGGCGCCCGCTTCGAGGGCGTGCTGCGCCGCGATCAGCCGCGCGCCGACGGCACGTGGCGCGACACCGCCGTGTACTCGGTGCTCGCCGATGAGTGGCCCGCGGTGCGGGCCGGCCTCGAGGCGCGCCTCGCGGAGTGGGGCGAGCGGCCCGTGCTGTTCCGCTCGGTGCCGCCCGCCTGAGGGGCCCGATCCTCCCGACCGCTTCGGGACACCCGCCCCTCCCGTCCGGGACGGCCGGACTGCGAGCGTGGTCGGCATGGACTGGAGACCCGATGTGCTCGGCGGCTTCGAGCAGCTGCCGCTGCCCTTGCGCGCCGACGACGAGGGGGCCGTCGTCGCGACCCTCGTGCGGCCGACGGCCGCCCGCACGACCGCCTGGGGGCGTGAGCCGCACGGCTTCGCCCACGGTGTCGACGTGCTGTACGTGCACGGCTGGTCGGACTACTTCTTCCAGGCCGAGCACGCGCTGTTCTGGACCCGGGCCGGGGCGCGCTTCCACGCTCTCGACCTGCGCAAGTACGGCCGCAGCCTGCTGCCCCATCAGACCCCGGGCTACACCGAGGACCTCGCCGTGTACGACGAGGACATCTCGGCGGCGCTCACGGCCATGGGCCGCGACGAGGGCGCGCGGCGCCCGCTCGTGCTCGTCGGGCACTCGACGGGCGGCCTGACGCTGTCGCTGTGGGCGGCCCGCCACCCGGAGTCCGTCGACGCGCTCATCCTCAACAGCCCCTGGCTCGAGTTCCAGGCGGATGAGCTGGGTCGCCGCGCGATCGCCCCCCTCGTCGCGCTCGGGGCGCGGCTGGGACCGCGCGCCGCCCTGCCGGGCATCGATCGCGGCTTCAACACGCAGGCGTCATCGCGCCTCTTCGACGGCGAGTGGGACTACGACCTGCGCTGGCGCCCCGAGCGCGGCTTCCCCGTGCACAGCGGATGGCTCGACGCGATCCTCGACGGCCACGCGCGCGTCGCGTCGGGTCTCGGCCTCCGTGTGCCGGTGCTCGTCATGCTCTCCGCGCGCAGCTGGTTGCAGCAGTCGTGGTCGGCGCGCATCTACGACTCGGATGTGGCCCTCGACGTTGACGGCGTCGCGGAGCGCGCCACCCGGCTCGGCTCCCACGTCTCCGTCTCGCGCCTCGAGGGCGCGCTGCACGACGTGCTGCTCTCCCGGCGCTCGGTGCGCGCGACGGCCTACGACGTCATGGCGCGATGGACGCGGACGTATCTTCCGGAGACGACGTCCGTCGATCAGCTGCTCGGCTCCCTCCGAGGCTGAGCGTCGCGAGCAGGCCGCCCACGAGGAACCCGGTCGCCGTGAACGTGGCGGCGCGCGTGGCCTCCGTGAACGCGGCGCGCGCCGCATCCGCCGCCTCGGGTGAGCGCTCCTCGAGCGCCGGGATCGCGGCACCCGCGGAGTCGACGGCGACGTCGATGATCTGCTGGCGCACGTCGCTCGGCAGCTCGTCGGGCAGCCGGTCGTCGAGCTGGCCCGCGAACGAGGTGAAGAGCACGGTCCCGAGGATCGCGATGCCGAGCGCGGAGCCGACCTGACGCGAGGTCGACTGGGTGCCCGACGCCTGCCCGCTCGCCGCGACCGGCACATCCGTCAGCACGACGCCCGTGAGCTGCGCGGTCGCGAGGCCGACGCCGAAGCCGTAGATCGCGAGCCCGATCGCGCTCTGCCACCACGGGGTGTCGGTCGAGATGAAGAGGGCGAGGAGGATGAGGCCCGCGAGCTCGGCGGCGAGACCCATGCGCACGATCGTCACGGGCGCGACCCGGCCGCTCAGCGAGCCCGCGAAGCCCGAGGCGAGGAACGAGCCGCCCGCGAGGGCGAGCAGCAGCAGGCCCGTCTGCAGGGCGTCGTAGCCGAGCACGTTCTGCAGCCACAGCGGTAGCGCGAGGATGACGCCGAACTCGCCGAGCGACACGATGAGCGCGGCGATGTTGCCGTTGCGGAACGAGGTGATCGAGAACAGCGAGAACGCGATGAGCGTCGAGCGCCCCTGCCGCTCGCGGTGCAGACCCCAGGCGACGAAGGCCACGAGCGTCACGAGGGTCAGCGCGAAGACGAAGGGGATGGGCGAGACCGCGAGCCCCCAGAAGTCCGGCGCGCCCTTCTCGGTGCTCCACCACCCGAAGTTGCGGCCCTCGATGAGGCCGAAGACGAGGCTCGTGAACAGCACGACCGAGAGCACGGCGCCCACGAGGTCGACGCGACGTGCCTGATCCGACCGCGACTCCTGTACGAAGAGGATCGCGCCGACGATGATGAGGATGCCGAGCGGCAGGTTGATGCCGAAGGCCCAGCGCCACGAGAAGTCGGCGGTGAGCCAGCCGCCGAGCAGGGGGCCGACGGCCGCCATGCCGCCGATCGTCGAGCCCCACACGGCGAACGCGATGCCCCGCTCCCGGCCGGTGAAGGTCGCGTTGAGCAGCGAGAGCGTCGCGGGCAGGATCATCGCGCCGCCCACGCCCTGCACGACGCGGGACGCGATGAGCAGCTCGCCCGAGGGGGCGAGGGCCGCGACGACGCTCGAGAGGGCGAACAGCACGACGCCGATCATGAGCACGCGGCGCCGGCCGAAGCGGTCGGCGAGGGTGCCGAAGACGAGCAGGAGGGCGGCGAACACGAGGGTGTACGACTCCTGCACCCACTGCACCTGCGTCGAGTTGATGCCGAGGTCGTCGACGACCGAGGGGATCGCGACGTTGACGATGGTCGAGTCGACGATGATGAGCGACACGGCGATCGAGATGACGACGAGGCCGAGCCAGCGGCGCTTGTCAGGGGCGGGGGTGGTGTTCACGCGGATTCCATCGATTAGTAAGCGTGCTGAGTATCATACGCTTGTCCGGGAGGGATGCGCATGACCGACGAACTCGAGGGCTGGCCCACCGGTCGGCTCCTCTCGGTCGCATCCCGGCTCGTGGAGCAGCGCTGGCGGGAGCGGCTCGACGAGGTCGGCCTCACGCACGCGGGCCTCATCGTGCTCCACCTCCTCGCCGACCGCGCGCTGACGCTCGGCGATCTCGCGCGCGAGGCGCGTGTGACCGCGCAGACGATGGGGCGCACCGTCGAGACCCTCGCGCGCGACGGGCGCGTGCGCATCGTCGTCGACCCCGCCGACCGCCGCCGCCGCGTCGTCGAGCGCACGGATGCGGGAGCCCGCGTGCTCGATCAGCTCGGCGGCGTCGAGGCGAGCATGTTCCCCGTCATCGCCGACGCCCCCGCGTTCCGCGCCCAGCTGCTCGAGATCATCCGCCACGTGGGGGGCGACCCCGACATCCGCTACGGCGAGGCCCGGTAACCTCGCCTCATGACCTCCGACGCCTCCGAACAGCCGCAGGCTGAGCTGCTCCGCTACCGGCAGAGCATCGACAACATCGACGCGGCGCTCATCCACCTGCTCGCCGAGCGCTTCAAGGCGACGCAGGCGGTCGGCAGGCTCAAGGCGGCGAGCGGCATGCCCGCATCCGACCCCGCGCGGGAGCGCGAGCAGATCGCGCGACTGCGCGCGCTCGCGGAGGAGTCGCACCTCGACCCCGAGTTCGCCGAGAAGTGGTTCACGTTCGTCGTGGCCGAGGTCATCCACCACCACGAGAGCCTCGCCGGCAACGGCGTCGCGCGGGGCGAGTGAGCGCCGTCGGCGACTGGGATCCGCGCGCGCTGCCCGCCCTGCACGGGCGCACGGTCGTCGTGACAGGCGGCAACGCGGGAATCGGCTACTTCGTCTCGGAGCAGCTCGCCTCGGCGGGGGCGCGCGTCGTCATCGCCGCGCGCTCGACCGAGAAGGCGCGGCTCGCGATGGACTCCATCCGCGCGCGGGTGCCGGATGCCGAGCTCGCGCACGTCGCGCTCGACCTGGCCTCGCTCGCGTCCGTGCGCGCCGCCTCCGAGGCGATCGCGGCGTTCCGGCCCCTGCACGGGCTCGTCAACAACGCGGGCAGGGTCGTCGCGTCGCGCCGTCGCCTCGAGACCGAGGACGGGTTCGAGCTCACGGTGGGCGGCAACTTCCTCGGCCACTTCGCGCTCACGACGCTGCTGTTCCCGGCGCTCGCCCCCGACGGGCGCGTCGTCGGCGTCGGGAGCGACTCGACCCGCATGGTGCGGCTCGATCCCGCCGACCTGTGGTCGACCAGGCGGTACGGCGCCTTCCGCGCCTACGCGTTCTCGAAGCACGCCGTGCAGGGCTTCCACCTCGAGCTCGCGCGCCGGCTCGACGCGGCGGGCGACTCGCGCCGCTCGCTGCTCGCGCATCCGGGCTGGGCGACGAGCGTCTACGCCGCCCGTCGCCCCGGTATCACCGACCGCGACCCGCGCACGGGTCGCGTCTTCGAGGGCCTCACGGGATGGGTCGGGCAGGGCAAGGACCGCGGCGCGTGGCCCGCCGTGCGAGCCGTCGCGGATCCGGATGCCGTGAACGGCACCTACTTCGGCCCGCGGCGGGAGCTCGCGGGGCCGCCCGTCCCCACGCGACCGGTCGCGTCATCCGCCGACCCCGCCTTCGGCGCGTGGCTGTGGGCGGACGCCGAGGCGAAGACGGGCATCCGCTTCCCCGTGTGAGCCCGCCGCCACCCACCCGCCCGTGCGAGACGGCCCCCCGCCCGTGCGGCGGGAGCAACCGCGCCTTCGGCGAGAGCACCCGCGCCACCGGGCGGCGTACCCCTCACGCGGCGGGGGTAGTTGCTCCCGCCGCGTGCACGGTATGCCGCCCGCTACGACTCGCCCCGCTAGGCGAACCGCGCCCGCAGGGGCTCGCGGAAGGTCTCCGCGAGCTCGTCGACGGACGCCGTGAAGACTCCCTGCACCTCGAGCGCGGGCTCGGAATCGGTCACGCCGACGCGCAGCACGGGGTAGCCCCGGCCCTCGCACAGGCGCGTGAACTTCACGTCCTCCTCGCGCGGCACGGCGACGAGCACGCGGCCGGTGGACTCCGAGAACAGCGCCGTGGCGAGGTCGACGCCGTCGCGCTCGAGCAGCTCGTCGAGGAAGACGCGCGCGCCCACGCCGAAGCGCAGCAC
>JAEYVF010000032.1 GCA_023432005.1 Actinomycetes bacterium
GACCGGTCGTGTCGGACATCGCGCATCTCCTTCGATGAGTGGGATGCCGAGTCTATGTCGGCGCGCGCATGGGGGCAGCCGACGGCGCGGGCGAGCGCTCGACGCACCCGGCGGGGCGCGGATGAGCGCTCAGCGGGCGCCGAAGAGCACGAGCAGGTGGTCGCCGACGATGAGGTAGATGCCGAAGACGACCGCGATGCCGCAGAGCGCGAACATCGCGACCGACACGGGCCGCCGCCATGCCGCCTTGCCGTCGCCGAGCCGCAACGCGAGGGAGAAGAGCGTGACGACGAGGCATGCCGACACGAGGGACGCGACGACGACCGTGAAGAACGCCAGCCAGTCGATGCTCATCGGCGCGCCTTCCGCTTCTTGGGACGCACGAACACGCCGGGCTCCGGCTGGTGCAGGTTGCGGTGGTCGACGCGGCTGCGACGGGACCAGAGGAAGATGCCGCCGATGGTGATGAGGGCGAGCACGACGGCGACCACGATGCCCCACGTGCCGACGCTCACCAGCAGGGCCGCCGCGGCGCCCACGACCCCCGCAGCGGGGATCGTGATGAGCCATCCGAGGGCGATGCGGCCCGCGGTGCGCCACTTGACCGACGCGCCCTTGCGACCGAGGCCCGTGCCGATGACGGAGCCCGAGGCCACCTGCGTCGTCGAGAGCGCGAAGCCGAGGTGGGTGGAGGCGAGGATCGTGGCGGTCGTCGCCGACTCTGCGGCGAAGCCCTGGGCGGGCTCGACCTCGGTGATGCCGCGCCCCATCGTGCGGATGATGCGCCAGCCGCCCGAGTAGGTGCCGGCCGCGATGGCGACGGCGCACGCCGCGATGACCCAGAACTCCGGTCCGCTGTTGACCTGCTGGAACCCCGCGGCGATGAGGGCGAGGGTGATGACGCCCATCGTCTTCTGCGCGTCGTTGGTGCCGTGCGCGAGCGACACGAGGCTCGCGGTGAAGATCTGCCCTCGCTTGAAGCCGTCGCGCTCGCGCTTGCGGGTGACCTTGTAGGCGATCTTCGTCGCGAGGAACGACACGAGCCCCGCCGTGACGGGCGCGAGGACCGCGGGGATGAGGATCTTCGAGGTCAGCACGCCGCCGTCGATGGCCCCGATGCCCGCCCCGACGATCGCCGCCCCGATGAGACCGCCGAAGAGCGCGTGGCTCGAGGAGGAGGGAAGGCCGAGGAGCCACGTGATGAGGTTCCAGACGATCGCGCCGATGAGCCCCGCGAGGATCAGCTCGGGACCGATCTGCACGCCCCCGTCGCCCTCGCGGATGAGGCCGCCCGAGATCGTCTTCGCCACCTCGGTGCTGAGGAACGCGCCGACGAGGTTGAGCACCGCCGCGAGCGCGACAGCGGTCTTCGGCTTGAGGGCGCCGGTCGCGATCGGGGTCGCCATCGCGTTGGCGGTGTCATGAAAGCCGTTGGTGAAGTCGAAGAAGAGGGCCAGCGCGATGACGAGCGCTACCAGAATCAGGGGGTCCACTGCGGGCTATCCAAACACGCCGCGCGAACGCGCGGCAACTCGTGACCGCGAGGCGCGGGGACTCCCGCCCCCGGGCGGCCGGGCGAGGCCCGTCGAGACGTCGGAAACCCCCGGAAGGGGGAATGTCGCGCATGCGGCCCGCGGCCCTAGCATCCGACCAGGAGTCGGCCCGAACCGGCAGGAGAAGCTCGCATGCGCTCTCGTCGAGCGCTGGGCGCGATCGCCATCTCGGCGGTCGTCGTCGCAGCAGTCAGTTTCGCCGTGGTGGACATCTCGACCTCGGCCGCGAGCGGCTGCATGCAGAGCTCCGGCCCGTGCACGGAGGTCGTGACTCCGTCGGTCGCGACCGCGTTCGCGGTCGTGGGGGCCGTCTCCCTCGTCGCTGCCGTCGTGCCGGCCGTCATGTGGATCCTGCGGAGCCTCGGCACGCAGCGCGAGGTGCGCCACACATCCGTCGACTACACGCGGCGACCGAGCGCGCGCGTGCGCGACGAGGACGAGGACGACCGGCTCCCCGTGCCCTGATCGTCACATCCGGGTGAGCCCCACGACCCGCACGACGGCGACCCCCTGCGCGCGCGACGCGTCGAGGTCGACGACGGCGTCGATGCCCCAGTCGTGGTCGCCCGCGGGGTCATCGATGATCTGCCGGAGATCCCAGCGGTCGGGGTGCTCGGTGATGAGGATGCGCGCCGCCGACCGGGCATCGGCGCCCGTGCCGATCGAGTCGTGCTCGGCGTAGTAGCGGTCGAGGGCCTCCGGCCAGCCCGCCCCCGGGTCGAGGGCGACGAGCTCGTCGTCGTGCTGCAGCGCCGCCGCCTGCACCCGGCGCCAGAGCTCGTTGCGCACGAGCACGAGGAACGCGCGCCTGTTGGTCGTGACGTCGGGCGGCGGGGGCGGCAGGACGGCCGTGGCGCGCGACTCGTCGGCCCGGGCGGGGTCCACGAGCGAGGCCCACTCGTCGAGGAGGCTCGAGTCGACCTGCCGCACGAGCTCGCCGAGCCACTCCACGATGTCGCGCAGCTCCTCGGTCTTCGCCTCCTCGGGGATGGTCTGACGGGCCGCACGGTAGGCGTCGCTCAGATAGCGCAGCACGAGGCCCTCGCTGCGCCCGAGCTGCAGGAAGCCGACGTAGTCGCCGAAGCCCATCGCGCGCTCGTAGAGGTCGCGCACGACGGACTTCGGGCGCAGCTCGTAGTCGCGGATCCAGGGCTGGCTCGACGCGAACGTCTCGTACGCCCGCTCGAGCAGCTCGGCCAGCGGCTTCGGCCAGGTGACCTCCTCGAGCAGCTCCATGCGCTGCTCGTACTCGATCCCCTCGGCCTTCATGGCCGCGACCGCCTCGCCGCGAGCCCGGAACTCCTGCTGCGAGAGCACGGGACGCGGGTCCTCGAGCGTGGCCTCGATGACGCTCACAGCGTCGAGGGCGTAGCCGGGAGCGTCCCGATCGAGCAGCTCGAGCGCCGCGAGAGCGAAGGGCGAGAGCGGCTGGTTGAGGGCGAAGTCCGGCTGGAGCTCGACCGTCAGCCGCACGCGCGCGGTTCCGTCGAAGCCGCCCCCCGTCTGCTCCACGACACCCGCGGTGCGCAGCGTGCGGTAGAGCGCGATCGCGCGCCGCGCGAGATCGGCGCGACGCTCGGGCGTCTCGTGGTTGTCCCTCACGAGGTCGCGCACGATGCGGAAGGCGCTCCCCTCCTCGCCCGCGGGGGCATCGGCACCCGGCCGCGAGAGCAGCTGCAGGAGCATGGCCGCCGTCATCCGCATCGAGCTCGCGAGCGGCTCCGGATCGGCGGCGATGAGCCGCTCGAAGCTCGCCGGCCCCCAGCTCACGAACCCGTCCGGCGCCTTCTTCTTGACGATCTTGCGCTTGGCCTTGGGACCGTCGCCGGCCTTCGCCGCCGAGCGCGCGTTCTCGATCTCGTGCTCGGGGGCGAGGGCGATCACCTCCCCCGCCGTGTCGAACCCCGCACGGCCGGCACGACCCGCGACCTGGTGGAACTCCCGCGCGCTGAGCTGCCGCATCCGCGCGCCGTCGAACTTCGTGAGCCCCGTCAGCAGCACCGTGCGGATGGGGACGTTGATGCCGACGCCGAGGGTGTCGGTCCCGCAGACCACCCGCAGCAGCCCCTGCTGGGCGAGCTGCTCGACGAGCCGCCGATAGCGCGGCAGCATCCCCGCGTGGTGCACGCCGATGCCGGCGCGCACGAGCCGCCCGAGGGTCTGCCCGAATCCCGTCGAGAAGCGGAACCCGCCGATCGCCTCGGCGATCGCGTCGCGCTGCTGCCTCGTGGCGACCCGGACGCTCGCGAGCGCCTGAGCGCGCTCGACGGCCGCCGCCTGCGAGAAGTGCACGATGTAGACGGGGGCGAGCCCGTCGGCGAGGAGCTCCTCGACGAGCTCCTGGACGGGCTGGACGGCGTAGCGGTAATGGAGCGGAACGGGACGCTCCACGCCCGTCACGCGCGCGACGCCGCGACCCGTGCGGCGTTCGAGGTCGGCCGCGATCGCGGTGACATCGCCGAGGGTCGCCGAGAGCAGCACGAAGCGCGCGCGCTCGAGCACGAGCAGGGGCACCTGCCACGCCCAGCCGCGCTCCGGGTCGGCGTAGAAGTGGAACTCGTCCATCACGACCGAGTCGACCTCGGCGAGCGGGCCGCGGCGGAGCGCGATGTTCGCCAGGATCTCCGCCGTGCAGCAGACGATCGGCGCGTCGGGGTTGACGCTCGAGTCGCCCGTCACCATGCCGACGTTCTCGGCGCCGAAGATCGCCACGAGCTCGAAGAACTTCTCGCTCACGAGGGCCTTGAGCGGCGCCGTGTAGAACGACCGGCGACCCTGCGAGAGCGCCATGGCATGCGCGGCGACCGCCACGAGCGACTTGCCCGTGCCCGTCGGCGTGCTCAGCACGAGGTGCCGCTCGAGGGCCAGCTCGAGCACCGCCTCCTCCTGCGCGGGATAGAGCCGGAGCCCCCGCGAGCGGGCCCATTCGTCGAACGCGGCGAGGAACGCGTCCGGGTCCCAGGGCCGCGGGAGAAGCGACGCGAGCCCAGCGGATGCCATCCGACGAGTCTGCCCCACGAGCGGCGGTGAGCGGGTCGTGTCCCCAGGCTTGGGGGGAGGTGCATGTCTATCGGGCGCCGGGAGCGCGCCCCTATCATGACGACGACGAACGAGTCGTTCCGCCGGGGGGAAGTATCCGAACGCCCTCCCCAGGGACGCGGTGAGGAAGGTATCTCATGGCGGAAGAGGAAGGCCATGTGCCGGCGGGTTGGTATCCCGATCCGCTCGGGCTTCCCCAGCTGCGCTGGTGGGACAACCACGCCTGGACCGAGCACACCTCGGACGCGCGCCAGCCGATGGTCGCGCAGGAGACGGTCACGGCGAAGCTCGCCTACGCCGACGACGACGAGCTGCTGACCGAGCGCGAGGACCTCGCCTACGACACCGGCTCGGCCCAGCCGACCCCCGAGGCGGCCTTCGCGACGGCCGAGCCCGTCAAGTCGCTCGAGGCCCCCGCGGCCCAGCTCCGGCTCGAGGAGGAGGTCGTCTCCCCCGGTCTCAAGTACGCCCAGGAGCACGTCATCGAGGACGCGCCCACGAGCGCGCCGTTCCTGCTCGACACGAGCTACGACGACCTCCTCGGCGTCCCGATCGACCCCTCGCAGGCTCAGCAGGCGCCGGCGCACCCGGCGTTCACCCCGAGCTTCGATCCGCTCCCGACGTTCCAGGTGGACCCCAACGCCGCGTCCGGCGTCGGCACCTTCACGACGACCAATTTCGACCCGTCGTCGTTCGGCAACTTCACCTACACCCCGTCGGTGCTCAACGAGCACGACCCCGCGCAGCCGCTCACGCGCCGCGCCGTCATGGCGGAGAACGGCCTCTCGGTCAACACGGGTCCCGTGTGGATCATCGCGCTCATGCCGGTCATCATGCTCGTGCTCGCGCTCATGTTCCTCGTGGCGGGCGACGCGGGCCGCGACTCGACGCTGTTCGCCGGCATCATCCTCGGCGGCTCCTACCTGACGACGGTCGTGCTCGCCGTGATCGACCGCGCGATGCTCAGCCGCATGGGCCACAGCCGCACGGCGAACTGGGACTGGGCGTTCCTCGGCGCCCCCGTGTACCTCATCGCGCGGATGTCGAACGTCGTCCGCGAGACCGGTCGGGGGCTCCGGCCCTTCCTGACCTGGTCGGCGCTCACGATCGTGCTCATCGGCTCGTCGGTCGCCATCCCGGGCATCGTCATGGCGCTCGCGCCGGGCGTGTTCGCCGAGGAGGCCGAGCAGGCCATCTCCGAGCAGGCCAGCGTGATCGGCGCCAACGTCAACGCCACGTGCCCCGACGTCCCGCCGCTCCTCGTGGGCGACACGATGGTGTGCAGCGCCATCACGCCGACCAAGGTCGCCAACGTCGTCGTCAGCCTCCAGCGCAAGAACGGCTGGATCGACTGGCGTGTCGACGACTGGGGCGTCTTCTCCACCAACCGATGACCCTCACCGACACGGTCGAGAACGACCGGCAAGAGCCCGAACGCAGAGAAGAAGAGGTGGTGCGCGTGACCGACCAGGCGATCCGCGTGGTCCCCGCGGGATGGTACGAGGACCCCTCCGACTCGACCCAGGTGCGCTGGTGGAACGGCATCGCCTGGACCGATCACACGCAGGCCAAGCCCGACCTCGACGGTGCCGAGTCCGCCGAGCTCGAGGCCAGCTTCGCCGGCCCCTCGGCCGTGCGCAGTCGTGCCCGCATCCGCCCGACCTCGACCGCCGAGAGCTGGGTGGTCGCGTTCACCCCGGTCATCCTCTTCGGCCTGCTCTTCGCCGCCGTGTGGGCGTGGCTGTATGTCGAGCCGACGCTCCTGTTCGGCGGCATCGCGCTCGGCGTGACCTACGCCATCACGGTCGTCGTCGCGATCCTGGATCGCCGCAAGCTCGCCCGGTGGGGGCACACGCCTCCGCCCTTCGCCGCGGTGCTGCTCACCGCGCCCGTCTACCTGCTCGTGCGCGCCCTCAAGCTCCCGAAGAGCTGGGGCCAGCTCGTGACGTGGGTCATCGGCGCGGTGCTCCTGCTCGGCGGCCCGGCTGCAGCCTGGTTCGGCGGCGCGCTCACCTCGGTGCAGATCGCGACGACGATCCAGTACGAGATCCGGCAGGAGCTCGTCGGCAACGGCACCGCGTCGGCGGTCTCCTGCCCGCCCATCGCGGACACGCTGACCGTGGGCTCGATCTACACGTGCTCGGTGACCCGTGCAGATGGCAGCGACGCGAAGCTGTGGATCAGCATCGACTCCGACCACGGCGACTACAGCTACTCCTTCGCCATCCACTGACCGGCCGCGCTCGGAGGCGCGGGGTACCCTCGGGCCATGAGCGAGAACCGATCCGACCGCGACAAGGTCGACGACGCCCTGCGCGCGCGTGCGTCGCTCGCGCGCGACGCGTACTCCCCCGGCGAGCTCCTCGAGGGCGGCGCCGGACGGGCCGAGCACCTCTACGAGCCTGTCGTGCCCCTCGACGAGGGCGCCGAGCTCCAGGACGAGGCGGACAGCGCCGACGACGCCTGAGACGGGCTGTCTACCCCACCACCGGGGTGACCCCAAGTGGGGAGTTCGAGCCCCTCTCGAGCGTCCCTAGACTCCCTGTCAGCAGCCGATGGGGTGGCTGCAGCTCGAGGGGGAGGAACTCGTGAGTCTCAGTGCCGCTGCTCCGGTCGCCGCCTGGTATCCGGACCCGACCGACGCCGACTCGCTTCGCTGGTGGGACGGTCTCGGCTGGACATCGCACACGCGTCCGCGTCCGGCGCAGGTTCCGCAGAGCCTGCCGACTCCCGACCCCGCGACGGCCTACATCCCCGAGGCGCCGCCTCAGACCGCGCCCGTGCTCCCGGAGCCCGTCGCCGCGGCGCCGGCGCCGGCGCCCGCGCCCGC
>JAEYVF010000096.1 GCA_023432005.1 Actinomycetes bacterium
CCCGCGAGCTGTGCGAGCGTGCCGTCGACCAGCCCGGTGACGGGCTCGGTGAGCGGCGCGAGGACGGGCGCGCCGAGCACGCCGTCCACGATGCCCGTCACGGGTGCGGTGAGCGTCGCGACGGGACGGCTGTCGGCCACCTCGCCGACGATCCCGCCCACGACGGGCAACTCGCGCGCATCCGGGAGCGGGGTGACGACGGGATCGACGACCGTGCTCGCGGTCGAGGCGACGTCGTTCACGACGGATCCGACGGTGTCGAGGAGGCCCCCGTCGTCATCGGCGTGCGCCGGCTGCGGGGCGAGGAGTGTGAGGAGGCCGACGCCCAGCGCGAGCCCGACGCCGAGAAGTGCGCCGCGCCAGTGCGATCGTCGGATGACGGCGTCCGCGACGCCGTCGCTCGTCATCATCTCCCCCTCCTCGTCATCGAGGACCCCGGTCCGGGCCTGTACCCCGGATGGGGGACAAGCGTACGCCGACGGAAGCTCGATTTCCAGCGGCGCTTGCGTTGCGATAGGTAACGATATATCTTTGACCAGTCGCGACATCTCGCGGCAGCCATGATCCGCGAAAGGAGAACGATCATGAACCCCAGGTCTTTCCGCCGCCCCGAGCGCCCCGCCATGTTCCACCACGACCCGAGCAACCCCGCCGCTCACGGCCCTCACGCCGAGTGGGGCGTGCACGCGCCCATGCGCGGCATGCCGCCCTTCGGACCCGGATTCGGCGGCCCCGGCCCGTGGGGTCGCGGCAAGGGTCGCGCGGCCCGCGGCGACATCCGATCCGTCATCCTCTCGGTGCTCGCCGAGGGCCCGTCGAGCGGCTACAGCGTCATCAAGACGATCGCCGAACGCACGGGAGGCGGGTGGCGACCGAGCCCCGGCTCCGTGTATCCGACGCTGCAGCAGCTCGTCGACGAGGAGCTCATCGAGGCGACCGGTGAGGGTCGGCGCACCGAGTACACGCTCACCGACGCCGGCCGCGCCTACGTCGAGCAGAACGCCGACGAGCTCGCGCGCGCGTGGGAGTCCGGCTCCCCCAAGCGCAGCGAGGAGGAGCTCGCGTTCCAGCAGAGCGTCGGCAAGCTCATGGGCGTCGTGGGCCAGTTCCACCACGCCGCGACCGACGCCCAGCGCGCGGCCGCCGTCGAGAAGCTCGACGAGGTGCGTCGCGCGCTGTATCTCATCCTCGCCGACTGAGCGCATCCGCTCCCCTCGATCCGTTCGGCGGGAGCAACCGCGCCTCCGGGCGGCGAACGCCACGTGCGGCGGGGGCAACTGCTCCCGCCGCACGTTCACGTCTCCGCCCGCTTGCCGTGCGGCCCGGCGAGCCCGTCAGGAATCGAGAAGCGCTCGCGACGGATGCGCTCCTAGCCTGAGCCGCCGGCTCCTAGGAGGAGCGTCCGCCCGCGCCGCCGACGGATGCCCGTTCCAGGCGTCCGACGGCCGCCCGCAGCTCGCGCAGTTCGGCGAGGATCGCGTCCGCGCCGGGCTCGACGGCCTCGGGCTCGGCTCCCGGATCGGCCGCCTTCATCCGCTCCATCGCCTCCACGACGACCGCGATCAGCAGATTCAGCACGATGAGCGTCGTGACGACGGTGTAGACGATGAAGTACCCCCACACCCAGCTCTCATGCGCGGCGAGAGGCGCCACCGCCTCCGACCAGCCGTCGCCGATCATGAGACGGAACAGCGTCACCGTCGAGATCCACAGGTCGCCGAAGGCGCTCGGGAGCGCCGCGCTGAACAGGGTCGTCGAGGCGACCGCGAAGACGTAGACGATCATCACGAGCAGGCCCCCGATCGACGCGATGCCCGGGATCGCCGCGCCGAGGGCCGCGACGACGAGGCGCATCGACCGCACCGCCGACAGCAGGCGGAGCACGCGCAGGAGCCGCAGCACGCGCAGCACGCCCGCCTCGGCGCCCGCCGGGATGAGCGCGACGACGACGACGAACAGGTCGAAGAGGTTCCAGCCGTTCGTGAAGAAGCGCCATCCGTGGGCGGAGATGCGCAGCACGATCTCGCCGACGAAGACCGCGATGATCGCGGTGTTGAGGGCGTGCAGCGGGTCGCCGAACGCGTCGAGCACGGCCGGGTACGTCTCGAGCCCGAGGATGACGGCGTTCAGGAGGATGAGCGCGACGATGCTGCGCTGGAACGGCTTCGACTCGACGAGCCGCAGGACACGGCCGCGAAGGCCGGCGAGCGCGGGAGCGGTGGTGGTCACCGCACCAAGATAGGGCCGACGCGTCAGACGTCGTCGCCGCGATTGCGGCGGCGCATGGGGCGCGGGGCACGGTCGCCGATAAACGAGCGAGCCGAGTCGACGACGAAGCCGCGACTGAGCGCCTCACGGCCGATGAGCATCCGGAAGCCCATCGAGTCGCGGTTGCTGAGCGTCACCTCGGCCTCGACGCGTCGGCCGACGAGCACGAGCGGGAGCGAGACCACGAAGCGCTCGTCGACGTGTCCCGACGAGCTGCGCACGCGGCGCACGTCGACCACGCGGCGCTCCACGAGCACCTCGTCGTCCTCGGCGCGCTGCCAGGGCCGGATGCCGAAGCGCACCCAGGCCTCGCCGTCGCGATCGAACGCCTGCACGTCGTAAGCGTGGATGGACGACGTCTGCGCGCCCGTGTCGAGCTTCGCCTTGATCCACGGCACGCCCACATCCGGGAGCTGCACCCATTCGCGCCACCCCGCGAGGGTGTTTGAATGGGTTCTCTCGCTCACCGCACCATCTTGGCAGGCGCCCCCGCATGAAACTCGCGATCCTCTCGCGCGCCCCCCGCGCGTACTCCACGCAGCGCCTCCGCGCGGCCGCGCAACAGCGTGGTCACGACGTCAAGGTGCTCAATACGCTGCGCTTCGCGATCGATCTCTCGGGCGAGGAGCCCGACCTGCAGTACCGCGGCCGTCCGCTCTCCGACTACGACGCGATCCTGCCGCGCATCGGCGCCTCCATCACGTACTTCGGCACGGCCGTCGTGCGCCAGTTCGAGCAGATGGACGTCTACACGCCCAACACGGCGAACGGCATCTCGAACGCACGCGACAAGCTGCGGGCGAACCAGATCCTCTCGCGCCACAACATCGGCATGCCGGCCACCGCTTTCGTGCGCAATCGCGCGGATGTGCGCCCCGCGATCGAGCAGGTCGGCGGGGCGCCCGTCGTCATCAAGCTGCTCGAGGGCACGCAGGGTATCGGCGTCATCCTCGCGCCCGAGGTGAAGACGGCCGAGGCGATCATCGAGACGCTCCAGTCGACGAACCAGAACGTGCTCATCCAGCACTTCGTCTCCGAGAGCCGCGGCCGCGACATCCGCGCCCTCGTCGTGGGCGACCGGGTCGTCGCGGCCATGCGCCGCACGGCGAAGGGCGACGAGTTCCGCTCGAACGTGCACCGCGGTGGCAGCGTCGAGCGCGTCGACCTCACCCCCGAGTACGCCCAGGCCGCCGTGCGCTCGGCGCAGATCATGGGACTGCGCGTCGCGGGCGTCGACATGCTCGAGGGTGCCGACGGGCCGCTCGTCATGGAGGTCAACTCCTCGCCCGGGCTGCAGGGCATCGAGGCCGCGACGCAGCTGGATGTCGCAGGCGCGATCATCGACTACGTCGCCCAGCAGGTGGCGTTCCCCGAGATCGACGTGCGCCAGCGCCTCTCGGTGTCGACGGGCTACGGCGTCGCCGAGCTGCTCGTGCATGGCAATGCGGAACTCGTGGGCAAGACCCTCGGCGAGTCGGGCCTGTGGGAGCGCGACATCACGGTGCTCACGCTGCACCGCGGTGCGAGCGTCATCCCGAACCCCCGCAAGGGCGTGCTGCTCGAGGCCGGCGACCGCCTGCTGTGCTTCGGCAAGCTCGAGGAGATGCGCTCGATGATCCCCGAGCGTCGCCGCCGCCGCGCGCGCGTGCGCAAGCTCCCGGCCGAGCCGATCCCCTCGGAGGAGTAGAGCGGATGCGGGCTCAGCCGGCCCGCAGCTCCTCGACGAGCGAGGGACGCGCCGGTGCCCATCCGAGCTCGCGAGCCTTGTCGCCCACGGCCTGCTGGTCGAGCAGGAGCGCGTCGGCGAACGCCTCGCCGAGGCGCGCGCGGCTCTCCTCGGGCGTCTCGGAGACGACCTCGAGCGGTCGCGCGGCCTCCGCGATCTCCCGAACCGTGGGGTTGACGCCCGAGACGCCGAGCATGCGGCCGAGCGCGCGGCCCGACTCGAGCACGCGCACGTAGAGCTCGGCGAGGTCGTCGACGTGCACCGTCGTCCAGTGCTGCGCGCCGTCGCCGATGAGCCGCACGCGACCGTCGGCATCCGGCGTCGTCACGAGCCCTGCGAGCCCGCGCCCGTGGCCGTAGACGACGCCGGGGGAGAGCACGGATGCTGCGAGCCCGCTCGTGAGCACGCGCGCCTCGATCGCGGGTCGCCACGCGGTGAGCGCGGGCGGGTGGGGCGCGTCGTCGTCGCGCAGCTCGGCGCCCGCGCCCCACGTCCAGATGCCGCCCGTGTGCACGTAGGGCTTCGCGGTGCCGGAGAACGCGGCGAGGACCGCGTCGACCATGCGGCCGTCGAACTCTGCGGCCGTGCCGTCGCCCGGGGCGGCGGCGTGGACGGCGCCGTCGACATCGGCGAGCAGCGCGGTGAGCCAGGCCGCATCCGTCGCATCGCCCAGGATGCCCCTCGCCCCCGCGCCCTGAACCGCGTCGAGCGAGCGGGCGCTGCGCACGGGGGCGACGACGTCGTGCCCGTGGTCGTGGAGCGCGGCGAGCACGGCCGAGCCGATGTAGCCCGTGGCGCCGGTGAGGAGGATCTTCATGGGGACTCCCGGAGGTGGTGGTTATTTGATGACTACCGTAATACGTGGAGCGCCGTAGTACGAAATCCGTCGAATTGCTCTAGCCTGGCGTGGAGGAGGAGCCGTGCGCACGTTCGAGCACCCGGAGCGGGACGACATCTCGCTCGACGGCGTGCTGTCGGCGCTCGCCGACCCCCTTCGCCGCGCCATCGTGCGCCAGCTCGCCGACGGCCCCGACGACCAGCAGTGCTCGCGCTTCGAACTGCCGGTCTCGGCCTCGACCCGCACCCACCACTTCCGGGTGCTGCGGGAGGCGGGCATCATCTCGCAGCGCTACCGGGGCACCGCGATCCTCAGCACCCTACGCGCCGACGACCTCGCCGCAGCCGCTCCGGGCGTGCTGGATGCGGTGCTCGCCGCCGAGCGCGTCGCGCACCCCGTCACCCGCACTCCCGCTGGTTGAGTAGCCCGCGCAGCGGGCGTATCGAACCCCCCAGCGCCCGTCTCACCGCAGCGCGCGCAGCTGCGCCCGCACCATCCCCTCGACGTCGAGCCCGCTTCCGCCGGTCACGAGCGAGAACAGCAGGGCGTCGGCGAAGCGCATGAGCTGCACCGCCTCGGAACCCTCGAGCTCGAGCCCGTAGGCGCCGAACGCACGAGTCGCCGCCGCAAGCGCGTCGGGGGATGCGGGGGTCGCGGCCCCGAGGATCGCCCGCACCTCGTCGCGATCCGCCTCGTCGATGAGCAGCGCGAAGCGCGCCCGGTGATCATCCCCGCGCTCCGCGAGGCGGCGCACGAAGCCCGCGATGATGGCCGCGAGCGCGTCGATGCCCTCATCGCCGTCCACGGACGATCCGGCCGTGAGCTCCGCGAGGAGCGCGGCGACGTCGGCGCGTGTGCGCTCGGCGAGGCGTGCGGCCACGAGCTCGCCCACGCCATGACGCCCGACCTCGGTCAGGGCGGCGGGCAGGCGATGGAGGATGCGGCGACCCTCGTGGCGCTTCTCGCGCCGCTCGCATCCGATGCGGCACCCGAGGCGGTCGACGCCGCGCTCGAGCGGTACGACCGCGAGCGCCGCGCCCGCGTTCAGCCGATCGCGCGTCGCGCCCGGATGGTCGGCGCCCTCGCGCACGTCCGCCCCGCTCTCATCCCCGTGCGCGACGCGATCCTGCGCGCGACCCCCGCGAGCGCGCTCGCGCGACAGGCCGCGTCGGTGCAGAGCTGGCATCCGCCGCGCCCCGATCACCGCCGGTAGCGCGCCGGCCCTTCGATGGCAAGCCCGTGGTCGGCTCGGATCGCCGCTCCTACCGTGAGGACATGACGAACATCAGCAACCAGATGCCGGTCCCCCCGATCCTGCCGGGCCGCGACGGCGACCCGCGCACCGATGGCGAGGACCTCGACCCGACGGTCATCGAGGTCGACGGTGACGAGAAGCTCGACCCCGACGCGAACCCCGACGTCGTCGACAGCGCGGAGGCCGATCGCATCGCCTCGGAGAGCGACTGACGAGGCCGCGAGACGCGCGCCTCGACGGCGCACCACCATGCGGTGCGCGAGGGGGGACTTGAACCCCCACGCCCTTACGGGCACTGGCACCTGAAGCCAGCGCGTCTGCCAATTCCGCCACTCGCGCGCAGACCCGCGCGAGCGGATCAGCCTAGCGAGACTATCACGCACGGCGGCCGGCACGATCCGTGGGGCGCGAGGGGATGCACCGACCGGTTCGCGCATCCGGATCAGCCGGGCGGACGACACGGCCGGGCCCCGCGACTGACCCCTCCGGCGGGAGAGCCGACTACCATCGGAGAGTCCGAGAGAGCCGGAAGGCGCAACCGCGCCGCCGAGAGGAGACCCTTGGGGATTCTCGACGAATTCGAGAAGGGCTTGGAGCGCGTCGTGGGCGGCGCGTTCGCCAAGACCTTCAAGAGCGGTCTCCAGCCCCTCGAGGTCACCGCCGCCCTGCGCCGTGAGCTCGACACGAAGGCCGCGGTCGTCTCGCGCGACCGCATCCTCGTGCCCAACCGGTTCCTCGTGCGGCTCGCGCCCTCCGACCACGAGCGGATGGCGGGGCTCGGCCCCGCGCTCGTCGACGAGTTCACGCGCCTCGTGCAGCAGCACGCCACGGCGCAGCGCTACACCTTCGCCGGCGGCATCGACATCCGTCTCGAGTCCGACCCGAAGCTGTCGCCCGGCATCGTGCGCATCCACTCCGAGAACGTCAAGGGCGAGGTCAGCTGGACCCCCGTGCTCGACATCGACGGCAAGCGCTACCCCCTCAAGCGCGGCCGCACCGTCATCGGGCGCGGCTCGGATGCCGACATCACGCTCGCCGACACCGGCACCTCGCGCAGGCACGTCGAGATCGCGTGGGACGGCGCCCGCGGTCAGGTCACCGACCTCGGGTCGACGAACGGCTCGAAGCTCAACGGCCAGCCCCTGACGAAGGCCGTGCTCGAGCCCGACTCGGTCATCGAGATCGGTCGCACCCGCATCGTCTTCCGCGTGCTCGCGCAGGCCGCGGAGCTCGCCCGTCCGGACGGGGGAGCCCGGTGAGCGAACTGACCCTGCTCGTGCTGCGGATCGGCTTCCTGATCCTCATGTGGGCGTTCGTGTTCATGGTGGTCTACGCCCTGCGCTCCGACCTGTTCGGCAACCGCGCGCGCAAGCTCCCGCAGGAGGCGACGCCCGCCGAGACCTTCCCCGCGTCGCCGCTGCCCGCCGCGGCCGCGCCCGCCGCGGCACCGACGCCCGCCCCCGTGG
>JAEYVF010000102.1 GCA_023432005.1 Actinomycetes bacterium
GCTCCGGACGGGACTGCTCGCGACCGCGGAACAGGATCATGGCCTTGACCTTGTCCCCGGCCTGGAGGAAGCCCTCCGCGCGCTTGCGCTTGGTCTCGTAGTCGTGCTTGTCGATCTTCAGGCGGAAACGGACCTCCTTGAGGATCGTGTTCGCCTGATTGCGCCGTGCTTCCTTGAGCTTCTGGGCCTGTTCGTACTTGAACTTGCCGTAGTCCATGATCTTCACCACGGGAGGCTTGGAGTCGGGCGCCACCTCGACCAGATCCAGATCGGCTTCCTGCGCGAGGCGCAGGGCGTCCTCGATGCGGACGACGCCGACCTGCTCTCCGCCAGGGCCCACGAGGCGGACCTCGGGGACGCGGATTCGGTCGTTGGTTCTGGGATCGCTGATGCGGGTCTCCTTCACTCGTTCTGCACACACGCACGTGAAGAGATCCGCACCCGTGCAACCGACCGCCCTCGAAAGGCGCTGCCGGCGGAGTGCGCCACCGGATCTCGCGAACCGGCTGCCAACTCGAACCCGATAACCTGAAGAGGCGGTCAGCGGGTGGGATTGCTCCACTTGCGTCTTACCGGGGAGATGGCCCCGGAGCCCGCACAAGGATAGCAGAGGAAACCCCGTGACCGTAGATCCCGTGCCCGCCGACGAACCGCACGACGTGGCGGACGAGATCCGGGACATCGCCGACGTGCCCGCGGTCGAGGTGATCAACACCGTGGCGGTGCATCTGCTGAGCGCCGCGGCCATCAAGGTCGGCCTCGCCGACGACCCCGAGTCGCAGACGGACCTCGACGAGGCGCGCAAGCTCATCGACGCGCTCGCGGGCCTCGTCACGGCATCCGCTCCGAGCCTCGGGGATCATCACGCCCGCGCCCTGCGGGACGGGCTGCGCACGGTGCAGCTGGCCTTCCGCGAGGCCTCGCCCTTCCCCGACGAGCACGGCAAGGGCCCCGGCGAGAAGTGGACCGGCCCCGTCGCCTGACGTGGTCTTCGCGAGCGCTACCGGATCCGGCGACCGCTGCTGCCGCACCGGCGGCGCCGGCCGGATCCGGTAGCGCTCGCGAGGATCAGGCGAAGCGGACGGCGATCGAGTCGACGCGGTCCGCGATGAGCCGGTCGGCAGCCCAGCGCTCCTGGAGGCGCGTGAGCAGCTCCTGACGGTCATCGGGCGACTGCTCGGCGAGCTGCAGCACCACGACGAGCTCGGGGCCTGCGAGGAGCGCACGCGGATCGCCGGGCGCGAGGCCGATCGCGAGCACGCCGCGCTCCCCCGCGGTCGAGTCGCCGAACGCGGCGGCGACCTCGTCATCCTCGAAGGATGGGGTCCAGGCCTGTCCCGTCGCGAGCGCGGCGAGCGCCGGACGGCGCACGACGAGCTGCGTCTCGGACCCCGGGTCGACCACGACGAGGGGCGTGCCCTCGGATGCCGCGGCGAGCGCGATCCGGCTCGCCTGGATCGGGATGGGACGCGCCCACGCGTCCCAGCGCCGCATCGCCTCGACCGAGCTGAATGCCGGGAGGACCGCGCGGCCGTCGGGGCCCTGCACCGTCACGATCGAGAGCTCCTGGGTCTTGTCGACCTTCTGCCCGTGGGGCCCGATGCCCTCGTCGCCGGCCTCCGCCACGAGCGGCACGAGAAGGCGCTCCTCGTGAAGCACGGCGACGACGTCCTGGATGCCGACCTCGTCCGCGCGGAGCCGGCGGATGGCCTCGACGAGACGCTCGGGGGCGGAGCCGTCATCACCCGCTGCGGGATTGTCGTGGAACCGACGCCCCTCCCAGGGGATGCCCGCGCTGTCGTGCCGGTGGTCCATCCCGCGCGGGCCTCAGTCGCTCGCGACGTCGATCGCCTCGGCGAGCGTGAACGCGCCCGTGTAGAGGGCCTTGCCGACGATCGCGCCCTCGAGCCCGTGGGGTACGAGCGTGCGCAGCGCCGCGATGTCATCGAGCGACGCGACGCCGCCCGAAGCGATGACCGGCTTGGGAGTGCGGTTCATGACCTCGGTCAGCAGCTCGAGGTTCGGCCCACGCAGCGTGCCGTCCTTCGTGACGTCCGTCACGACGTAGCGCGCGCATCCGGCCTCCTCGAGGCGCGCGAGCACCGTCCAGAGGTCGCCGCCCTCCTGGGTCCAGCCACGCGCCGCGAGCGTCGTGCCGCGCACGTCGAGGCCGACGGCGATGGCGTCACCGTACTCGGCGATGACGTGAGCCGCCCACTCGGGGTTCTCGAGGGCGGCCGTGCCGAGGTTGATGCGCTTGGCGCCCGTGGCGAGCGCGGCCTCGAGGCTCGCATCGTCGCGGATGCCGCCCGAGAGTTCGATGTTGACCCGGCGGGGGGTGTTCTTGATGACCTTCTTGATGACCCCGTGGTTGCTGCCGCGCCCGAAGGCCGCGTCGAGGTCGACGAGATGGATCCACTCGGCGCCCTGCTCCGCCCACTCCTGGGCGGCGTCGATCGGGTCCCCGAAGCTCGTCTCGGTGCCGGCCTCTCCCTGGGTGAGCCGCACCGCCTTGCCGTCGGCGACGTCGACCGCGGGGAGCAGGGTGAGGGCGGGTGAGGTGTTGAACTCGGTCATCTCAGCGGCTTTCCGCGGACGCACGCCCGCACACAAGGTTCAGATACTAGTCCAGCGCGACGAGCGCGCTGTCAGAGCGTGGCCAGCCAGTTGCCGAGCAGTCGGATGCCGGCGTCGCCCGACTTCTCGGGGTGGAACTGGGTCGCCGAGAGCGGCCCGTTCTCGACCGCCGCGACGAACGGCTCGCCGTGCTCGGACCACGTGACGCGCGCCTGCCGGAAGGCGCCGACGGGGTCGAGCTCCCAGCGTCGGGCGCCGTAGGAGTGCACGAAGTAGAAGCGCTCGTCGCGGATGCCCGCGAACAGCTCGGAGTCCTCCGGCGCGTCGACGGCGTTCCAGCCCATGTGCGGCAGCACGGGGGCGCGCAGCTCCTCGACGACGCCGGGCCACTCCCCCAGCCCCTCGGTCTCGACGCCGCGCTCGACGCCGCGCTCGAAGAGCACCTGCATGCCCACGCAGATGCCGAGCACCTTGCGGCCGCCTGCGAGGCGACGCTCGATGAGCTCGGCGCCGCGCACGGCGTTGAGCGAGTCCATGACGGCGGCGAAGGCGCCGACGCCGGGCACGAGCAGTCCGTCGGCGGCCATGACCGCATCCCGGTCGGCCGTGAGCTCGACACGCGCACCGGCCGCCTCGAGGGCCTTCGCAGCCGAGTGGACGTTGCCGGAGCCGTAGTCGAGCACGACGACGGTGGGGGCGCTCATATCAGAGGGCGCCCTTCGTCGACGGCACGCCGCTCACGCGCTCGTCGCGCGCGACGGCCTGGCGGAATGCGCGCGCGAACGCCTTGAACTCGGCCTCCGCGATGTGGTGCGGGTCACGGCCCGCGAGCACCGTGAGGTGCACGGTGAGGCCCGCGTTGAAGGCGATGGCCTCGAAGACGTGGCGCACCATCGATCCCGTGAAGTGGCCGCCGATGAGGTGGAACTCGAAGCCGGCGGGCTCTCCCGAGTGCACGAGATAGGGGCGGCCCGAGATGTCGACGACGGCCTGAGCGAGCGCGTCGTCGAGCGGCACGAGGGCGTCGCCGAACCGGCCGATGCCGCGCTTGTCGCCGAGCGCCTGCTTGATCGCCGTGCCGAGCACGATCCCCGTGTCCTCCACCGTGTGGTGCACGTCGATCTCGGTGTCTCCCTCGGCCCGCACCGTCAGGTCGACGAGCGCGTGCTTCGCGAAGGCGGTGAGCAGGTGGTCGAAGAACGGCACCGTCGTCTGGATGTCGGACGTGCCGGTCCCGTCGAGGTCGATGCTCAGCTCGATGCTCGACTCGCTCGTCTGACGGCTGAGACGTGCGGTGCGGTGCGTGCTCATGGCCTCAGCCTACCGAGCGCCGCCGGGGCCGAGAGCGGCCAGGCTCTCGAGGAAGAAGCTCGTCTCCTCGGCCGTGCCCGCCGTCACCCGCAGGGTGCCCGGGATGCCGACGTCGCGGATGAGGATGTCGCGCTCGAGCAGCGCGCGGAACGTCGCCTGCGGGTCGTCGACGCCGTCGAAGAGCACGAAGTTCGCCTCGCTCGGCCACGGACGGTAGCCGAGCGCGGGCAGCTCGGCCACGATGCGGTCCCGCTGAGCGGAGATGTCGTCGACCATCGCGAGCATCTCGGGCGCGTGCGCGAGCGCCGCCACCGACGCGGCCTGCGTGAGCGCCGAGAGGTGGTACGGCAGGCGGACGAGGCGCAGCGCATCCGCGATCACGGGGTCGGCCGCGAGGTAGCCGACGCGGACGCCCGCGAAGGCGAAGGCCTTGCTCATCGTGCGCGAGACGACGAGCCGCTCGCGGCCCGGCAGCAGGGTGAGGGCCGAGGGCTTGCCCTTCGGCATGAACTCCGCATAGGCCTCGTCGACGAAGACGATGCCGTCGGTCGCGTCGTAGGCGGCCTCGATCGTCTCGAGCGAGAGCCCGGTGCCCGTCGGGTTGTTGGGGGCGCATAGGAAGACGAGATCGGGTCGGTGCTGGCGGATCGCGCGCACCGCGGTCGCCGGACTGATGTCGTAGCCCGGATCACGCTCGGCCGTGACCCATCGGCTGCCGACGCCCGCCGTGATGATCGGGTGCATCGAGTAGGTGGGAGGGAAGCCGAGCACGCTGCGGCCGGGACCGCCGAACGCCTGCAGCAGCTGCTGGATGATCTCGTTCGAGCCGTTCGCCGCCCAGATGTGTTCGGCTGTCAGCCCGTGACCGAGGTAGCCCGCGAGCGACTCCCGCAGCGCCGTGAACTCACGGTCGGGATAGCGGTTCGCGGTGAGCACGGCGTGGGCGAGGGACTCGACGATCTCGCGCGCGACCGGCTCCGGGATCGGATGCGTGTTCTCGTTGACGTTGAGCGCATAGCGCACGTGCTTCTGCGGCGCTCCGTACGGGGTCATCCCCCTCAGGTCGTCGCGAATCGGCAGATCGGAGAGGGAGGCCACCCGGCGATTCTAGTGAGCGGCCCGACTCACTCGGTCGAGTACTCCGCGGGGATCGCGAGGCGCTGACCGGGGCGCACCTCGGTCGTCGCGAGCTGGTTGAGCTCCACGATGCCCGCGACGACGTCGCGCGGGTCGGCCTCGGGGGCGATCCATGCCGCGAGGTCCCACAGCGACTCGCCCGAGGCGACGGAGATGTAGTCGAACGAGGCGGTCGACGTCGTCGACCCCGCCTGAGCGGGTGCGCCCGAGAGAGCCGAGAGGGTGAGTGCCGCCGCGAGGGGCGCGGCGAGGACGGCGCCGAGCACGACGCGGCCGCGGCGCGTGATACGCAGGCGCGGCCGGGCCGTCGCGCGCGTGACGGGGAAGCCGGTGGTGAGGGTGACGGTGCTCATCTGATCCTCCTGGGGTGCGGACCGCCCGACGGCGGTCCGGTGGACAGCTTCCGCATCCGGCCTCGGCCGGGAGGCCGGATGCGAAGCTGTGTTCCGAATGTATCTTCGATCGAACAAACGTTCAAGTCCTGAGCGAGAATCCCGCCGATCCCCGCTGGAACAGGGATCGCATTCCGCGACACACTCGAACGGATGTTTGCCCGCACCCGCCGAAGCGGATACAGTTTCGATCGACGGGATGAATCCGATCACGCACCACCGACATCGCATCCCCGCATGAGCGAGAACCGAGCCGTGGAGGCCCACATGAGCGACATCGAGCAGGCCGACGAGCGTCCCGCCACGCGCCGACGGAAGAGCCTCAGCGAGAAGCAGCTCGCGATCCTCGAGGTCATCCAGCGCTCCGTGTCGAGCCGCGGCTACCCGCCGAGCATGCGCGAGATCGGCGACGCCGTCGGGCTCGCCTCGCTCTCAAGCGTGACCCACCAGCTCAATCAGCTGGAGCTCGCCGGCTACCTCCGCCGCGATCCGAACCGCCCGCGCGCCCTCGAGGTGCTCATCGACATCCCCGTGGCGGACGACGCGGCCTCGGCCGCACCCGTCGGCGATGCCGCCATGGTGCCCCTCGTCGGTCGCATCGCGGCAGGCGTGCCCATCACGGCGGAGCAGCAGGTCGAGGAGATCTTCCCGCTCCCCCGCCAGCTCGTCGGCAAGGGCGAGCTCTTCATGCTCAAGGTCTCGGGCGAGTCCATGATCGACGCCGCCATCTGCGACGGCGACTGGGTCGTCGTGCGCTCACAGAACACGGCGGAGAACGGCGAGATCGTCGCCGCGATGCTCGATGGCGAGGCGACCGTGAAGGTCTTCCGCCAGCGCGACGGTCACACGTGGCTCCTGCCGCGCAACACGGCGTTCGAGCCGATCCTGGGCGATCAGGCCGAGGTGCTCGGCAAGGTCGTCGCGGTGCTGCGCTCCGTCTGAGCGATGTGGCGCGCGAGCCACTCCTCGATCACGTGCATGAAGCGCGCGTGATCGTCGCGGAACACCGTGTGGCCGGCTCCCGCGATCGTCTCGACGGTCATCCCGAGGCGGCGCAGCCGTGAGGCGACCGCGTCGGTGATGAGCAGGCTCTTCTCGGCGAGCACGACGAGGCTCGGCGCCACGAGCCCGAGCGGGGGCACGATGGGGCGGCTGTCGGCGAAGCCGAGGATCGTGCGCTTGTCCCAGGCGCGCAGGGTCGCGAGCTCGATGTCGACGTCTTCGGCGCTCCAGCGCGGGTTCCATCGCACGAGTGCGGAGCGACGCGGTCGCGGAGCGAGCGCGAAGCCGATCTTGAAGAGGGCGCCGCGGACGCCACGCGGGAACGCGAAGGCGGGATCGACGTAGATCGCGGCGCGGGGCGCGAGCCGGTCGGCGGCGAGCGAGGCGACGAGCCCGCCGAGCGAGTGGCCCATGACGAGGTCGGGCGGCGCGTCGAGCAGCGGCGTGACCGTCTCGACGACGTCGTCGGCCCATCCGCGCGGCGTGTAGTGGCGCGATCGCGGCGAGGCACCGTGGCCGGCGAGGTCGACGGCGAGCACGCGGAAGCCCTTCGTCTCGAGCTCGGCGCTCACGCGGTGCCACGCACGATGGTCGGACATGATGCCGTGGACGAGGATCGCCGTACGGGGGCCCCTCCCCGACGCGTGGACAGCCAGCTTCACCCTTCGAGGCTACGGCGGCCCGCTGGGCGCTCACCCTGCCCCGTCTGGGGGATACGTGGGAGTCGGCTACGCGGGGGTCGCCGCCGACTCGAGCTGATGTGCGACGGCCTCGCTCGCCTGGACGCGCATGCGGGTCCCCGATTCCTCGTAGTGCGTCTCGAGCACTCGCGCGCGGTCGTGCGCGAGCGCGACGAGATCCCCCCGGTCGTAGGGGATGACGACCTCGAGCTCGACGTCGGGCAGCGGGAGGCGGCGGGCGATCTCCTCCAGGAGCTCCTCGACACCCTCGCCCGTGCGGGCTGAGACGAACACGGAATCGGGCTCGAGGCCCCGCAGCAGCATCCGGCGGTCGTCGTCGACGAGGTCGCCCTTCGTGAAGACGATGAGCTCGGGGACGTCGCGCGCGCCCGCATCCCCGAGAACGTCGCGAACGGTCGCGATCTGCGCGGCGGGGTCGGGGTGGCTGCCGTCGACCACGTGGAGGACGAGATCGGATGCCGCGACCTCCTCGAGCGTCGAGCGGAACGCCTCGACGAGCTGGTGCGGGAGGTTGCGCACGAAGCCGACCGTGTCGGCGATCGTGAAGACGCGCCCGTCGGGGGTGCGGCTGCGGCGCACCGTGGGGTCGAGGGTCGCGAACAGCGTGTTCTCGACGAGCACCCCCGCGCGCGTGATGCGGTTGAGGAGGCTCGACTTGCCCGCGTTGGTGTAGCCGGCGATCGCGACGGCCGGCACCTGGTAGCGGTCGCGGTTGGCGCGCTTGGCCTGGCGTCCCGGCGCGAAGCCCTTGATCTGGCGACGCAGCTTCGCCATCCGCGAGTGGATGCGGCGGCGGTCGAGTTCGATCTTCGTCTCACCCGGGCCGCGCGAGCCCATGCCTTGTCCGCCGGCAGCCTGGCCGCCGGCCTGCCGCGACATCGACTCACCCCATCCGCGGAGCCTCGGCAGCAGGTACTCGAGCTGTGCGAGCTCGACCTGCGCCTTGCCCTCACGGGACTTCGCGTGCTGGCTGAAGATGTCGAGGATGACGGCCGTGCGGTCGATGACCTTGACCTTCACGGCGTCCTCCAGGGCGCGCCGCTGGCTGGGGGCGAGCTCGGTGTCGGCGACCACGGTGTCGGCGCCGACCGAGGCGACGATGTCGGCGAGCTCGGCGACCTTGCCGCGCCCGAGATAGGTCGCGGGGTCGGGATGCGGTCGCCGTTGCAGCACGCCGTCGAGCACCACGGCGCCCGCCGTCTCGGCGAGGGCTGAGAGCTCGCGCAGCGAGTTCTCCGCGTCCTCGAGCGACTCGGACGGCGTGTAGACGCCGATGAGCACGACGTTCTCGAGGCGAACCTGTCGGTACTCGACCTCGGTGACGTCGGCGAGCTCGGTGGAGAGTCCCGCCACACGGCGCAGCGCGGCGCGTTCCTCACGGTCGAGCTGCTCGCCGTCGCGATCGCTGCCGACCGCTGTCGCTTCGTCCTGCAGGGCCGCGGCACGGCCCCCGAAGACGCGCAGGCCGGCGTGCGCGCCCTCCGTCGCGAGGATGCGGTCCAGGGCGTCGCGCGGGGCGTCGTCGCCCTGCACCTGGTCGCCCGGCTCGATCGGGGATGTCTCGCGGGATTCGCTCATGTTCCGGTTAACTCTAGTTCCTCGTTTTCGGTAGGTTCTCAGCATGTCGTCTGAGCACTACTTCTCAGCGTCGCCCTCCGGCGATGCGGTGCTCCGGACCATCTCGGTGCGGCTCGCGGGTCGTGAACTGCAGGTGACGACCGCCAACGGCATCTTCAGCCCGGAGCGCGTCGACACCGGCACCCAGGTGCTGCTCGCCCACACACCCGCCCCGCCTCCCGGTGGCCACTTCCTCGATCTCGGCTGCGGGTGGGGGCCCGTCGCACTGAGCCTCGCGCTCGAGTCGCCCCGTGCCACCGTGTGGGCGGTCGACGTGAACGAGCGAGCGCTCGACATGGTGCGGCGCAACGCCGAGGCGCTCGGCCTCGACAATGTCAACGTCTGCCGGCCCGAGGATGTTCCCGCCGAGGTGCGCTTCCGCACCATCTGGTCGAATCCGCCCATCCGCGTCGGGAAGAACGAGCTGCACGCGATGCTCTCCCACTGGCTCCCCCGGCTCGACGTCGGCTCGGATGCATGGCTCGTCGTCGCGCGCAATCTCGGCTCCGACTCGCTGCACCGCTGGTTGCAGGGCGAGCTGCCCTCCGACTTCACCGTGCTGCGCGCCGCCACGAGCAAGGGCTACCGCGTGCTCCGCGTGCGTCACCGCTCGGGAACCGGGCTCACCCAGCCCATCGAGGTCGTCGGCTGACGCGAGGCTAGGGCAGGGCGACGGTGCCGTCGAAGACGAGCTGCGCGGGCCCGCTCAGGTGCACGTGCCCCCCGGCGACGCGCACCCCGACCTCGCCACCGGGGACTCTCACGCGCCAGGCGTCCGGCGCGCCCTCCCCCGCCCAGGAACGCGTCGCGATGGCCGCGGCCGCGGCTCCCGTGCCGCACGACAGGGTCTCGCCGCTGCCGCGCTCGTGAACCCGCATCCGGATGCGGCCGACGCCGCCCGACACGAGCGGCTCTCCGGGCACGACGAACTCGACGTTCGCGCCGTCGGGAGGCGCGGGTGCGACGACGGGCGGCTCGCTCAGGTCGAGCGCCTCGAGCTCGTCGTCATCGGCGAGGGCGACCACGACGTGCGGGTTGCCGACGCCGACGGCGAGGCCGGGGCGGTCGACGTCGAGGCGCCCGGCCGAGACCATGGCCTCCCCTGCCACGACGAAGGGTCCGAGATCCACCTCGAATCCG
Organism: Actinomycetes bacterium; assembly: GCA_023432005.1. Taxonomy (GTDB): domain Bacteria; phylum Actinomycetota; class Actinomycetes; order Actinomycetales; family Microbacteriaceae; genus Homoserinibacter. The sequence goes on from JAEYVF010000102.1 coordinate 9,878, forward strand.
TCGTCGAGGCGCGTGAGCATCCGCACGCCGCCGCGCGTGCCCACGGGCACCGTCTCTCCCACCTCGAGCTCGAGCAGCCCCTCGGAGAGCAGGTAGGCGCCGTACACGCGGATGCCGTTGCCACACATCTCCGCGGGGCTGCCATCGGCGTTGTGGTAGTCCATGAACCACTCGGCGCCCGGGTCCTCGGCGAGGGCGGCGGCACCCTCGGGGAGGTTCGCGGAGCGCACCGCTCGGATGACGCCGTCGCCCCCGACACCGAAGTGGCGGTCGGCGAGCGCCGCGATCCGGGCGGCGTCGAGCTCGAGATCGCCGTCCGGGTCGCTGAACAGCACGAAATCGTTGCCCGTGCCGTGGCCCTTCGTGAAGGCGATGTCGATGCTCACCCGGGAAGCCTACCGGCGGCGGACATCACGGCAGCGTGCGTGGCGGCGACGCGGTCCGGGTCGTCGGCGTGGAGCCACAGGGTGTCGCGCGATCGCCCGAACCACGAGACCTGGCGGCGCGCGTAGCGTCGCGTCAGCGCCTGCGTCTCGGCGATCGCCGCACCTCGATCGAGCCGACCGTCGAGCTGCGCGAGCGCCTGCGCGTAGCCGATCGCGCGGCTCGCCGTCGTGCCGAGCCCCGCGGGGCGCAGGCGGGCGACCTCGTCGACGAGGCCCGCCTCCCACATCCGCTCCACGCGCGCGTCGAGCCGCGGCACGAGCTTCTCGCGCTCGAGGCGCAGGCCCACGAGCACCGTCGGTCGCCAGGTGCCGCCCTCCTCGGGAAGGCCGGACCCGAACGGCTCTCCCGTGAGCTCGATCACCTCGAGCGCGCGGACGAGGCGGCGCGCGTTCCGCGGCCCGATCGCCTCAGCGGCCTCCGGGTCGCTCTCGCGCAAGCGGGCGTGGAGGGCGCCGGGACCGCGCTCCGCGAGCTCCTCCTCCAGCCGGGCGCGGATGCCGGGGTCGGTTCCCGGGAAGCGGAAGTCGTAGACGACGCTCGAGACGTACAGGCCGCTGCCGCCCACGAGGATCGGCACGGCGCCGCGCGCGATCGCGTCGGCGATCACCGTGCGCGCCTCGCGCTGGTACCGGGCGACGCTCGCCTCCTCGTGTGGTTCGAGCACGTCGAAGAGCCGGTGCGGGATGCCGCGCCGCTCGCTCTCGGGCACCTTGGCGGTGCCGATGTCCATGCCGCGGTACAGCTGCATCGCATCGGCGTTGACGATCTCGGTCTCCAGGCCGGATGCCGCGAGCCGCTCCGCGAGGTCGAGCGCGAGATCGGACTTGCCCGTACCGGTGGCGCCGACGACGCCGACGAGCAGGCTCACGCGGGGCGCAGGCCCGGCAACCCGAGGTTCACGCTGCGACCGCCGCCGACGCCCCCGTGGGCGGGGACGGCGCACGACTCGGCCTCGGCGCGGTCCCACGCGTCGCCGGCGCGCGTGCGGCGGATGGGGAGGGCCGGTCCCGCGGGGGACGCGATGAGGTAGTGCGGCGTGGCGCGCGTCACGGTGACGCTCACGATGTCGCCGGGTCGGGGAACGGCGCCGCCCTCCGGCACGTCGAAGTGCACGAGGCGGTTGTCCTCCGCGCGCCCCGACATGCGGCGGGTCTCGCCGTCGCGTCGGCCTTCGCCGGTGGCGACGAGCACCTCGACGGGGGTGCCGACGAGCTTCTGCGCCTCCTCCCCCGAGATGCGCTCCTGCAGCTCGATGAGGCGCTCGTAGCGCTCCTGCACGACCTCCTTGGGCAGCTGGTCGGGCATCGTCGCGGCGGGCGTGCCGGGGCGGATCGAGTACTGGAAGGTGAACGCGGACGCGAAGCGCGACTGCTCGACGACGCGCAGCGTCTCGGCGAAGTCCTCCTCCGTCTCACCCGGGAACCCGACGATGATGTCGGTCGAGATGGCGGCGTGCGGGATGCGGTCGCGCACGCGGTCGAGGATGCCGAGGAAGCGCTCGGAGCGGTACGACCGGCGCATGGCGCGCAGCATGCGGTCGGACCCCGACTGCAGCGGCATGTGCAGCTGCGGCATGACGTTCGGCGTCTCGGCCATCGCGTCGATGACGTCGTCCGTGAACGCGGCGGGGTGCGGGCTCGTGAACCGCACACGCTCGAGGCCGTCGATATCGCCCGCGGCGCGCAGGAGCTTGCTGAACGCCTGACGATCGCCGAACTCGACGCCGTAGGAGTTGACGTTCTGGCCGAGGAGCGTGACCTCGATGGCGCCGTCGTCGACGAGGGCCTGGATCTCGGCGAGGATGTCGCCGGGCCGGCGGTCCTTCTCCTTGCCGCGCAGCGAGGGCACGATGCAGAAGGTGCACGTGTTGTTGCAGCCGACGGAGATCGACACCCAGCCCGAGTAGGTGTTCTCGCGGCGCGTCGGGAGCGTCGAGGGGAACACCTCGAGCGACTCGAGGATCTCGAGCTGCGCCTCGCCGTTGTGCCGGGCGCGCTCGAGGAGCGTGGGGAGAGCGCCCATGTTGTGGGTGCCGAACACGACGTCGACCCAGGGAGCCTTCTCGAGGATGACGTTCTTGTCCTTCTGGGCGAGGCATCCGCCGACGGCGATCTGCATACCCTCGTGGCTGCGCTTCGTCGCCGCGAGATGCCCGAGCGTGCCGTAGAGCTTGTTGTCGGCGTTCTCGCGCACGGCGCACGTGTTGATGACCACGATGTCGGCTTCGCCCTCGGTGGCGCGCACGTAGCCCGCGGCCTCGAGGGAGCCCGAGAGCCGCTCGGAGTCGTGCACGTTCATCTGGCAGCCGAACGTGCGCACCTCGTAGGTGCGCGGGGCGGACGTGGACCGTCCCTCCGTGGCGGCGTCGAGCAGGGTCATGGTGCCGCCAAGTCTACGTCGAGGGGGCCGGATGCCGCGCTGCGCGCGGCGTCAGCCGCGCGTGAGCGAGAGGGTGAAGGTGCCGCCGTCATAGCTGCCGGTGGCGTCGATCGGGGCGTCGGGTCCGGCGTAGGCGCCGGAGATCTCGACGGGGCCGTCGTCGAACTCGATGTGGATGGCGACGGTGTCGCCCGTCTGCGTCCAGGTGTCGCTCGCGGCGGCGCCGGTCGTCTCCTCGGCGACGCCGTGCGGATCGAAGGAGAAGGTCCAGCTGACGGTGCCGTCGTCCTCGAGCTCGAGGACCCACCCGTCGCCGTCCGAATCGACGCCGCTCCAGGTGGTGCCGGCGAGCTCGGATGCGGGGGTGGCGCTTTCGCTCGGCGCGCTCGACGGCGTGGGAGCGGACGCCCCGGGAACGCATCCGAGGAGCGTCACGAACGCGAGCGCGACGCCCGCGGCCGCCGCGACCGACCGCAGACGACGGGGGGTGGTCGTCATGGAGCGACCCTAGCGGAACCGCACCACCGAGCCGGAGGAGCGCATGGGGAGCGCCTCGTCGACGGCGGCGCGCACCGTGCTGCCGGAGTACCCGCGGCGCGCGAGGTAGGAGCTCAAGCGCCGCACGGCGGCGTCGCGATCGATGCCCCCGAGCTGGAGGGCCCGCTTCCGAGCGAGCTCGCGCGCACGAGCGAGCTCCTCGCTCGTGTCGACGAGGTCGAGAGCGTACTCGATCGCCGCAGGCGCGAGCATGCGCCGGGTGAGCTCCGCCGCGATGGCGGTGCGCCCGAGGCCCTTGCGCTCCTGGAGCGTCGCGACGAGCTTCTGCGCGAGTGCCGCGTCGTCGATGAGGCCGACGCGCGCGAGTCGATCGCACTCGCGTGCGATGCCCGCGTCGTCGATGCCCGCGTCGCGCAGCACGCGCTCGAGCTCACGGCGGGAGAGGTCCCGCCGTGTGAGCGCCTTGAGCGAGAGCTTCTCGGCGTCGAGGGCGATGTCGCGCTCGGCGTCGCTCAGCCGGGCGCACGCGTCGTCGACGTCGGAGCCCCACTCGTCGTTCCACTCGGGCTCGATCGCGTCGTCGGACCCGAGGTCGTGCGCTGAACCGCCCGTCCGAGCCGGAGCGGACGAGACCGACGCCCGGGCGCCGAACAGGTAGCTGACGGGTGCGAGTCGGCCGTCGGTCTCGTCCATGGTCATGCTCCTCCGCGACTCACTCGCCCGCGGCCTTGCGGGCCGCGAGCTTGTCCTCGAGGGAGTCGACGTTCGCCCCGGCCTGAGCGGCCTTGCCCGCCGCGCCGATGCCGAGCTTGGAGAGGATCTTCTGCTCGATCTCGGCCGCGACGTCGGGGTTCTGGAGGAGGAAGTTTCGGGCGTTCTCCTTGCCCTGACCGAGCTGGTCGCCGTCGTAGGTGTACCAGGCGCCGGACTTGCGCACGATCTCGTGCTCGACGCCGTAGTCGATGAGGCTCCCCTCGCGCGAGATGCCCACGCCGTAGAGGATGTCGAACTCGGCCTGCTTGAAGGGCGGCGCCATCTTGTTCTTGACGACCTTGACGCGCGTGCGGTTCCCGACCGCCTCTGTGCCGTCCTTGAGGGTCTCGATGCGGCGGATGTCGAGACGCACCGATGCGTAGAACTTGAGGGCCTTGCCGCCCGCGGTGGTCTCGGGGCTTCCGAAGAACACGCCGATCTTCTCGCGCAGCTGGTTGATGAAGATCATCGTGGTCTGGGTCTGGTTGAGACCACCCGTGAGCTTGCGGAGCGCCTGCGACATGAGGCGCGCCTGGAGGCCGACGTGGCTGTCGCCCATCTCGCCCTCGATCTCGGCCTTCGGCACGAGCGCTGCGACGGAGTCGACGACGATGAGGTCGATCGAGCCCGAGCGCACGAGCATGTCGGCGATCTCGAGCGCCTGCTCACCGGTGTCGGGCTGCGACACGAGGAGCGCGTCGATGTCGACGCCGAGCTTCTTCGCGTACTCGGGGTCGAGCGCGTGCTCCGCGTCGATGAAGGCGGCGATGCCTCCGGCTCGTTGCGCGTTCGCGATGGCGTGCAGCGTGAGCGTCGTCTTACCCGACGATTCCGGGCCGTAGATCTCGACGATGCGGCCTCGGGGCAGGCCCCCGATGCCGAGCGCGACGTCGAGGGCGATGGAACCCGTGGGGATCACGGCGACGGGCGCGCGCTCGTCGCTGCCGAGCCGCATGACGGTTCCCTTGCCGAACTGACGGTCGATCTGCGCGAGGGCGACCTCGAGGGCCTTCTCGCGGTCTGCAGGTGTAGGCATGTGCCCGGTCTCCTTCTGTGTCGTGTTCCATGCGCCCAACGGCTGTCGGCCCTTCGTCGACCGGTGGTGCAAGGACGACGCTCTCGCGACAGGGCTGATGTCTCCATCTCGGGACGTCGCCGACGCTACGCCCGCCCACCGACATCCGAAGGGAGCGACGGGCGGAACTGTCGACAACGACTCTTCGACGGATCCTGTGGAGGACACTACAGAAAATCGAACCGATGTTCGAGACGCGGGCGGCGTGTCGCGGCCGGACGCGTCAGGCGCGCGGGTCGCGGAGGCCGGCGCCGTGCCAGCGTTCGCGCGGTACGTCCTGCGCGCGGCACAGCGCCAGCCACACCTCGCCGGCCGGGATGCCCGCTTCGAGCGCGGCCTCGGGCGTGCGGTTGCCGAGGGCCACGATCACCGAGTCGCGCACGAGGACACGACCGAACTGCCCGAACTCGTCGGCGACGGCCCGGTGGAACTCGCTGACCTTCAGCGGACCGCGAGGTCGGCGTCGAACTCGGCGACGAGCTCGTCCGGCAGCGTGTCGGGAACCGTGGTGAGGCCCTCGATGACGGCGAGGCGATCTCCCACCTCGCGCATGATGACCGACACCGGGGTGTCGAGGGCGTCGGCGACCGAGGCGAGGATCTCGGAGCTCGCCTCCTTCTGGCCGCGCTCCACCTCGCTCAGGTAACCGAGGGCCACGCTCGCGCGGCTCGCGACCTGACGCAGCGTCATCGCCTTCTGCAGTCGGAAGTCGCGGAGGACATCGCCGAGTTCCTGTCGAACCAGAACCATGTGGTGTTCCTCCTTGTCTCTGACTTCGCGGGGGCGGATCGGGTGGCCCAGGCTACCCCGTGCGTTGCAGAAACTCTAATTCCTGCTACCTCGGATCACGCCGTGAAAGTCACCAGGATTAACGAGATCGAAACCGCGGTTTATTCCCGGCCGCCGTCGTCGGCGATCCCGAGCCGGCGGGCGAGCAGGGCGAGCGCCGCTCCGACGGCATCGCGGCGGATGTCGGCGCGGCCGCCCGAGAGGGCGAGCAGCTCCGCGTCGGCCCCTGCCGCATCCGCGTAGCCGAGCCACACGGTGCCGGGTGCATGGCCGTCCTGCGGATCGGGCCCCGCGGCTCCCGTCGTGGCGATGCCGTGATCGGCGGGGCGTCCGTCGAGCTCGAGACGGATGCGCGCGCCGGCGGCCATCTGGCGGGCGACCTCGGGGTCGATCGCCCCGCGCTCGGCGAGAACGCCAGGGTCGACGCCGAGGAGCGAGGTCTTGAGGGGCGTCGCGTAGGCGACGACTCCCCCGGACACGACCGCCGAAGCACCGGGCACGTCGATGAGGGCGGAGGTCAGCATCCCGCCCGTGAGCGACTCGGCGACGGCGAGGCGCTCGCCCCGACGGGCGAGCTCGGCGACGACGCGCACCGCGAGCGGGTGCGGCGTCACCCGGCGGCCTTCGCCATGCGCGTCACCCGCCAGGCGTCCCACAGGTACTGCAGGCCGCTCACGACGGTGAGGGCGAGCGCGGCGCCCATGAGCACCCAGTTCACCCAGAGCACCCAGTCGCCGAGCACCGTCCACAGGGGCGTGAGCGCGAACGACACCGCGACCGCCTGGACGACCGTCTTGAGCTTGCCGAGGGCGCCGGCGGGGATGACGTGATCGCGCAGCATGAGGAAGCGGAAGATCGTGATGCCGAACTCGCGCACGAGGATCACGATCGTGACCCACCACCACAGCTCGCCGATCCACGAGAGGGCGACGAGCGCCGCGCCGACGAGGATCTTGTCGGCGATCGGGTCGACGAGCTTGCCGAAGTCGGTCACGAGGTTGCGGCTGCGGGCGAGGAAGCCGTCGACCGAGTCGGTCGTGATCGAGAGGATGAAGAGGCCCGCGGCCACCCAGCGCCACACGCCGAGCTCCCCGCCGTCGAGCACCATCAGCCACACGAAGACGGGCGCGAGCAGGATGCGCACGACGGTGATGATGTTGGCGATGTTGCCCATGCTCGCGGGGGTCTCCCCCGCGCTCACGACCCGACCCCTCATGGGGTTGGTGCGTGCGCTCGAACCGGGCGACGGATCCGGAGTGGGATCGGTCACGCATCACTCCCTGCCGGTCAGCCCCCAGGCGTCCTCGTCCGAGTCGCCCTCCTCGACAGGATAGCCGTCGAACTGGGCCTCGACGGGATCGAGGGCCGCGGACCCCGCCTCGGCTCGCGGCGACGAAGCCCCGTCGCCCGCGGACGCGGGGGCCGGCTCGCCGCGCAGCTGCGCGAGGATGCCGGGCAGCTGCTCGGGCGTGATGAGCACGTCGCGGGCCTTCGAGCCCTCCGACGGCCCCACGATCTCGCGCGACTCGAGCAGGTCCATGAGGCGGCCGGCCTTCGCGAACCCGACGCGCAGCTTGCGCTGCAGCATCGAGGTCGAGCCGAACTGCGTGTTGACCACGAGCGTCGCGGCCTCGAGCAGGAGCTCGAGGTCGTCGCCGATGTCGGCGTCCACCTCGCGCTTCTCGACGACGGCTGCGACGTCGTCGCGGTACTCGGGGCGCGCCTGGTCGGTGACGTGCTTGACGACCGCGTGGATCTCGTCCTCGGTGACCCACGCGCCCTGCACGCGGATGGCCTTCGAGGCGCCCATCGGCAGGAAGAGCCCGTCACCCTGCCCGATGAGCTTGTCGGCGCCCGGCTGGTCGAGGATCACGCGGCTGTCGGTCATGCTCGACACCGCGAAGGCGAGGCGCGAGGGCACGTTGGCCTTGATGAGCCCCGTGACGACGTCGACCGACGGGCGCTGCGTCGCGAGCACGAGGTGGATGCCGGATGCGCGCGCGAGCTGCGTGATGCGCACGATCGAGTCCTCGACATCGCGCGGGGCCACCATCATGAGGTCGGCGAGCTCGTCGACCACGACGAGCAGGTACGGATACGGCTGCAGCACGCGCTGCGAGCCCTCGGGAAGCACGATCTCGTTCGCGAGCACCGCGCGGTTGAAGTCGTCGATGTGGCGGAAGCCGAACGACGCGAGGTCGTCGTACCGCATGTCCATCTCCTTCACGACCCACTGGAGCGCCTCGGCGGCCTTCTTGGGGTTCGTGATGATGGGGGTGATGAGGTGCGGGACGCCCTGGTAGGCGGCGAGCTCGACGCGCTTCGGGTCGACGAGCACCATGCGCACCTCGGCGGGCTTCGCGCGCATGAGCACCGAGGTGATCATCGAGTTGATGAAGCTCGACTTGCCGGAGCCCGTGGAGCCAGCAACCAGCAGGTGCGGCATCTTCGCGAGGTTCGCGACGACGAAGCCGCCCTCGACATCCTTGCCGAGCCCGATCGTGAGGGGGTGGTTGCTCTTCGCGGCGGGGCCCGAGCGCAGCACGTCGCCGAGCGAGACGATCTCGCGGTCGCGGTTGGGGATCTCGACGCCGATCGCGCTCTTGCCGGGGATGGGCGAGAGGATGTTGACCTCGTTGGACGCGACGGCGTACGAGAGGTTGCGGCTGAGCGCCGTGACGCGCTCGACCTTGACGCCCGGCCCGAGCTCGATCTCGTAGCGCGTGACCGAGGGACCGCGCGTGAAGCCCGTGACCTTCGCGTCGACGCCGAACTGCGTGAGCACGCTCGTGATCGCGGCGATCATCTCGTCGTTGACGGCCGTGCGGGCCTTGGGCGGCGTGCCCGCACCGAGCACGGATGCGGCAGGCAGCCGGTAGGGACGGGACGCGGGGGCGGCGGCCTTCGCGGAGGGCGCAGGGGTCGCATCCGCGAACTCGCCCGCGTCGCCCCGCTCGCTCGCCGTGCCGAACCCCGGGAGGGTGCCCGAGTCGTCGCGGAGCGCCGTGGCCCCCGTATCGACCTCGCCCGTGAAGCGCTTGACGGCGTCTTCCGCGCGCACGAGCTCTTCGAGGAGGTCGACGTCGAAGTCGACGCCGGAGGGGGTTCCGAGGGGCTCGACGATCTCGGTCTCGAGCTCGCGCCCGAGCACCGGGGTGTCGAAGGCGGGGTCCGGCTTGGGCTTGCTGCGCCGCCACCACGGCATCGAGTCCGGGTTGTCGGGCTCGAGCCCGAGGTCGGACAACGTGCCGAACTCGACCGTCGAGGTGTCACCCGCACGCTTACTGCCCCGCGCCGGCTTCTCCTCGGGCTCGGACAGCTCCGCGCCGAAGAGGTACGCGTAGAGCTCACGGAGGCGGTGGCCGACACGGTTGGGCGGGGTCTTCGTGAGGATGAAGAGCGAGAGCGCGAGCACCGCGAAGCCGAGCACGGCGGCGAGCCAGGCGGCGCCGATCGTGACGAGCGGCCACGTGACGACCCATCCGATGATGCCGCCGCCCGCCGAGAGCGCCGCGGCGCCGTCGGACGGGCTGGGCAGTCCGCCGAACACCTGGCAGAGCGCGGCGAGGCTCGAGAGCAGCAGCACGAGACCGACGCCGATGCGCCCGTTGTCGTGCACGCTCGACGGGTGGCGGAACAGCCACACCGCGAGCAGCAGCAGGATGACGGGCAGCGCGAAGGCGACGCGGCCGAGCAGACCGCCGAATCCGAAGTTGTCGAGGGCGCGTGCGACATCGCTCGTGGGGGCGAACCACTCGACGATCGCGGTCGCGATCGCGAGCAGGAAGAACAGGAACGGCACGCCGTCGCGGCGCTCGTCCTTCGCGAGGTCCTCCTTGCCGAAGAGTCGCGCGGCGCCGCCGACGACGTGCGCGAGGCCCATCCACGCGGCGGTCAGCAGGCCGGGCTTCTGCTGCGCGACCGGGAGCTTCTTGGTGCCCTGCGGCCCCCGTGACGAGGAGCGCGTCGACGAGGAACGCGATCCGCTGCTCGTGCGGGCGCGCGACGACGTCGACCGGGTGCTCGTGGCCATGCGCTCACGGTATCCGCGGCATCCGACGACCCTCGGGAGCGACACCCGTCCGCGCTCACCCCGTGCCGCCCCACGGCGCGCGCCGCGGATCATCGCGGCGCAGAACCTACAGCCGCAGCGCGTCGATGACCTTCACGCGCACCGCGACGAGGGCCGGCAGCAGCCCCGCGAGCGCCCCGACGCCCGTCGCCGCGACGAGACCCACGACCGCGGCCTCGACGGGGAACGCCGGCACGTCCTGCAGGTAGGCGTCGAGCCACTCCGTCACCCACGGGTTCTTGATGAGCGCGACGGCGACGAGCACGCCCACGGCGCCCGCGACGGCCGTCGCGACGACCGATTCCATCATCACGGAGAAGAACACGCGGCCGGCGGTCGCCCCGAAGCTGCGCCGGATGCCGATCTCGCGGATGCGGTGCCGAACCGTCACGAGCGCGATGTTGACGAGCCCGAGCGCCCCCAGCAGCAGCACGAGCACGGCGACGCCGCCGATCGAGAGCTTGAGCACGAGGAGGGGGTCCTCGCTCGAGTAGGCGAGGTAGTCGCTGCGGTACATGTCGGCCTGCCAGCCGTCGCCGAGTGCGGCCGCGACCTCCCCCGCGATGCGCGCGCTCAGCTCGTCTCCGGTGTCGGCCGGCAGCCAGAACTCGAACTGCGTGTAGAGCTGTTCGGGTGGCGTGACCGAGAGACGCGCGGCGCTGAACTGACCGGTCAGCATGAAGCTGCTGAGGTCTGCGCCCGCGGTCTCGGGGGGTGACTCGAAGACCCCCGTCACGACCGCGGTGACGTTGTGCTCCGGTGCCATGAGCTCGAGGGTCGGATGCGTGCGCAGGTCCGGCGCGCCGATGCGGTTCCACAGGTCGCTCGAGATGATGATCGCGGGCGCGAGGCGGGCGGCGTCGCGGTCGCTGAACCAGCTGCCCTCCAGCAGCCGGGTGCGGTGGATCGCAGCGTAGGGCTGATCGACGACCTGGACCGAGAGGAAGGACACGCCGTCGGCGAGCTGCACCCGCACGCTGTCGCCCGACATCCGCGACCAGTAGCGGATGTCGTAGCGCTCCACGAGGTCCTCGACGATGGGCGAGACCCGCGCAGCGGGGGCGCTCTCGCCCGTCTGGGGTGCGAAGGCGTTGAGCTGGTAGGTCGCGGGCCGTCCACCCCAGCGCTCCGACTGCTCGATCTGCACCTGGGTGGCGATCGCGCCGCCCGCGACGACGACGGTGAGGGCGGCGACCGCGACGCCGACGCCGACGAGGCTCAGCAGCACGCGCGTGCGGTGGACGCGCAGCTCGCCCCAGGCCTCGACGATCGAGCCGACGAGACCCGTCCAGAGGTTCACCAGGTCACCTCCCCCGCGGATGGCGCCGCGAGCAGAGGGGCGCCGACCTCCGTGAGCACGCCCGCGTCGAGCCGGAAGTGCCGGCGGGCCATGGCCGCGATGTTCGGGTCGTGGGTGATCGTGATGAGCGCGGCGCCCGTGGACTCGGCGACCTCGTCGAGCAGCGTCATGACGCGGGCGCCCGTCTCGACGTCGAGGGCGCCGGTCGGCTCGTCGGCGAGGATGAGGCGGGGGCCGCGCACGAGGGCCCGCGCGATCGCGACGCGCTGCTGCTCGCCCCCCGAGAGCTGATCGGGCGTCGAACGCAGCCGCTGTCCGAGGCCGACCCGCTCGAGCATCTCGGTCGCGAGCCGTTCGCGCCGCCAGAACTGGCGACCGGACGCGTAGAGCAGCGGCGTCATGACGTTCTCGAGCGCCGTGCGCCGCGGCAGCAGGTTGAACTGCTGGAAGATGAACCCCACATCCCGGCCGCGCCTGCGGTCGCGGGCGCCCATCCGGAGCCTCTCGAGCGGCACACCGTCGAACTCGAGCGAGCCCGAGGTCGGCGTGTCGATGAGCCCGAGGATGTTCAGGAGCGTCGACTTGCCGCTGCCGGAGCGGCCCACGATGCTCACGTGGTCGCCCACGGCGACATCGAGGTCGACCCCGCGCAGGATGTCGAGGCGCGAGCCGTCGGGCAGGTCGACCGAGCGGGTCACCTGCTCGAGGCGGAGGAAGCTCACGCTCAGCCCCCGAAGCCCATGCCCATGTCGGGGTCGGCGAGCGCCCCGGGCACGAACTGCAGGATCTCCTCGCCCTCCGCGAGGCCGCCCGTCACCTGCACCATCGAGCCGTCGGACAGGCCGAGCGTCACCTCGCGCTGCTCCGGCTCGCCGCCCACCGCGGGGAGGTAGACGATGCCCGTTCCGCTGCCGCCCTCGACGGCTGTCGTCGGGATGACGAGCACGTTCTCCGCGATGCCGCCCGCGATCGTGAGCGTGGCGGCGAGGCCCGCGAACACCCGCACGTCTCCCGGCACGGCGCAGCGCACCGTCGCGACGGAGGTGCCGCCTCCGCCTCCCGAGCCGTCGTCGCCCGAGGTCGGCGCGGAGGCCGGGGTGATCGTGAGCGCGGTGCACGTGAACGGCGCAGGTCCCCCCGCGATCGTCACGACAGCCTCGGTGGGCTGGGTCGTGAGGCGGTACTGCTGCTCGGGGGCGAGGCTCGCGGTGACGTTGAACGTCGCGGGCGCGATCTGGGCGAGGGTGTCGCCGAGAGCCACCTGCTGCCCCACGAGCAGCGAGAACGTCGTGAGGGTGCCCGAGATGGGCGCCTTGAGGATCGACCACCTGTTGGTGCCGTCCTCGTTCATGCCGCGGATCTGGGCGAGCTCGGCGCCCGCGTCGACCCACTGGCCCGCGGTGGCGGAGACCTTGCGCACCTCGCCCGAGAGCTCGGCGCGGGTCGGCACCGCGGCATCCGCACCCACCGTGCCGTCGATCGTCACATCGTTGCGGACGGTGCCGAGCCCGACCACCACCGTCGGGTCGACGATCGTGCCCGTCGGGAACTCGGGGGCGCTCTCCGCGGGCGCGTCGGCGAAGAACGCGAGCTTCACGAGCGCGGCGCCGATGACCGCGAAGATGACCATCCAGATGATGGGGAAGACCCACCGGCGCGCGATGCTCACGCGTCCTCCTGTCGACGTAGCGATGGGCGCGTCTCACGACGTCGCCCCTCTCAGCGAAGCAGCGACACGTGCTCACCGCATCCCAACGTTCCAGGAACATCGAGCGTCGCTCAGCACGACGCTAGAGCAGCGTGCCTCCGGATGCCGTCATCCTCGGGGTGGATTCCGGGGCGCGTCGGGGAGGCCCCTGAGTCACGCCGGGCACGGGCAGTGTCGCCGCCGCGATGCCGGAGGGCGCTCGGTGGTGCGATCGCGCCCTACGCGCCGAAGCAGGGCCCGGCGGCATCGGTCGCGGCGATCGCGCGCAACTCCCGCTCGCTCGCCTCGGCCCACATCCACAGCACCGTGTCGACGAGTCGGGGTTCCCACGAGCCGTACCCGTCGTCGTCCGCCACCTCGAAGACGATGCGATCCGATCCCTCGGTCAGGGTGTACAGCGTGGTGATGCCTCGATCGTCGGCAAGGTGGAGAGAGCCCCCGTACGCGGCGAGGAGTTCCGCACGGGTGCTGCCCGGCCCAACGCCCGCGGCCGTCGTGACGCCTCGATGCACCCGCACCGACAGGACCGCGCCCTCGCGCATCCCCCACTCGGTGAGCAGGAGGTAGGGATCGCGGTCCGCGGGCGGTGCCTGCGTCGTGTCGGCGGGTTCGACCGGACGCCAGTACCCCGCGAACGGTTCGCCCTCAGCGGGCTGCCCTTCCCACTGGCACGCGGTGCCATCCCATCGGACGATCGCCGGGTCCGGGTCGACCGCCGGCACGGGAGCCCCGACACGGATGTCGCCCAGACCACCCGGCTCCAGCACGAGCTCGTCGAGGGCGGGACGCGTGGGGGTCGGCGTCGGGGTGGGCGTCGGCGTGGGCGTGTCCGAGGCAGCCTGGGGAGACCGAGACGGTGTCGCAGGAGGAGTCGTCGCTCATCCGACCAGCACTGCGGCGGCGACAACCAGCCCCGCACCGCCACGAGCAAGCCTGTGCATTTCTCGAACGTAGCGGCGATCAGGCCGCGGGGCGGAGATCAGTCGGTCACGCTTCGATCACGACGGGGATGATCATGGGGCGCCTGCGGTGCTGGGTGTTCACCCAGCGGCCGACCGTGCGGCGCACCGCCTGGCTGAAGCCGTGCTGGTCGTTCACGCCGTTGCGCGCCGCCTCGGCGAGCGCCGCCACGATCTGCGGGCGCACGTCGTCGAAGACCGACTCGTCCTCCGCGAAACCGCGCGCCTGGATCTCGGGCCCGACGATGACCTTGCCGGTCTGACGGTCGATCGCCACGAAGATCGAGATGAAGCCCTCCTCCGCGAGGATGCGGCGGTCCTTGAGGTCGGCATCCGTGATCTCGCCGACGGTGGAGCCGTCGACATACACGTAGCCGACATCGAGCTGGCCCGTCACGCGCGCGACACCGTCCGCGAGGTCGATCACCACGCCGTTCTCGCCGACGACGATGTTCTCGCGCGGCACGCCCGTCTCCACGGCGAGGTCGGCGGATGCCGTGAGCATGCGGTACTCCCCGTGCACGGGGAAGACGTTGCGCGGCTTCAGGATGTTGTAGCAGTAGAGCAGCTCGCCCGCGGCGGCGTGACCCGACACGTGCACCCGGGCGGAGCCCTTGTGCACGACGTTCGCACCGAGCTTCGTGAGCCCGTTGATGACGCGGTAGACGGCGTTCTCGTTGCCCGGGATGAGGCTCGACGCGAGGATCACGGTATCGCCCGCGCCGACCTCGATGCGGTGGTCGCCGTTGGCCATGCGCGCGAGCACGGCCATCGGCTCCCCCTGCGAGCCCGTGCTCATGAACACGACGCGGTCGTCGGGCAGCTCGAGCGCCGTCTTGAGGTCGACGAGCACGCCGTCGGGCACCTTGAGATAGCCGAGCTCGGCCGCGATCCCCATGTTGCGCACCATCGAGCGGCCGACGAGGGCGACGACGCGCTCGTTGGCGGCCGCGGCATCCAGCACCTGCTGCACGCGGTGCACGTGGCTCGAGAAGCTCGCCACGATGACGCGCTTCGGGGACTTCGCGATGACGCGCTCGAGCACGGGCCCGATCTCGCGCTCGAGCGCGGTGAACCCGGGGATGTCGGCGTTCGTCGAGTCGGGGAGGAAGAGATCGACCCCCTCCTCGCCGAGGCGGGCGAACGCGCGCAGGTCGGTGATGCGGCCGTCGAGCGGCAGCTGGTCCATCTTGAAGTCGCCCGTGTGGAGCACGAGACCCGCGGCCGTGCGGATGACGACCGCGAGCGCATCCGGGATCGAGTGGTTGACGGCGATGTACTCGAGGTCGAACGGGCCGAGCGCCGTGCGCCCGCCCTCCTTCACGACGTGCGTGATCGGGCTGATGCGGTGCTCCTTGAGCTTCGCCTCGACGAGCGCGAGGGTGAGCTTCGAGCCGTACAGCGGGATGTCGCCGCGGAGCTTGAGCAGGTACGGCACGGCTCCGATGTGATCCTCGTGGCCGTGCGTGAGCACGACGCCGAGCACGTCGTCGAGCCGCTCACGGATGGAATCGAAGTCGGGCAGGATCAGGTCGACGCCCGGGTGGTTCTCCTCGGGGAACAGCACGCCGACGTCGACGATGAGCAGCTTGCCGTCGATCTCGTAGACGGTCATGTTGCGACCGACCTCGCCGACGCCGCCGAGCGGGATCACGCGAAGGGCGCCGGGCGCGAGCTCCGGCGGGGACACGACGTCGATGGCCATGGAGGCCTCCTCGGGGTCTAGCGGGTGGTGCCGGCGACCTTGGGGAGCGCGCCGCCTGCGGCTGCGTTCCGGTCGGGGCGGAAGTTGCTGAAGTCGACGCCCTCGATCTCGCGGACGAGCGCGATCTCGTCCTCGATGAGGGCGGCCTCCGACTCCTCGGGACCCACGAGCGGCAGACGCACGCGCGGGCTCGAGATGCGGCCGAGTCCGTGCAGGATGTACTTCGTCGCGACGGTACCCGGCACGTGCGTCATCGTCGCGCGGACGAGGGGCTCGAGCGCGCGGTGCGCCGCGGTCGCGGTCTTCAGGTCGTTGGCGTTCACGGCGTCGATCATCGTGCGGTAGGGCGCCGGGGCGATGTTGGCCGTCACGCCGATGAGGCCCGTGCCGCCGATCGCGAGGGTCGGCAGCGCGTTCGCGTCGTCGCCCGCGAAGTACAGCAGGTCGGTCTGGTTCATGACGCGGCTGACCTCGGACAGGTCGCCCTTGGCATCCTTGACCGCGCGGATGTTGGGGTGCTTCGCGGCGCGCAGCATCGTCTCGTACCTGATCGGCACGCCCGTGCGGCCGGGGATGTCGTAGAGGATCACCGGGAGGTCGGTCGCGTCCGCGACGAGGCGGAAGTGCGTGAGGATGCCCGCCTGGGTGGGCTTGTTGTAGTACGGCGTGACGATCATGATGCCGTCGGCGCCGACCTTCTCGCTCTTCTTGTAGAGCTCGATGGCATGCGCGGTCTCGTTCGAGCCGCCTCCCGTGATGATCTTCGCGCGGCCCGCGGCGACATCCTTCGCGACCTCGACGAGCTTGACCTTCTCGGGGTCGGTGAGGGTGCTGGTCTCACCGGTGGTTCCGGTGACGACGATGCCGTCGGCTCCGTGCGACACGACGTGATCCACGTGCTTCTCCACGTCGGCCCAGTCCACCTCGCCGTCGGCCGTGAACGGGGTCACGAGCGCGACGAGCACCTGTCCGAAGGGGTTCTCTGGCGTCGACACGGTCTACAGGCTAGCGGTTGGCTCGGAAGTCCTTCACACGCCGGCGGCGCACCGTCCTAGGGTGAGGGCACCATCCGAAAGGCGGCGGCCATGGATACCACCCCGCGCCTGCTCCAGGCAGGCCCGTTCCGATTCGGCTTCATCGCGGCGTCGGGGGTGCTGCTCGCCCTCGCCCTGGGGTTCGCCGTCGCGTCGCTCGCCCAGGCGCTGACCCTCATCTTCCTCGCGCTCTTCATCTCCCTCGGTCTCAAGCCCCTCGTCTGGCGCCTCGAGCGGTTCGGGCTGTCGAAGGTCGTGGCGCTCCTCATCGTGCTCGCCGGCTTCCTCGTGCTCGTGGCGCTGCTCGTGTGGCTCGTCGTGCCCGTCGTGGTCGACGAGCTCGGCAAGCTCATCAACTACCTCCCGGAGGGACTCGATCAGATCGAGCATCAGGAGTGGTTCGAGTCGCTCAACGCGAGCTTCGGCGGCGTGCTCACCGGGTTCGTCGAGCTGCTGCAGGAGACCGTGGCCGACCCCGCCTTCTGGCTGACCGTCGGCGGCGGAGCGCTGCGTATCGGCCTCGGCGTCGTGAACGGCGTGTTCTCGGTGATCTTCGTCGTCGCGCTCACCCTGTACTTCGTCATCGGTCACGACCAGATGAAGGAGGCGCTCGTGCGGCTCGTGCCGTCGAGCAAGCGCGGCTCCTTCCGCGAGATCGCGGAGCAGATCATCACCTCGGTCGGGCGCTACCTCAACGGCATGGTGATCCTCGCCATCATGAACGCCCTGTTCACGTTCATCGTGCTCACGGCCGTCGGGGTGCGCTACGCGGGCCTGCTCGCCGCGCTCGCGCTGCCGATCACCTTCATCCCACTCGTCGGCTCGGTCATCTCGACGATCATCTGCACGACGGTCGCGTTCTTCACGTCGCCGAGCGTCGGACTCATCACCCTCATCTCGCTGCTCGTCTACATGCAGGTCGAGGCGTACGTGCTCACACCGCGCATCGTCGGGAAGGCGATCCAGATCCCGGGGTCGCTCGTGCTCATCGGCGCGCTCATCGGCGGCACCCTGCTCGGGCTGCTCGGCGCCCTCGTCGCGTGCCCCGTGTCGGCGTCGCTCGTGCTGATCGTCAAGAAGGTGATCATGCCGATCCAGGACGCCAAGTAGGCGCCGGCCGTGTCCCATCTCAAGGATTGCGGCATCCGATCTCAAGGATCCGATGTGGCGAGTGGGGCCCGAGACAGTCGGTGAGCAGGATGTGGCGCCCGAGCCCTTGAGATGGGATGGCCGCCTCCTTGAGATGACGCGACGTACGGCATGTCGGGCGTGTCAGGAGCCGACCGAACCGGCGCGGTGCGGCGCGTGGGTCAGGCCGCGTCGCCGCGGGATACCGCCGCGAGCACGGCCGCTTCGACGGCCGGCCACCCGTGCACCACTTGGCGGTAGCTGAACCGCAGGATGCGGTAGCCACGAGCCGTGAGACGCGCGTCCCTCGCGTAGTCGCGCTCCCTCTCGTGGAACTCGCGGCCGTCGACCTCGACCACGAGACGATCGCCGAGTACGAAGTCCACGCGGTCGCGCCCGATCTGCATCTGCTGTCGGATGCGGACACCGAAGACGTTCGCGCGGAAGAGAAACACAGCCTCGGTGACGCTGCCCGACAGTCCATGTGCGCGCGACAGGGCCACGACGGATGCGAGCGGCAGCCCGGCACACGCGCGCGCCGCATCTGCTCGGCGGACAACGCCACCGGTGAGCGCGGATTCCCACGCGATGAACGCGCTCTCGACCCCACGGCAGTTCGCAAGCTCGCGTATCGCGTCAGGCACGTCGACCATGAGCCGCCCGCCAGGCGTCGCGTGGTCCGTCCAGTGCACCCTCGCGCCCGGTTGCGGCGCTCGCGCCTTGTAGTCGCGGGGGTCGCGCAGCTGGCAAGCGTTCGGACGCACGGCGACGTGCACCTCCGACGGGCGCTCGAGCACCCACAGTCCCGCCGCCTCGACCGCAGTCACGCATGTCGCGCGGCCGCCGACGCGGGCGCAATCCGCGATGGCGGCGGGCGTGTCCGGAAGGATGTACCAGCCCTTGCGGATGCGGCGGATAGCCCCGGCTCGCACCGCGAGCCTCACCGCTTCGCGTCCGAAGCCGGCAGCGTGAAGCTCGTGAGCTGCAGCAAGACCCCCTAGTTCACGGATGCGACTCGCAGGACTCGACATGGCCCGACGATGGCGCGTGCCGCGCAGCCGCTTGCCGATGGATGCCCACCGCGTGGAGACGCAGCCGCAGCCGGCGCTGGGGACGACGCGACTGCCACATCCGATGCCTGGCCAGGCGAGTTACCCTCGGCCGATCCCATCTCAAGGAATGACACCGCCCATCTCGAGGACGGGGTCGCCCCAGAAGGCTTCTTCAGCCCGTCGGGTCGACGCGAGCCCCACCAGCTCCTTGAGATGGGACGCGCGACTCCTTGAGATGGGATACGCGACTCCTTGAGATGGGATACGCGAAAGCTGGCGGCTACGGCGCGACGCGCCCGTTCGCCTGGAACGCCGCGTGGGTGAGCGGCATGAGCTCGGCCCACGACGCCTCCATCTGCTCCGCGACCATCTCGATCTCGCGCTGCGGGAACGAGGGGAAGTGCGATTCCGGGTGCTTCGTGCGCAACGACAGGAAGTTCATGAGCGAGCGGGCGTTCATCGTGACGTACATCGAGGAGTAGGTCGACACGGGAAGCACGCCGCGCGCGACCTCGCGCGCGATGCCCGCGTCGAGCATCCGCTGGTAGGCCGCATAGGCGAACTCGGCGGCGGCCTTCGACTCGGCGACCGCGAGCTCTGTCTGCTCGGCCGTGCCCTCGACGAACTCGTAGGCACCGGGCTTGCCGACCTGCACGAGGCGACGCTCGGGGCCGGGCACGTAGAACACAGGGCGCAGCTCGCGGTAGCGGCCGGACTCCTCGTTGTAGGAGGCGATGCGGTGCCGCATGAACTCGCGGAACACGAAGATGGGCGCCTGCACGTAGAACGTCATCGAGTTGTGCTCGAACGGCGAGCCATGGCGGTCGCGCATGAGGTAGTTGATGAGGCCCCGGTCGCGATCGGTCGCCTCGGTGCCCGCGGCGGCCGCGTCGAGAATCTTCTCGCCCTGGGTCGACACGCGCGCCGCGAACAGCACGTCGGAGTCGTGGGCGCTCGCTCGGACGAGCTCGACCGTCATGTCGGAACGGAACTGGATGGGGGTCGCGTCGCTCGTGGTCTCCGGCACGGCCCTCACGATATCCGGGGGCGCCGACGCGCGCACCGCGCCGCGCCGCCCCTCCCTGTCACGGGAGGTCGCAGTCGCCGACGGGGCACCGCAGATGGCTACCGTGGCGCCATGGACCCGCTGCTGGCGCTCGCCGTCGTCGGCGCCCTCGTCGGGGTGACGACCGCCGCCGGCATCGCCTGGCGCGCCGCGCAAGGTCGGGTGCGCCGCGTCCGCGCGACGGATGCCGTGGTCGTCGACGACATCGCCCTCGCCCCCGCCGCGACCCTCCTGCAGTTCTCGAGCGAGTTCTGCGCGCCGTGCCGCGCGACCGCGAAGGTGCTCGGCACGATCGCCGAGGCGACGCCGGGCGTCGCGCACGTCGAGATCGACGTAGCGGAGCGGCCGGAGCTCGCGGCGCGCTTCGGCGTGCTCCAGACCCCGACGACGCTCGTGCTCGACGGCGACGGACGCGCCCGAGCGCGCATCGGCGGCGCCGTGCGCGCGGACGCGCTCCGCGCCGAGCTCGATCGACTGATCGCCGCACCCGCCCCCGTGACCGCCTGACCTTCGAGGAGCAGACGTGGCCCTGCCGCCCGGACCCACCCGCCCTGCCGCGATCGATCCGCGCGGAGCGCGCTTCACCGCGAGCGTCACCGCTGTGCTGCTGCTCGCGACGGTCGCGCTCGGACTTGCCGGCGGTACGCCCCTCACGCTCGGCGAGCGCGCTGCGCAGCCCGCGTTCGCCGTGCTCGTCGTCCTCGCTGCGATCTTCGTGTGGAGCGCCGTCGCGGGCATCACGCGCAATCCGTGGTCGGCGGTGTTCCGTCGCCTGATCCGGCCGCGACTCGCCGCTCCCGTCGAGCTGGAGGACTCCGCTCCCCCGACCTTCGCGCAGGGCGTGGGCGCCGTCGTGACCCTCGCGGGCGTCGCGCTGCACCTCGCGGGGGTCCCGTTCGGGGTCGTCGGAGCCGCCGCGGCGGCGTTCGACGCGGCCTTCCTCAACGCGGCCTTCGGCTACTGCCTCGGCTGCCAGCTGTACCTGCTGCTCGTGCGTGCGGGCGTCATCCGGAAGCGCGTCTCGGCCGAGCCACCCCTCGACCGTCTCGGGCCTTCGACCTAGAGTGGCCCCATGGCAGTCACGAGCGAAGCGACCACCCTCTGGTTCGGGGACCTGTTCAGCGGATCCGGCACGACCTCCCTCGACTCGAGCGACGCCGCCGAGTTCCCCGTCACGTGGACGGCGCGCGCCGAGGGCGAGCTCGGCCGCACCAACCCCGAGGAGCTGCTCGGCGCGGCCCACTCCGCGTGCTTCTCGATGGCGTTCTCGAACGCCCTCGCGCAGGCCGGCTTCCCGCCGGAGAGCCTCCAGGTGACGGCCGCCGTCACCTTCCAGCCCGGCGAGGGCATCACGGGCAGCCACCTGCTCGTGAGCGCCAAGGTGCCGGGCATCTCGGAGGCCGACTTCGAGCGGCTCGCCGAGGACGCGAAGGCCAACTGCCCCGTGTCGAAGGCGCTCGCCGGCATCCCGATCACGCTCGAGGCGAGCCTGGCCTAGACGCGCACGTCCGGCGCTCCGCCCCGTTCGAGTCGGATGGCGGTGCGCGTCGCCCAGCGCGCGCGACGGCGATCGCCCGCGGCGTCGTAGGCGAGCGCGAGCCGGAACCAGGCGCGCCAGTCCTTGGGAGCGGCCTCGACCGCGGCCCGGTAGCGCGGGAAGACCTCTCCGGCCGCGGCGCGATCGACCCGGCCGCTCGCGCCGACGGGCAGCTGCTCCTCGGGGAGGCCGCCCTCCTCCTCGAGCCGCCGCGCGAGGCGCTCGGCGCGCATCCCGAACACGATCTCGGCCGCGATGAACCCGCCGCCGAGGAGCGCGAGGACGAGCAGCCCCGCCCCGAGTGCGATCGCGACGCCGTCTCCCGTGCCGAACAGCACGGTCGCGTAGTAGACGGCGAAGACGAGGTAGAGCGCGAGCAGCGCGGCCATGACGACCGTGCCGATGCGGGTCGTCATAGCCCGAGGAGCGCGTCGAGACCCACCACGAGCCCGCGGGCGTCGGGCAGAGCGCGGAGCGCGAGCAGGATGCCCGCCTCGTAGGAGGAGTCGGACACGGTCTGGTGGCTGATGCGCATGGTCTCGCCCACGCCCCCGAAGATCACCTGCTGCTCCGCGAGAACGCCGTCCAGGCGGAGGCTGTGCACGGGCACGCTCGCGACCTGCTGGCCACGGGCGCGCTGGTCGGCGTGCGGCGCGGCGACCGGGCCGCGCTCGCCCCGGGCCTCCGCCATGAGCTCGGCCGTGCGGATGGCGGTCCCCGACGGCGAGTCGGACTTGCCGGCGTGATGGGCCTCGATGATCTCGATCGAGTCGAAGTAGGGCGCCGCGATCGTCGCGAGGCGCGTCGCGACGACCGATCCGAGGGAGAAGTTGGGGATGACGATGACGCCGAGCCCGGGATCGTCGCCGAGGCGGCTGCGCACGCGTGCGAGGCGCTCGGCCGTCCACCCCGACGTGCCGACGAGGACGGGGATGCCTCGCGAGACGGCCGCCTCCACGACATCCGGGGAGACCGCGGGCAACGTGAGGTCGAGCACGAGGTCGGCCCCCGCGATGCCGTCGAGCGCATCGCGCGAGCTCAGGAGCGCGTGCACCTCGAAGTCGTCGCTGCTCTCGATGAGCCGGGTCGCGAGAGTGCCCATCCTGCCGGTCGCGCCGACGACGGCCACCGAGTACGCCATGTCGTCCAGCCTATCTACGCTGGACGCGTGGACCCCGTCTTCCGCGTCGCCGCCGTCACCGATCCCGACGCCCACGCGCTGCTCGCCGAGTACTTCGCGATGCGGGCAGCGGGCTTCGACCCCGCGGCCGGCTCCTACCGGACGATCTTCCCCGATCCGTCGCGCTTCACCGAGCCCGCGGGGGTCTTCCTCGTGATCGACGGCGACGACGGCTCACCGGTCGGCTGCGGCGGCATCCGGATGCTCGACGCCCGCCGTGCGGAGGTCAAGCACCTCTATCTGCGCGACGCGGCACGCGGCCGCGGATGGGGTCGGATGCTGCTCGCCGAGCTCGAGCACCGCGCGGCCGCGCTGGGCGCGACGGAGGCCGTGCTCGACACGAACGTCGACCTGGCGGCCGCGGGCTCGCTCTACCGCTCGAGCGGCTACGTCGAGATCGCGCCGTACAACGACAACCCCAATGCGAACGCGTGGTTCCGCAAGGAGCTGTGACTCGGGCGTCGGCGGTCTCGAGACGCGGCGCTCCTCGACCACCTGAGTCTCGCCTGGCTCAGTAGGGCTGCTCGACCGACAGACCCGTGCGGAGCTCGGGCAGCAGGTGGCCCAGGTCGTTGTGGGTCACGAGCACGGGAGGCTTCGCCGAGCGCACGCGGATGATCGTGAGCCCGCAGTTGGCCTGGTTGATGCCCAGCCAACGCCAGCTCGCGGCGCCGAACACCTCGCGCACGAACCACCCGATCACGAAGTTGTGCGTGATGAGCAGGTCGTGCCGGTCGTCGCGGGTCGGCGCGAGCCACTCGGCCGTCGCATCCGCCATCTGCGCCTCGCCTGCCTCGATCTGCTCGCGCGTCACGGAGCCGAAGAAGTGCTCCCACGCGTGGGGCAGGTCGGGCGTCGGGCCCGACGGGATGCAGTCCATGAGCAGCGCGGAGGGCTGCGGCTCGATGGCGGGCATCCGCTCGGTCATGATGCGCGCCGTCTCCTGCGCGCGCTGCAGCGGGGAGGTCCACGCGCCGGTGAACGGCACGCCGCCGAGCCGCTCCGCGACGGCGTTCGCCTGGCGCACGCCGCGCGGCGAGAGCGGACCGTCCGGCAGACCGTGCTCGGCATCCTGCTGCTCGCCGTGACGCACGAGGTAGAGGAATCTCGACATGCCGCCCCCTTACGCCGCCGCGGGTTCGCCGTCGAGGCCCGCGAAGGCTGCGGGCGTGACGGGGCCGACGGCCGCGACGGACAGCGGCCGCTCGACGAGCTCGGCGGCGAGCTCGCGCACATCGGATGCCGCGACGTCGTCGATCCGGCGGAGCGTCTCGTCGAGGTCGGCGAATTCGCCGAGGGTCAGCTCGCTGCGGCCGAGACGGCTCATGCGGGTGTCGGAGTCCTCGAGGGCGAGGGCGGAGGCCCCCGCGAGCTGCCCGCGGGCACGACGGAGCTCGTCGTCGCTGATGCCGTCGGCGGCGAGCCGCCGGAACTCGGCGAGCATGAGCTCGGCCACGTCCGCCGCGCGCTTGGGCGAGCATCCGGCGTAGAGGCCGACGACGCCCGCGTCGGAGTAGCTGGAGGCGAAGGAGTACACCGAGTAGGCGAGGCCGCGCTTCTCGCGCACCTCCTGGAAGAGCCGCGAGCTCATGCCGCCCCCGAGCACGGAGTTGAGCACCGTGAGGGCGGGCCGGCGATCGTCGGCGGCGGCGAGGCCGCCCATGCCGAGGTAGAGGTTGACCTGCTCGAGGGGACGCTCGACGAGGGCGAGCGGGGAGCCGCGCTCGACGAGGCCGGGGGCCGGATCGCGGCGGGCGACCGGGAGCGCGGCGGCGCCCAGATCCCAGCCCGCCTCCTCGAGGGCGGCGACGGCGACCTCCACGATGCGGTCGTGATCCGCGGCGCCCGCGACCGTGATGACGAGGTCGCGCGGGCGGTAGTTCTGCCGGTAGTGCTGCCACACGGCGTCGCGCGTGACGGCACCGATCGACTCGGGGTTGCCCCCGATGGGCCGACCGAGCGGATGCTCGCCGAAGACCGCCTCGAAGAAGCGCTCCCCCGCGACGTCGCCCGGATCGTCGTCGGCCATCGCGAGCTCCTCGAGGATCACCCCGCGCTCGTTCTCGAACTCCTCGGCGTCGAGCACCGATGAGGCGAACATGTCGGCGAGCACCCGCACGGCCATCTCGAGATCGCGATCGCGCACCTTCGCGTAGTAGCAGGTGTACTCCTTCGCGGTGAGCGCGTTGTGCTCCCCGCCGACCGAGTCGAACGCCACGGCGATGTCGAGCGCGGTGCGCGTCGCCGTGCCCTTGAAGAGCAGGTGCTCGAGGAAGTGCGTCGAGCCGTAGGTCACGGGCTCCTCGTCGCGGGAGCCGACCGCGACCCAGAAGCCGACCGTCGCGCTCTGCGAGCCGGGAACCCGCTCGGTCAGCACACGCACCCCGCTGGGGAGCACCGTGCGTCGGACGAGCGTGCCGCCCGACGCGTCGATGGCGAGTTCCGGGAGGTCGAGAGGGAGCTGCACCGCGCCGTTCATCGTGCCGAGCCTACGCCATGCTCCGAACCCGCTCGGATCCGCCTCCCCCCGGACTGGGGGCCGAACGGAGGACAAACAGACAAGTCTGTCTGTCCTCATCATGCTAGCGTGTGTCTCGCGGAGAGCGAACGGAGACTCGACCGATCGGCCTTCCCAGCCGGGTGACCCGTACCCGGGCCGCGTGCGGCACCGATCGTCGGACAACGATCGCCCGTGCCGCGGCCCACCCCACGGGTCGGGCCGCGGCACCCTCCTCCGCCCAGCACCCCAGAACGAAGGAGCCCCGGGTTGCCGATCGACATCGTGAAGCCGCCGAAGCGACTCACCCTCGCGCCCGCGAAGCAGCGCATCCTCGACACGGCCGACCGGCTCTTCTACGACGAGGGCATCCGCGCGGTCGGCATCGACCGGCTCATCGCGGTGTCGAGCGTCACCAAGGCCACCTTCTACAAGCACTACGGCTCGAAGGACCGCCTGATCGTCGAGTACATCGCGTACCGTCACCTCCAGACGGCGGAGGCGATCGACGCCGCCGCGCAGGCGACCGACGACCCCGAGCAGCTGCTTCGCGACATCGCCGCTCTGCAGGCCCGCTCGATCGGAGCCCCCGGCTTCCGCGGCTGCCCGTTCCTCAACGCCGCGACCGAGTTCACCGACGCGAGCCACCCCGTGCGCCGCGCCGTCGAGCAGCACCGCGAGTGGTTCCACGACCTGCTCGAGGCGCTCCTGCGCGACCTCGGCCACCCGCTCGCCGGCGACGCAGCCGACGACCTCGTGCTCGCGCACGACGGCGCCATGCTCGGCGGCTACGCGAGCGACCCGATCGCCGCGGCCGCGGCGTTGCAGCGCATGTACGACCGCGTGCTCGAGAGCGCCCGCGAGCCGGCGGCGGCCTGACGCGACGCTGCTACGCGCTCGCGCGGTCGAGTGCGGCGAGCTGGTGCCGCGTGAGGCGGATGTCGGGCGCCGACATCACGTCGAACAGCTGGTCGGCGCTGCTCACGGCGACGACCGGCGCGACGACGCCCGAGCGGCTGAGCAGCCACGCGAGGGCGACGCCCGCCCGCGAGGCGTCGGCCTCGCGCGCGACCTTCTCGACCACCGAGAGCACGCGACGGCCGCGCCGCCCGAGGTGCGGCGCGACGTAGGCGGCGGCGGAGCTGCGCGCGAGGTCGGCCCGCGTGCGGTACTCCCCCGTGAGGAACCCGCCCGCGAGCGGGAAGCGCGGCATGACCGCGAGGCCCTGCTGGGCCGCGACGCGCGCGAGGTCGCCCTCGTAGCCCGCGCGCTGCACGAGCGAGTACTCGTTCTGCAACGCCGTCATGGGCGCGACGCCGAGCAGTCCGCACGCGATGCGCGCCGCGAGCAGCCGGTCGCCCGTGTGGTCGGACATGCCGAAGGTCAGCACCTTGCCGCGGCGGATGAGGCCGTCGACGGCGAGCAGGGTCTCCTCGAAGGGCACGTCGGTGTCGTCGAGGTGAAGATAGAGCAGGTCGATGCGATCGGTTCCGAGTCGGCGCAGCGACGCGTCGACGGCAGCCCCGATGGCGGGGCCCGAGAGCCCGGGGTGCGCGAGCGACTTGCCGACCTTCGTCGCCACGACGACGCGGTCGCGATTGCCGCGGCGCCGCATCCAGTCGCCGATGAGCTGCTCGCTGCGACCCTCGCCGTACGCGTCGGCGGTGTCGATCATGTTGCCCCCGAGAGCCGTGTACGCGTCGAGGATCTCGCCGACGGCCGTATCGGAGACGCTCGAGCCGAAGTGCTTGCCGCTCATGGCCGTGGGGAAGACCTCGAGCGCGGTGCCCGGGATGCGACGCCGGGGCGGGGTGGCGCGGCCGACGATGGCCGCGGTCTCGAGGGTGGTCGGGACGGGCGCGATCGCGGGGGCGACGGGCGGCACCGTCCGGATGTCCATATCCCCCACCTCCTCGGGTTGGTGCGAGGGTAGCGCCGCGCGCGCCGCGGGGATGGCAGGTCGACCGGATCGTTACGGATCGTCACCAATTCGTGATGGGCCTCGACGGGAGGAGCCCCGGATGGCAACGTGGAGCCCACCGAACGCAGGAGGTCGACGATGACGAACGATCCGTTCTGGAGGCTCCCGGATGTCGCGGCGCTCGAGGTGCGCAGCCCCGACTTCGAGGAGGGCGGAGAGCTGCCGAGCTGGGCACGCGCCCACGACGCGGGAGGACAGGACCTCTCCCCCGAGCTGCGCTGGCTGGGGGCGCCGGTGGGCACGCGGAGCTTCGTCGTGCGCGTATTCGACCCGGATGCGCCCACCGTGAGCGGCTTCTGGCACTGGGCCGTGTACGACGTGCCGGCGGGAACCGACCACCTTCCCCGCGGCGCGGGGACCCCGACATCCGGGCTGCTGCCCGCAGGCGCCGTCACGGTCGCCAACGAGTACCGCAGCGAGGCGTACGCGGGGGCTGCTCCCCCGGCCGGCCACGGCACCCATCGCTACGTGTTCATCGTGAGCGCCCTCGACGTCGCGCATCTCGACCTGCCCGCCGGCATCACGCCCGCCGTGCTGGGTTTCGTGATGCGCACGCACGAGCTCGCGCGCGGTGCGACGGTCGGTACGAGCGTCACCCCCGCCTAGAA
The DNA here is from genome assembly GCA_023432005.1 of Actinomycetes bacterium. Taxonomy (GTDB): domain Bacteria; phylum Actinomycetota; class Actinomycetes; order Actinomycetales; family Microbacteriaceae; genus Homoserinibacter. The sequence goes on from JAEYVF010000102.1 coordinate 37,646, forward strand.
CGACGGATGCCCGCCCCGCGACGTGCGGGACGGGCATCCGTGCGAAAGGCCTCAGCCCTCGGCGGGGGCCTCCGGGCCCGCGCTGTGAGCGGCCGAACCCTCGGTGTCGGCCGGCTCGGTCTCCTCGACCACCGGGGCGAGCGACAGCTTGCCGCGGTCGTCCATCTTGGTGATCTCGACCATGATCTTCTGGCCGACCGAGAGCACGTCCTCGACGTTCTCGACGCGCTTGCCGCCGGCGAGCTTGCGGACCTCGCTGATGTGCAGCAGGCCGTCCTTGCCGGGCAGGAGCGAGACGAACGCGCCGAAGGTCGCGAGCTTCACGACCGTGCCGAGGAACCGCTCGCCGACCTCCGGGTTCACCGGGTTGCCGATCGCGAGCACCTGGGCGCGCGCGGCCTCGGCCGACGGGCCGTCGACGGCGCCGATGTAGACGGTGCCGTCCTCCTCGATGGAGATCTCGGCGCCGGTCTCGTCCTGGATCGCGTTGATCGTCTTGCCCTTGGGTCCGATGAGCTCGCCGATCTTGTCGACCGGGATGTTCACCGAGATCACGCGCGGAGCCGTCGGAGCCATCTCGTCCGGCCCGTCGATCGCCTGGTTGATGACCGCGAGGATCGCCGTGCGGGCCTCCTTGGCCTGCTTGAGCGCGCCGTCGAGCACCGACGAGGGCAGGCCCGCGAGCTTGGTGTCGAGCTGGATCGCCGTGACGAACTCCGAGGTTCCGGCGACCTTGAAGTCCATATCGCCGAGCGCGTCCTCGGCGCCGAGGATGTCGGTGAGCGCCGCGTAGCGGGTCTCGCCGTCGACCTCGTCGGAGATGAGGCCCATCGCGATGCCGGCGACGGGGGCCTTGAGGGGCACACCCGCGTTGAGCAGCGAGAGGGTCGAGGCGCAGACCGAGCCCATCGACGTCGAGCCGTTGGAGCCGAGAGCCTCGGACACCTGACGGATCGCGTAGGGGAACTCCTCGCGGCTCGGCAGAACGGGGACGAGGGCGCGCTCGGCGAGGAAGCCGTGCCCGATCTCACGACGCTTCGGCGAGCCGACGCGACCGGTCTCACCGGTCGAGTAGGGCGGGAAGTTGTAGTGGTGCAGGTAGCGCTTCTTCGTGACAGGCGCGAGCGAGTCGATCTGCTGCTCCATCTTGAGCATGTTGAGCGTCGTGACGCCCAGGATCTGGGTCTCGCCGCGCTGGAAGATCGCGGAGCCGTGCACGCGCGGGATGACCTGCACCTCGGCGTCGAGCGCACGGATGTCGGTGAGCCCGCGGCCGTCGATGCGGACGCCCTCGGTGAGCACGCGCGTGCGCATGACCTTCTTGCTGACCGACTTGTAGGCGGCGCTCACCATCGGCGGCACCTCGCCCGAGAGCTCCCCGGCCTCGACCTTCGCGTTGATCGCGAGCTTGACGCGCTCCTTGAGCTCGTCGTCAGCGGCCTGACGCTCCTGCTTGTCGGCGATCTGGTAGACCGCCTTGAGGTCGTCGTAGGCGATCTCGGCGACGGCGTTGTACGCCTCGTCGGAGTACGGCGGGAAGAGCGGGAACTCCTGGATCGCCTTCGCCGACTGCGCGGCGAGCTCCTGCTGCGCCTTCACGAGCTGCTTGAGGAACGGCTTCGCCGCCTCGAGACCCTGCGCGACGACGGCCTCGTCGGGCTTGGTCGCCCCGGCGCGGATGAGCTCCCAGCTCACCTCGGTGGCCTCGGCCTCGACCATCATGATCGCGACATCCTCGTTGCCGTCCTTGTCGGTGACGAGGCGTCCGGCCACGGTGAGGTCGAAGACGGCCTCGGCGAGCTGGCTGTGCTTGGGGAACGCGACCCACTGGTCGCCGATGAGCGCGAGACGCACGCCCGCGACGGGACCGTAGAACGGCAGGCCCGAGATCTGGGTCGAGGCGCTCGCGGCGTTGATGGCGAGGGCGTCGTAGAACTCGTCGGGCGCGATGCTGAGCACCGTGATGACGATCTGCACCTCGTTGCGCAGACCCTCGACGAAGGTCGGGCGCAGCGGGCGGTCGATGAGTCGGCAGACGAGGATCGCCTCGGTCGAGGGGCGGCCCTCACGACGGAAGAACGAGCCGGGGATCTTGCCGGCGGCGTAGGAACGCTCCTCGACGTCGACCGTGAGCGGGAAGAAGTCGAAGCCGTCGCGGGGGTGCTTCCCGGCGCTCGTCGCGCTCAGGATCATCGTGTCCTCGTCGAGGTACGCGGCGACGGCCCCCTGGGCCTGCTGGGCGAGACGACCGGTCTCGAAACGGATGGTGCGGGTGCCGAACTTGCCGTTGTCCAGAACGGCTTCGGCGAACTTGATCTCGGGGCCTTCCACGAGGTCTTACTCCTTGCTGC